>NZ_CP047591.1:319309-638618 GCF_010120715.1 Aminipila terrae
GGAATTCTTCTTTCCTTTATATCTCCCTCAGGGGTTTTTATTACAACTGCTGAACGATTTCCTATCAGCGCTCTTGCAATGGGTACTACCTGTTTTGTCTCTTCCGAATCCAGATTGAACATCGTTGCAATCCCGTAAGGATTTGATAAAACTTCAACCACGCTGCCTGCGCCGGCAACTTCAACTGCACAGAACATTCCAAGGGGGACTTTATCCACAAGTTCCACCTCGTCTACAATAGGAATTTTCTTGTTTAACCTGTTGTTAATCAGGACTCCATCGTCCTTCTGAACAATAGCTGCAGTAATATTCTTACTGCCAGAGAACTTATTGATTTCTTCTGCAGCCTTTTCAAAATCTACAGAAGATGGAATCACTACTATGTAGTTTCTGCCTCCAGTTACGCGGCCTAACTCTGTAATCAGAACTGTTTCACCTGCTCCCACACCCAATCCTCCGGGTGTTTCCGGGTTATGGCCTATCATAGTAGATTCTGTAATAATCGTTTCTGTTATGGTTTCCATGGCTACATCTCCGATAACCGGAGCAGCTTCATTTACCCTTATTTCATCCAGATCTTCTAATTTTAATCCTGCTTCATCTAAAGCATTTGTGAGTGATTTAAACAATCCACTGATATTAGCTGAGGTTCCTTTTATTCCGGTTGTAGGAACGATACCACTGGCAAGAAAATCTGCTTTACCATTCTGTATTTTTCCAATAGCTGTTTCTGTAGTAGCATTTCCTATGTCTATACCCGCAATAATCTTCATAAAGTCCTCCATTGGGGCTAAGAAAAATTAATCTCTCTTAAGTCTCCCTCTTTTTTCATATACTTCTGCTGCTTCTTTCACAAGCTTTGCATTGACTTTGCAGTCATACTTATTTTCTAATTCTTCTGCAATATCATAAAGCTCCTGTTTCGTTGAACGATATGGTCTCAGTGCATTGTATATTTCCAGAAGCCTGTCATCAGGAACAGCAATCAGTTCTGCTGCTCTTCTGAGATTTCCTGCAAAGGCATCTCTTCCCACCGATTCCGCAACCTGAGCCTGCATTTCCAAGGTCTCAGGAGCAATTCTCATATCTTCTGAGGTCAGCTGACCGTTTAAAATCTGATCAAGGTCCATTTCTGCCAGCTTTTTACCCGTTGGGGAATAAATCTGATCTGCCATTTTTTCACCAAGGGGATAATTTACTGCGGTAATCTTAGAGGACTGACAGATATCAGCTGTCTTTCCAGCCGCCGGAACACCAGCCATTGCTTTCATAACCTCTTCAACTATTTGTTTCATCATTATTTCCTGATCCATAAAAAGCCCCTCCTATTTAAATTCTACTTTTAAAATCTGTGGCTTCTTGTTCATATCCACATGTTCCGTCTCTTTGATATGAAGAAGCGCTGCAATAGCCTGATATTTTGGTCTTGCCATCTGGTCATTTCGAACAGGAACCGGTGAAGGCGATTCACCCTTAGCATACTTTGCCGCATTTTTACCAATTTTACGGAATGTATCCAGATCGATAAGCGGTGCCTGCGAGAAAAGCTCAAGGTTAGCAAGAGGGAATAAATCTTTCTGATGAATAACAGTTGTACCTTTTGACTGAATACCTATACCTATTCCTGAACCACTGATCTTGGCAGAATCATGAGCTACAAAAGAAACATCGGAAGTTCTGTATACTTTTACAACCCGGTACTTAACTCCTTCTTCTTCAATACCTGCAATAATCTCTTTAAGTACTTTATCATGAGGGATACCCGTGATTGTTTTTGTCTGATATGTACCAAATGCAGCTGCTACACCAATGACAACTTCATTTGGTAAAGTTCCCTTCTCTGCATTTCCCATTTCTGTAAGAACAAGCTTACTTTCAGGGTTTGCAGCAGCTGAAACCACTGGCTTAGTTTCCTGTGAGACTGCATCTATATTCATTTCTTTCAATACATCTTCAATAATGCTCTTTAACATTCTTTCATCAAGTGCCATACTTCCACCTCCTATTTCACATCTTCTGGACTGACAGCATTAGGAATATTTTTAATTTGTTCCCATCTGGCATCACTGATCTGATATCCTGTTTGTGGCCCACGATAATCATTAGGATAGTTTACTGCGCTTATAACATGGAACTTATCATCCAGAATGGCAGATGTATGTAAATAGTCACCAGCAACTCTCTGCTTAAGCATCTTAAATATACTGTCAGCAACATCTGGGAATCCAGCTCCGTTCAGTGCCTTGACAAAATCTACACCTGTTATTTTCCTTGCCATCATGTCTTCAATAGCCTTAATATCTGCGGCCTGATCACGATCTGGCATATCCTGGCTTCCATGGGCATAAGTAGCACACTCAACTTCCTCATCCGTTACTTCAGGAAGTCCCAGTTCTCTGAACAGCCCCTGCATAACTCTTGCTGCCTTATTTCTTGCTGCTACAACTTCTTCTTCATTAACTGGCTGAAGACCACCGTCAATTTTCAAATCCCTCTGGATAATGTTCCAGTCGTCATAATCTTCAGCATCCCAGTTTGACCCTGCAAACATATTGTCATAGTTTGGAGTGGAACTGTAACCGGAACAGATAAAATCTGTTCCCGGAACCATCTGCATCAGGGATCGGGCACATCGTCTTAAATCTGAATGGGTAAAGGTCTGGTCATTTGATGACGCACATTCCAGATCAAGAGCCATAGCGATCAGATTCTCAGCTAAAATAGCCCGTATTCCTCCTGGAACACCGCCGGGAACACCCACACAGCTTACGGAACCATTCTGGATTCCCTGAACGCCTGCTCCTTTTGTTATATAAAGGCATCGGGCTTCTAAATAAAGCATGGACTTACCTTCCGCATATCCCATCTGTACTTCTGACCCTGTGCCGGATGTGAAACGCATTTTCAGACCTCTTGATGCATAACTTGATGCCAGAAATGTCTTTGAGTACGGAGTATCATCTCCATCCATAAATACTGGTTCCGTACCATATACTGAAACAGTTTCTGCATATGTAGTAAAACCTCTCATACCCATGATCAGTTCCGTAGCTTCTTCTACTGCGCACTGGGTAAGAATTCCAGGCCTGCCTACCTGTGCTCCAATAAAGATGCCCATGGCATTAAACGGAGCAAGTCTTGCGACTCCTACTGTAGTTTCCTGCTCGTCAAAACCTCTTAATGCAGCTTCTGCAGCATCTGCAGCAATCTGCACAAAAGAGTCTTTTACATTTGTCACGTGACACTGATTGCTCGGAATGAGTCTGGCTCTCATTTTGGTTACAGCCATCATCATCTCCAGAACGGTCATTTTGCCAACCACTTCAACAATCTTTGCAGGTGTCATGGATAAAGTTAAATCTAATATTTCTTTTCGTGGTACATTAATGTCACACAATTTTCTTGCTATTTCCAATGAATCCATAGCCATTACTTTTTCTGCATTTGCAGCTTTTATTGCATAGTCTGCTATGAAGGTATCCAACATATCGAAATCAGCTCTTGCTTTTCCGTCTAATTCTACAATTTTTCCATCCTGAACTTTAATACTTGGTTTAGGATCGAAAGGACTGTTCATTGCAATCAAACCAACTTCTGGCCATTCTGTTACAAAACCATCCTGATTGACCGGCCTTTTGGCTAATACTTCAAATCTTTTTGATCTTTTCATTCTCTTGCTCCTTCCTTATCTTATATGATGTATGGTGTTGTTGTTGAATTTAATGGTCCATCATCTAAAGTCCCAAGTAACTGCATACCTACATCTCTGGCTGCAATAATTGCCTGCTTCACAGCACCGGAATCTCCTGAGAACTGTAAAATAACTTCATTTGAATAGCTGGTGCCCCCATTAGCAGGACTGGCATATCCAACTACATCAACAGTTGCCGCTTTAACTGCTGTATCTGCAAGTACCACACCTATGGCTGCCGGTGCCCCCACCGTAATACCAAATGATTTTCCAATTGGCGCTCCAAATGCTTTATTTAAAGCGTAGCTTGCTCTGGCTGTATACTGGAATTCAAGATGGCCTGCTGCATTACCATATACATCGCCAAAAGTTCTGTCCAGATCTTTCAGACACACTTCAACAGCTCTTCTTACATCAGATACATCTTCAGCTCCAAAGATAATCAGTGAACCGTGTCCTGCGCCGCCCTCCGTATCTCTTGGAAGCTCAATTTTTAAAATATCACTGTTTGTAGCTTTAACAGCCTCGTCTGCAGCAAAGATCTGGGGGCCTGCTCCTGTTCTTCCCCCTACAATACCAATTGAACGGTACTTGGCATCAATGTCCATTTTTTCATGAATCTGATGGTCCACATTAGCAATAACTAAACCTATGGTGTGTCCAATGGCAGTTCCAACAAATTCTGTCAGTCCGCAGCAGCCTGCCGTACAAGCACCTGAAGCTGGCATCTCATTGGTATCAACCTTCTTCATCACTTCTTCAACAATCTTGCTCATCAATTCATCTTTCATCTAAAATACCTCCATATTAGATTTTTATATATTGCAATACTTTTATTGAATATAAAAACTAATTCAACGCTGACTTGCAATTTTTTATCAGCATTCCCTATGTCTTCTGATTTCAGGTGCTCTGCTATTACTGGGTATTATATTAAAAGAAAAATAAAAACACGATGGATTTTCTTGATGATGTCATGTAATATATTGTTTAAAAATTTCTAAACTGTCCATAAGGAATTTTTTGACCTGCAATAATTATCAATGTACTTTCTTGTTATTTCAGGTTTAAAAATTACAGGCATATTTTCTTAAATTCAGAAATTTTTCTTTATGTTTTTGTCAAAAAAAAACACACCATACTTTATAAAAAAGTACCGTGTGTTTTATATTTATTTTGTTATAAAAACTGCTCCCTATACTCTGTAGGAGTTACACCTACCTTCTTTTTAAATGCCTTACTAAAATAATTCGTCTCATTATAAGACAGCTCATAAGCTATATTTATAATCGGCATTGTTGTATATCGTAACATTTCTTTGGCTAATTCAATCCTGCTGTCCGTAACGTATGTAATAAAATTTCGTTTGGTTGCTTTCTTAAATAATTTACTGAAATAACAGGAACTCATATTTATGTATTCCGCTGCTTCCTCCAGGGTAATACCGCCTTTTATGTTTCTGTCTATGAAATTTAAAACTTTAATTACATCATCCGTATAATAATAGTCTTGGTCTAACTCATCAAATAATTGGGTGATAACATCGGTAATCAATAAATAAGTATTATATCTTAGCCCATACTTATCAAACTTTAACTTCACTTCCCGAGTGACTGTATTCAGCATCTCGGTTATACCCAGTTTATATTCCACCGCTATATCTGTAATGCCCTGAAGGTATCCCACTACCATATCACATCGCTCATTGATATCATTCTCTTCATCATATACAACATCCAGATAAATTTTTGCCACATCAATGCATTTCTTATATAAATGGGCTCTTATGCCTGCTTTTAATTGCTTTATTGCCTCATCAGTCCGGGTATGTTTTTCTTCATCTATTTCTATATCTCTTTTGATGATATAGGGTCTTGCTGCAGATAATAATAAATCCGGGCTGAAAGGTTTTAATAAATACCCATCTGCTTTTAATTTTAGAACCGTATGAGCTACTTCCCGTTCACTCTTTGCTGTTGTCAGAATTATTCCGGTTTTGGGATTCTTGTGCTTGGCAAAGTTGACCATCTTCATTAGCTTTATACCTGAATAAGCCATATTTGATATAATCAGATCAATCTTGCTTTCACATAGCATGCTAAATGCCTCGTCATTGTTGTCTGCCTCATAAACATAATCAATAGAATCGAAATTTCTGTTTAAAACTTCCCTTGTAACATGTCTTTCAATCCTATCATTATCGACCACAAGTACTTTACACATCTTCATACCTCCAAGTGTTCAGACATCACAATTATTTTACTAAATTACTTTTGACAGGTAATTTTAATTTTACAATGGTACCCGTACCATCTGGTACATTTTCTATGATTAATCTATACTTTTTCCCAAACAATCCGATTAAACTTTTATTAATATTATATAAATCATATCTGTCTATTTCTGCCATCATGGCAAAATCTTCATTGATTATATTTTCAATGGTATCTCTTGAAATCCCAAATCCATTATCTTCTATAGATACCACCAGATCTCCTCCTTTTTGTAAACAGGTAATTTTTATAATGCCTCCTTCTTTTCTCGGTTCAACAGCATATTCAACGGAGTTTTCTACGATTGGCTGTATCATCATATATGGGCAGGCCACACTGTAAAAGTCTTCTTCCACATCAATTTCGTACCTTAATCTGTCCTCCAGGCGTATGCGCTGCATCTTCAGATAGTTTTCTACATAGGTAAGTTCTTCACCTAAAGTACTTATCTGGCTGTTTCTTTTTTCTGATGTATACCGGAGCATATCCGATAAAACATAAATGGCATTCTCTGTTTTTTTAGCATCTTCAATATATGCCAATCTGGAAATTACACTAAGACTTGAAAAGAGTGATACCGACTTTAGAGCACCAGTTGAAATACACTGTTGATTTTCTCTTAAACTCTTTTCCAGTTCAACTCTCCTGCTTTTTTCTTCCAATACTTCAGAACTTTTAAGTTCTAACTCCTCTCTGACCCGTTTTAAATGTCCCTGTTCCATTAAACTGCAGGCATGTTCAAACATTAGGGTCACTACGGCTTCAATCCGGTTAAAAGAAATACTTCTCACTTTTGTATAGGTTTCAACAAGTTCAGATTTGTCTTTCCAGTTGGATTTTCTGTCAATTACCTTTTCCAATTCTCTTTCAGTATCAGCATCTTCATAATTTGTACTAATCTGTCCTCCCATTATGGCCCCGTAATAATCACCTTCATACATAAGAGGAACTGCGAAATCTATCAATCCCGCATGGCATATATAAATATGAGGCTTTCCTGAAATAGCCGCATGCAGTCCGCCATGAGCATCACATTGATAACATAACCCCATGAATTCAGGATATTTCCGGCCTCTGGCGCAGAACTCTGTAAACCCGCTTTGTTTCGTTACGGGATTACCTTTATAATCAACTGCAATAAAAGCCATTCCCACTGCTTCTGCAAAATTGTCCTGCATTTCCTGTAGAGCATCAATATCCACTATATCATAGATTGATTTGATTATTTCCATTTTCCTCCCCCTATTCACTTGTTTTATCTATTCAAAATGTATCGAGGATTACAATCCATTTTTATCATGTAATGTATATTTAATATTATAACAAAAAAATACCTTTCCACAATGTATAAAGAATGCCTGAAAGGGTAATTTTTTGTCTGATTGATTCTTTTATTTTAAATTTGATATCTTAGTTTTTTATTTATATATAAAAAATCACGTAAGAAAATTTCTTATTTTTCCTACGTGATTTATAATTCGTTTCCTATTTATTTTTCGTTAACAATTCCATAGCCTTATTTAACTGAGTATCGACCTTACTATTTTCGGGTAGTTCCACTACATAATCTGGTTCAACACCAATTTTCTGTATTACCTTACCCTTTGGCGAAAAATACTGGGCAATGGTAATCTTAATAGCATCTCCATCTTTCAGCGGTGCCATAGATTGAATGATACCTTTTCCAAAAGACTTGGTTCCAACTATTTTACCGCCCTTATTATCCTTAATCCCTGCAGATACAATTTCAGAAGTGCTGGCAGTTCCGCCATTAATCAAAAGCACATATGGTAGCGAAGTCTTTCCTTCTTTAGTTTTCATATAGGTACGTTCCTGTGCTTTTCCTTCTGTATACGCCAGAACTCCCTCATCCAGTAACTGATCTGCAACTTCTATTCCACTTTCAACAACACCGCCACCATTATTTCTAAGGTCAATGATTAATCCAGATACTCCTTTTACTTCAAAGCCGTGTAATTCTTTTTTAAACTCTGCTGCTGTATCTGTTTCAAAACTACTGATGTAAATATATCCGATATTATGATCCAGGGTCTGAGCAAATACAGAATTCAGCTTTATTTTTTCTCGTGTTAAATTCACACTAATACTTTTTCCATCCCTTAAATAAGTCACTTTAACTTTTGAGCCGGCTTTTCCTCTCATATTTGCCACTGCCAGGTCCAGCTGTGAGCCCTTATAAGCCACATCATCCACGGCAATAATTAAATCCCCGGTTTTAATTCCTGCATCCTCTGCCGGACTACCTTTAATGGTTGAAACAACAACAATATACCCATCGGTGTTAGCACCAACTGTAACCCCTATTCCTTCCAGTTTTCCTGTAGTTTTAATGACAAAATTATCATATTGCTCTTTGGACATGTAATTAGTATAAGGGTCTCCTGTTCCCTCAAATAATCCATAACACATTCCCTGAATCAGTTTATTCTGATCCAGATCTTTATAATAGTATTTGTTTAAGGTCTCATAAAGTGCTTCCACTTTAGCATATCTGTTGATAATTGTCTTATATAAATCATAATCTTCCCTGCTTATTCTCACCGTATTACCGGGTATAAATGTAATCCCTGCAAAAGTAACGAAACTTCCTAAAAGTGCAGCAATAATTATCATTATAACCAGGTTACGTCTTTTTATCTGCATCATATTTTGCCTCCGCAATTTATTTATATATCTCTATATTTTAACATAGCTATTGTATATCGTTGACCAAAAATTGTATTTTTTTTGTACCATTCCATTCTGATATATCTGGACTTCCTAAAAGTGTTACTGTCTTTTCACTGGTAAGCTTTTCTTTTAATTCAGCTGCCTTATTAAAAATAACACTCTGAACGATAGCGCCATCATTACAGTAAGCAGAAAACCTTGCATGTTTATCTTCACTTCCCATGTAATGCAGATTTTTTATGATTATATTTGTTAAGGCCACATAGGGTTTTTCGTTTAAGTTTCCAAATGGGGCTAATCTTTCTAACTCATATATCAGTTCAAAAGTCAGATCATTTCCATTTAAAGCTAAGTCAATTTCCATATCTTCCTGAAAAATATCAGGATTTGTTTCGAGGATTTTTTTCATGGATTCAGAAATACCATCACGAAAGCCTTGTAGGTTTTCAACTTTCATCAGGAGTCCACATGCTCCTGCATGGCCTCCGAATCTCTCAAATAATTTTTCCTGCTCCTTTAGAATATTATACAGATTAATATTTTTTATACTTCTTCCAGTACCTTTTAAATAACCATCGCCTGTAGGGGTTAATATCATTGTAGGTTTATGATATTTGTCTTTCAGCTTTCCGGCTACAATTCCAGAAATGCCTTCGTGAGCATCTGGGCAGTTTATAATGAAAAACAAATCATCCCCATGATCTTTCAAGATAATTTCCTCACATTTTATAAAGGTGTCTTCCTGAACCTTCTTCCTCTGCCGGTTATTATTAATCAACTCTTCTGCAATAGTCTGCATCACTGCCTGATCTTTGCTTTTCATCAGTTCAACACCAATTTTTGCATCTAGCATACGTCCTGCAGCGTTTAAATGAGGCACAATCCCAAATGCAATATGATCCGATTTAATTTTTTCAGCATGCAGGGAAATATCTTTAATCAACTGTCCAAGGCCTTTTCTATGCCCTTCCTTTATTATGTTCATTCCGTATTTTACCAAAGTCCTGTTTTCATTGATTAAAGGAACAATATCACCAATGGTTCCAATTGCAACTAAGTCTAAAAGTTCATTTACAGTTCTCTTTGATAGCTGGGCTTTTCTTTGGATTCCCTGAGCCAGTTTAAAAGCAACTCCACAACCAGCTAAATATTTAAATGGATATTTACACTCTGGGTGCTTTGGATTAATCAATATACAGTCTGCCACATTGTCTGTTATGCTATGATGATCCGTTACCATTATGTCCATACCTGATTCCTTGGCAAACTCTACCTCCTCATAAGAAGTGCTGCCACAGTCTACAGTTATAATTAATCCTGTGCCCATTTCTTTAATCTTAGTAATCGCTTCTTTGTTTAAACCATATCCTTCATTAAATCTGGAAGGGATATAATAAATCAGGTCTGCATTAAAATTGGATAAAAACTGCCATAGGATACTTACAGATGTTATCCCGTCTGCATCATAGTCCCCATATATGCAAATTCTCTTTTTTTCTTTTATTGCGGACAATATTAAATCCACTCCCGCTTCTAAATCGTGAAGCAGGAATGGATCATAAGTTTTCTGTGGTTTGTCCGACAAAAATTCAAGTATTTCATTTTCTTCTGAAATGCCTCTTTTATTTAATAATTCTATTATTATCGGATTTATTTTATTCATTTGTCGCCTTTTATGTATTCTTAAATTTTAGATCCATCCAGATTGTGGATCTACATAGTTACCATTTACACGAACTTCAAAATGAAGATGCGGCCCAGTAGACTGTCCTGTTGAACCGGATTTTGAAATAGCCTGTCCTCTGGAAACTACATCTCCGGCTTTCACCAACAAACTGGAATTATGGGCATACAGAGTAACAATTCCGCCACCATGGTCAATCATAATCATATTGCCGTAGCTGTTATTCCATCCTGCCTTAATAACGGTTCCTGCATTGGCTGCAACGATGGTAGTCCCCGACGGTGCACCAATATCAACACCTGTATGGAGTTTTTTAACTTTAAGAATAGGATGGATTCTGTATCCGAAAGGTGAAGTAATCTTGGTAACACCTGGAGCGGGCCATTGCATGGTTCCACCTTTATATGTAGTTCCCGTACTCTGGGATGCTAGAATTTCTGCCTTCAATCTGTTGGCTTCGGCCAGGAATGATTGCTCCATATCCTCCAGTGCATCATTATTGCTTGCAACCTGTGCCTTCTTATCTGCAACAGCAGACTGATTTTCAGTTAAATCTTCCTTCTTTTGTGCTGCTTCTTCTTTTGATGCAACCAGTTGGGATTGAAGATTTAATAAGTTTTTCTTCTGAGCATCTATCAGATTGTGTTCTTCCTGAAGTTGTTCCATCAGTTGTTTATCACTGTCATAAATTCGCTGAACCCGGTCCAGATTTGTCATAAGATCCGTTACGCTGGTGGAGCCCAGAAGCACATCAATAAATCCTGCAGATCCATTTTTGTACATGGTTCTCAATCGGCCGTTCAGATTATTATTCTGCACGTCCATGTTCTTTTCCAGCTGATCCAATTGTGCCAGAGCTTCCGTTATTTTATTTTGTGTTGCTGCTATATTTCCGTTTAAAGAATCAATCTCCGCCTGTGAAGCATTGATTTTTCCTTCCAGATTCTGTATTTCCTTATTTAATGAATTTTCAAGTTTTTTTCCTTCATGCAGCTGACTCTTAACGCTGCTTAGCTGGTCATTAACATCATCCAGTTTATTCTGTGCCGAACTTCCAGCATAGGTAAGACCTAAAGTCCCAAATGAAAAGACCAGCACAAATACTAAAGTATATGATATCACTTTTCTCATATGTAAATCCTCCATCCTTTTCTATGTGTCTAAAAACCTTCTCATGGAAACAATACTTCCACAAGCTCCGATGCTTACACCTATAGCCAAGAAAATATAAATTAAATTTACTGTCAAAAAGCTTTGTGAAACCATTGGGGTGGACAGAATCAGGAATAAATCCCTTCCTATCAGTCCAACAATTTTACCATATACAAATGCGACTATTCCCGCGGAGACCCCGGCAGAAATCATTCCTATTATAATACCTTCCAGTAAAAACGGTCCCCGTATAAACCAGTTGGTTGCACCTACATACTTCATAATCCTGATTTCTCTTGATCTTGCCAGAACGGTAAGTTTAATAGTATTTGAAACGACTACAACAGAAACAACCACTAAGAAAACCATAATAATCAACGCGGCTATCTGAATGGCATCTGTAATTTTAACTAATTTCTCAACTGTCTCTTTATAGTACTTAACATCCTCTACTCCATCATATTTTTTTAAAGCATCTACAACAGTATCGGATGTTTCCAGGGAATCTACCTTAACCATTACGGAATTTGGAAGAGGATTACCATTTAAAGAATCCAGCAGATATGCCCGTTCTCCCCAGTCAGCCTTCCAATCTGCAAGAGCGTCCTCTTTAGAAAGATAAGTTGCATCAGCTACACCCCGAAGTCCTTTCACTTGTGAAATCATATCCTGGGCCTGATCATATGTAGTAGTATCTAATAAATACACCTGAACTGTATCATATTCCTGCTTTGCGGCCTCTGCTGCCATATTGATATTTACAATTAAAACAAAAAACAGACCCAATATCAGCATCATAGCTGTAATGGAAAAAACGGAAGCCAGACTCATATTTCTATTTCTGAAAACCTGAATAAACGCCTGTTTCAGTGTATATCTTATGCTATTAAACATGGTTGCCAAACACACCTCCCATATACATACCCGTATGTTTATGTTTCGGGGTATCCTCTTCTTTCAGATAAGCACCTACGTCATCTCTCACAATTTTGCCTTTTTCAATTACAATAACCCTTTTTCCCATTTTATCTACAATATCCTTGGCGTGAGTTACCATAACAATAGTAGTACCTCTTAGATTAATCTGTTCTAAAAGCCTCATGATTTCCCAGGCTGTATCCGGATCCAGATTTCCCGTAGGCTCGTCCGCAATAAGTACAGTTGGATTATTTACTATAGCTCTGGCTATGGCAACTCTCTGCTGTTCACCAGCAGACAGTTCATCGGGATATTTATTTGCTTTGTTGCTGATTCCCACCAGACTAAGCACCTGGGGAACCTGTCTTCTAATGGCTCTGGAACTCATATGAATAATTTCCATGGCAAATGCCACATTTTCATAAACCGTCATTTTAGGCAAAAGCCTGAAGTCCTGGAAAACAATCCCCGTACTTCGCCGCAGCTTGGGAATTTTCCGGTTAGATAAAGTTGTTATTTCTGTTCCATTTACTTTGATACTGCCTGAATCTGCATCTATTTCTTTCAGAATAAGTTTAATAAAAGTAGACTTTCCTGCCCCACTGGGGCCTACCAGAAAGACAAAGTCACCTTTATCTATCTTAACACTAACATTATCTAAACCTATATTTGTTCTATAGGTCTTAGTAACGTTTTTAAAAACTATCATATAGGGTAACCTCCCGGTTGCTATTTATCATCAAAAATATCTATTGTTCTACATAAAATTACATATAGCACTGCTTTTTATTATAACGCAAATTTACTCTTTTTTAAATAGTAACCTTTATTACAAAAGTATTACATTTAATTGTCGATTATGTGAAGAATTTGCCTTATAGGCTCATTTAACAAGGCTTTCACTGATTTCACACTATATGGAAGCTTACAGTTATATTCTGCCAGATAAATTTCTTCCTGAGGAATTAATGGGATTTTAATAAACTGCTTTAATTTTACAAAATCACTAAATTCTCTTTTATTAATACCAGCATTATATTTATTTACTGCCCATACAATTTTCTGGCCGGAAAGCTGGCATTTCTTTATTAGACAGAGGGATTCATATGCTCTTATTAGTTTTGATGGTATTGGATCGATTACAAACACAATCACATCCATCTCCTTTAAAATCTGTTCCAGTTTATCACATGATGTAATGTCACAAATAATGTAGTTTCCTTCTATGTTATTAATCATTCTGCACAGTTCAATATTTTCTAAAACTCTTTTCCCGGTAGTCATAACATTTTCTGGAATACATAATGCCCAGTTAATATGTTCATCCAGATTAACCATCCCTGTTATACTTTTTCCCTGGGCAGTCTCAGTATAAAAGTCAAAAAAATTTCTTCCGGCAAATCTTTTGTCCATACCTAAACTGTCATAAAGAAATGTTTTGTCAATATTACGGTTTACCTCCAGATAGGCTATATGTTTCTCCTTTTCTTTTGACAATTCTTTTGCAATTGCAGTGGCCACAAAGCTTGTACCCACTGCCTGCCCCATACCCATAACTCCTATTTTAAATCTACTTTTAACAGAACAGTATTCTTCATCGTACTGTTCTCTTACAAAAATCCTGTTCATTAAATTTCCTCCTCTATATTTATATAATTTTACTTATGGGATACCAGGTTAATTTAAACATATATTACATTTAATGTAAGTAAAAAGCAAGCAATTATTACATTATTTTACACGTATTGATAACGTAATTTATTTAAAAACATATACTGATTAATAAAAAATAAAAAGAAAGTGGGTTTAACTTATGACGTTACCAGAATCATTAAGAAATTATATTGATGAGGGATTATCTGACTGTGAATACTATAAACAATTAGCTGAAATTGCACCGGACCAGGTAAGTAAACAAGTGATTTATGAGATGGCAAACGATGAAATGCGTCACGCAGAAGAATTTAAAGTAATCTATCATAGCATGACAGGGGACTATTATAATCCCAGCGTAACAACGGCCCTTCAGCGAAGGCCATACCGTGAATCTTTACAGGATAAGAGTCTGTCGGAAGGATACCGTTATGGCAGATACATGTCAGACTACAACAGAGGATTAGGAGACGCCATATTATTAGGTTCTTTATTTGGTGCTGGAGTCGATAAAAATTTACATTCTATTGCCCTGCTATACCTCCTTAGCAGGCTTTAAAAATCCTTTAGTCCATAAAAAATCCCCGTCCCGGATGTGCTAAAATTCAGGGGACGGGGTAATTAAACTTTATTTATATTGCACTCTGAGTTCTATCTGGTCAGGCAATTGAGTTAATTCAGTTTCTGCTACCTTAAGAGGATACGTCAGAATCTGAGTAAGTGCTGCACCTGGTTCCGGGTCAGCAAAATTTGCATAAACAGCCAGATTTGTCACACCATCTTTTTCTTCTACAACCATCTTGTCAATCTTGACATCAAACCCTGATGTAGGTTTTTCACCTCGTGAAACAAGTACATATACTTTATCATCTACCATACATGCAAGGGCTCTTTCCAAATCCCTGTATTCCGGTATTACCTGGCCTACGATATCCTGAGGAATGTCCTTTTCTCCAAGCACTTTAAATTTTACGGCTTCTGACCCTTTAAAATAATTCATAGCAAAAAAGACCGCTGCAACAACTACTATTATAATTAAAATCATTATAATAACTTTTTTCCAGGGCCCATTCAGCTTTTTCAAAAACTTATTCTCGCTCACAATAAAAACTCCCTTCGCCTGTAAATCTTCATAATCTTCCGATATACAAAAATCTATTCACAAAGGGAGACAAATATTCGTCTATTTTTATTTTTGCGGTTTTAATTATAGAGATTTAACTGCAGCTACAATATTTGCCGCCGTCATCCCATATTTTTGTTTTAATTCATCTGGTTTTCCTGATTCACCGAAGGTATCCTGCTGTCCCACAAAGGCCATCTTTACAGGAGCATGCCTGCTAACCACTTCTGCCACTGCAGAGCCAAGACCTCCAATTACTGAATGTTCTTCAGCTGTAACAATTCCCTTCGTTTCTGTAGCCGCTTTAATGATAATCTCCTGATCGATTGGTTTAATTGTATGCATATCGATTACTCTTACGTCAATGCCATCTTTTTCAAGCTGATCTGCTGCTATCATAGCCTCATTTACCATAATTCCAGTGGCGATAATCGTATAATCTTTGCCTTCTCGTATGCAATTACCCTTTCCTATTTCTATAACAGATTTTTCATTATAAATCATAGGAACTGCTGCCCTGCCAAGTCTGATATAGGCTGGGCCCACAAAAGCTACTGCCTGTCTGATCAGTTCCTTTGCTGAGACAGCATCACCAGGATTAATGACAGTCATCCCAGGTATAGTTCTCATCAGGGCTATATCCTCAAAAGTCTGGTGGCTGGCACCGTCTTCTCCTACAGTAATGCCTGCATGAGTAGCACAGATTTTAACATTAGCATGAGGATACCCAATTGAGTTTCTAATAATTTCAAAAGCTCTTCCTGCTGCAAACATAGCAAAAGTGCTGGCGCATACAATCTTTCCTGACATAGCCAGACCAGTTGCAGCACCATATAAGTTCTGTTCTGCAATCCCCATATTTAAAAATCGTTCAGGGAAGTTTTTGCCGAAATCTGCAGTCATCGTTGATTTTGAAAGGTCTGCATCCATTACTACCAAGTTATCATATTTCTGTCCCAGTTCTACAAGTACCTGTCCATATGCCTGTCTGGTTGCCATCTTTTCTGCCATTACCATTCACCTCCCAGTTCTTCTACTGCTTTCTTTGCTTCTTCATCGCTTGGTGCCTTTCCATGCCATCCCGGATTATCCTCCATAAAGGAAACCCCTTTACCTTTTACAGTTTTTGCAATAATAACAGTTGGCTTTCCCTCTGTCTGTCTTGCTTTATTAAATGCTTCAACAATTTCATCAAAATTATGTCCATCAATGTACAGAACATTCCAGCCAAAGCTCCTGAATTTTTCATCCACCGGAGCTACCGTCATAACGTCCTCGTTTCTGCCATCAATCTGAAGTCCGTTCCAGTCCAGAACAGCAGTAAGATTATCCAGGCCATAATGTGCAGCCGACATAGCTGCTTCCCAGATAATACCTTCCTGAATTTCTCCATCTCCAAGAAGTACATAAATTCTGCCTTCATTATTATCCATTCTGTTTGCCAGAGCCATTCCCACGGAAACAGAAAATCCCTGTCCAAGGGAACCAGTGGACATTTCAATGCCTGGCACCTTCTTCATATCAGGGTGTCCCTGAAGTTTTGAACCGATTTTTCTCAGGGTAAGTAAATCCTCTACAGGGAAAAATCCCTTTTCAGCCAGGGCTGCGTATTGAACAGGACCTGCATGTCCTTTCGATAAAATGAATTTATCTCTTGTTAGCATTTTAGGGTTCTTTGGGTCAATATTCATTTCACGAAAATATAATGCTGTAACGATATCTGTTGCTGAAAGAGAACCACCTGGATGGCCTGATCCTGCTGCATGTATAGCTCTGATTATATCAATTCTGATTTTTTGAGCGATTTCCTTTAATTCTGGGTATTTCATATTACTCGCCTCCTTCTTGCGACTATTGCTTACCATTTGCAATGACTTTAACCATAAATAATGGTAATTGGGCCATTCTTTTATATCTGCTAGGTTCCTGTATAAACCTGTAAAGCCATTCCAAACCGTGTTTCTGATAGAATATTGGTGCACGTTTTACAGTTCCAGCCCACACATCAAGACTTCCACCCACACCTATTCCTGCACGGATATTGGCAAATTCATTTCTGTGCTCATATATAAACTTTTCCTGTTTTGGAGCTCCCAGAGCGGCACATAAAAATTCTGCACCAGATTCATTGATTTCTCTGACTAAATCAGCTTCTTCATGCTTTTTAAAATATCCGTCGTGGGTGCCTGCAATTTTAAGATTTGGATATTTGATAAGCATATTCTGTCCTGCCAGCTCTGCAACAGACGGCCTCTCTTCATTTGCCGGCTTACTCCCAAGCAGGTAAATTGATTTTCCATTCTGTTCCAGGAACGCCAATATACTGTTTAGAAAGTCTACCCCTGTCACTCTTTCATTCAGAGGCATCCCTATTATTTTAGATGCATATACAAGGCCTATGCCATCGGGAATAATAAGACCCGCTTCTTGTATAAGCATTTTTAGTTCCTGATCCCTGGTTGCATTCATTATTATTTCAGAATTGGGAGTTACAATTAAATCACAACCTGGTTTTTCCATAAGACCTTTAAAGATTTCCATGGCCTGCTGATTATTGACCATATCCACAGGAACATCTAGAATTCTTATTCGTTTGCTATTTTCCATTATTTCTCCATTATCTCTTTAATCATTTCTTCATTTGTGTCAAGAGCCTTTGTTAAATTTACAAGCCGTTCCTGCACTCTTTTTTTGATTACTTCTTTATGTTGTATCGTCTTATTAAACTCTTCTATAAAATCCTCATTATTAAAATCATAGATTGAACACATAGCCTTCATTCCTATAGATTTCATAAAAGAGTTGATTTTAGGATCATAAGAAATACCAATCATTGGTACATCCATAATGGCAGAATGTATCAGTGCATGCAGTCTCACTCCTACCAGCAGATCCATGTTGCCTATGATACTTAGCATTTCATTTGTTAAATATTTATGTTTAACAGAACATACCTTATCACCCAGGCGTTTTTCTATCTCCTCAATTACACTCACATCCTCTGAATAATGAAAAGGAATGAGAATTATCTGGGCATTTTGCTCTGTAACCAGCCGGTCCATGGCAATGCACAGTTCCTCAATGAATTCACTGTTAAGTTTTCGCTCTCTTATAGCAAATCCTACTGTCAGCTGTTCTTTATTAATTTTAATGCCTTCTTTTCGAAGGATTTCTTCCCCAATCATAAGGGGCACCCGTTTTATTCTCAGTACCGGATCGGCAGTAACTACCACTCTATCAGAGTTTACTCCAATCTCTGCAAGGAATTCCTTGGAAGCTTCATCTCTGACCACTATACCACTAACTCTGGCTAGCGTTCCGGCGGTCAGCTTTCTATTTAAGCTGGAGTTTATCGGGCCGATTCCCTGACTGTAAATAAAAATCTTTTTCCTGAAAAACTGAGCCATCCACATGATGATGAGATAGTATAATATACTTTTTTTGCTGGTAACATCCTGCAAAAGACTTCCACCACCGCTAACAAGTAAATCACACCTTCTGACAGCTGCCACTATGCTCTTTATGGATTTCCGGTTCACGGATTTTACTCCATATTTCTCCGCTGTGGATACAGGGTCTTGTGACAATACCGTGATTTCAATATTATCAAGCCTGTCCTGCAGATTGTCAATAACCGCCCGTAAAATGGATTCATCCCCTATATTATTGAATCCATAGTAGCCTGAAATTAGAATTCTATACATTAATTACCTGCCTCTTCCTGATCTGCATAGCTTGAGAGAAACGGTCCTACCCATTTTACATATATTCTGTGAGCAATTTCAAAGACAAGAATTCCAACAATACCCATAATTATACCAAATATTAAAGAATACCCTGTCCTGAAAAGACCAAGATAAAGAGGCGTTCTTATATGCATAAAAGTATTATTTACAGATGTCATACCGATAACACCGCATAAACCAAAGAGAACAGGCCATAATTTAAATCTTCTCACAGACGTATATACCATAAGCATAATAGCCGGGAACGCAAACAGGAATTCTTTATTTCTAGGTCTTGCAACCAGCATATCTTCCAAATAATTTCTAAAAATCATTTCTAAACTGGAAACTTCAACTGAAGACTCATGTCCGGTTCTGGCAATGTAGTAATATCCCACACCACCAATGATTGCTCCTAAAATAATCATCCATATCTTAATTGAAGTATTCATCATGTCTTTTATATCATGAAATTCCAATATACCCGCATTTTTCTTCTTTTCACCAAATCCAAAATACGCAAGATATGCAATGGCAAAATATACGATCGGCAGCAGTTGCGCCATCTTAACACCCCTGAAAATATCAATTTCAAGCATGTAGCTGGTAGAAGACAGTGGTGATGCTGTCATGATACCACCCATTAAAGAAACCATTACACAAGCTGCCAGAGTAAGTGCGGATAATGTTATAAGCTTAACCACCGGAGTATCCGGGTTTAATGTATCTCTAAGCTCCTGACTCACTCTTGTAAATAAAGTTATGGCCAGGCATGCAAAAATTACCGCCGAAGAAAAGCTCAGCAGAAGCACAAAACTGTTTGGTATTACATAAGAAGCACCTAATGCACCAATTACGCCTAATCCACCCAGAATCATTTTAGCCTTCTTTCTAAGCGGTAAAAATGCACTTAGAAGAAGGACCGCCGCTGCCACACAGCCAAAGGAAGTCAAAATTTTCAATAGATAACTTACCTGATGGTACTTCATCACTGAAGCAGTACCATACGTAAAATTATGTGCCGCTAACCTTTTATCAAGATTCGTAAACATTTTCTCATACACTTTCATGTCTGTTACATAAGTAAATAAATCCTGATTTTCCTTTATAGGTTTAAAATAAATAACTCTGATATTTCTTTCAGTAATAGCCCTGAACAAAGTATTCTCAATTTCTTCAGCACCTTCATAACCATAAAACTTATATCTGTATTGTATATAATTCCATACGGAGAATACTCTTACAGCATGATACTCTGTATCTTTTGCTATGTCTTCCACTCCATCCTGAAGAATGTTCTGAAGCTGAGTTGTATTTTCAATCAGTCCTATGGTGATATGATTATCCTTTATATATTTTTCTGCAAGCTTAATTCCATCATCATAACCAATGACACCTTCACCACCTGCAATGAGATATTCAGGCTTAATGCCGTACTTGTTGTATTCTGCGATTACAGCTTTGCCATATTTTGTTCCATTATATCCCCCATAGCATAAAGTTCTGGGTACAATCTCAAGACCCAGTGCCTGAACCTTTTCAACTTTTTCAGGAAGCAGACCTAAACTGATATACATGATTTTTGAACCAACAATATCCGTTCTTTCGATAAATCCACCTTTTTTGGAATTTGCCAGTTTATATGGCTGTGAATATAAAGCGGATTTAGAATTACCGTCTATAACCACATATGCAGAATCCCCAAAATCCATAGCAAAATATTTGTCTTTATCAAATCTGTTTTTTACAGCATTTAAAACAAAATCTGCCGCTCTTTTTGAATCCATTTGAACAAGCACATCGTAAGAATCATATCCATGCTTCGTCAGCCCCTGAATAAACTCCGCAGGATACTTTTCCTTCCAGTCAGCTTCTTTCATAACTTCATCCATGGTCTTGCCGCTTACTTCCATATCCGTATCTTCCATAAGAGTCATGATACTTTCTTCGGAAACACCGATTTTAGTGATGTTAAGCTTGTCCCTGAACTGTTTAAGCCAGTATGAAACATCCTTGTGAGTCTGTTCCGCCATTAACTGAAGTTCATTGTAATCTGCTACTATATCATAAGTCTTGTTATGCTTCTCTATGTTAATCCGGTATCCTATAGAAATACCTGAAATAAGTACAAAAACACAAATTACAATGATTAAAAATCTGTTTTCTTTTAAAAATGCCCTCATAAATATGTAACTCCTTATTCTCCAAATGCTACTTAATAGTATATGTACCTCTTACCATCACCCATATGTCCGTCAGGGCTGTTATGCCTCTGCCATCGTTTCTTGGAACCAGCAGCAGGTGGTTTGTCGCCACCTGACTGCCAGTCATTAGATCAGTTCCAACAGTAAGATCAGAAACACCATTTGCGCCATTGTCTATAGCGGTAGCTTCTCCGCTTCGCAAAATAATTTCTGCACCTTCTCCTCCGATCAGCTTTTGTCCTGCTGTAAGACTTATAGGCGAATATGAAGTTTTGCTGTCTACATAACTTTTAGTAACAACCGGATCTGTTTCTGATCCAGGCTGATTTGTTGCTGCCATAGCAATTGAAATTCCAAGTACCATTACAATTATTGTTACTAGAGATATTATTACGCTCTTCTTCATATCTTCCTCCCATTTCCCTTTTAATACACTCTGCTGAGTGCTGTTTTATATTGATTTATATATGATTACACCTAACTCATATTGTGAGGTGCAATTCCTAAACTAACGGTCAATGCCTCATTCACATTTGGAAGAAGCGATTCATCGATGGCTCCAATTCTTTCTTTTAGCCTCTTTTTATCAATTGTTCTGAGCTGTTCAAGCAGAACCACCGACTTTTTACTTAATCCATTATCTTTAGCATCTATTTCAACATGCGTAGGCAATTTTGCTTTATTTAGCTGTGACGTAACAGCTGCTACAATAATAGTGGGGCTGTATTTATTGCCTACATCGTTTTGCACTACAAGAACGGGTCTTATACCCCCCTGTTCAGAGCCTATGACCGGACTTAAGTCTGCGAAGTAAATGTCGCCTTTTTTAACTAACAAGTCACTCACTCTCCAATTTTCTGTTAATCTCTTTTACTTTAGTTTTATCCCAATGTTTTTTTTATGGCTATAGCTGTCATTTCTGCTATATCTCCAGCTATAAGTCCATATTCCCCTATCTTTTCCGCTCCTAAATCACCTGCCAGACCATGTAGGTAGACACCCGATTTAGCAGCATCTTCAGGTAAAATACCCTGGCCTGAAAGTGAAGTTATGATTCCTGTAAGGACATCTCCTGCACCTGCTGTAGCCATTCCGGGATTACCTGTAGTATTAGTATATGAATTTCCCTGTGGCGTTGCCACAATAGTCCCTTCCCCTTTTAGCACTACTATGGCATTTGTTTTTTCTACAAGAAGTCTTGAAAGTTCCTGCCTGTCCATGGCCTTTGCACGGGCAATATCAATGGAAAGCAGTCTTGCAGCTTCCCCAATATGAGGAGTAATTATTACTTTGCATGAAGCATTTTTTAATTTTTCCTGCATATTATTTATTGCAATCTGATTCAATCCATCTGCATCTAACACAAAAGTTCCTTCATATTCTTTTAATAATTTTCCGATTAAGTCTGCATCTTCTGAATCCTCCCCTAACCCGGGACCCGCCGCAATAGCATCGTATCGCTGCCTGTCCAAATTAAGAGACTTTCTTGAAACACAGGTTGCTTCAGGTACCCCTGCCTGAATTATTGGGAAAAGTTCTTCCGGTGTGGCTATTTGTACAAGACCTGCGCCACTTCGCAATGCCCCTCTTCCGCACAGAACAGCAGCACCCGCCATTCCAAAGGACCCTGCAATCAGGAGAATTCTTCCACAATCACCTTTATGTATGTTTCTCTTTCGTCTCTTGATTACAGTATTTACATATTCTAAAGTAATTAAACCATTTTTCATAAAAAAACCTGTATTAAATTCCTAATATGGCTGAAGCCATTAAAAAATAGGTTATAACAGAAACCATGTCTGTAAGGGATGCAATCATTGGGGATGCCATTAATGCAGGGTCAATCCCAACTTTTTTCGCAAGCATAGGCAGCATACTTCCTATAACTTTTGCGGCGATAACTATAACAAGCATAGAACCACACACAGTCAGTGCTACCATAGGCCCATGACCATCCAGCCAGCAGATTCTTACAAAGTTTAAGGAACTTAAAACCAGACCTACAATGGCGCTGACCCGCACTTCCTTCCACATGACTTTACCAAAATCAGAAAGGTTTATTTCATCTACTGACATACCACGAATAATAAGAGTGGCAGACTGTGATCCGGAGTTACCTCCTGTACCCATAAGCATTGGAAGATACGCCACTAAACAGATGACCTTTGACAGTACACCCTCAAAACTGGCAATAATTCCCCCTGTTATAACATAGGAACACATCAACAGAAAAAGCCATGGAATCCTGTTCTTCACATGGTGCCAGACACTCATATCCAAATACTCTTTGTCAGAGCTGTCAATAACACCGGCCATTCTCTCGAAGTCTTCTGTGGTTTCTTCCTCGATGACATCTAAGATATCGTCTACTGTAATAATGCCAACAAGTCTGTTTTCCTTATCCACTACTGGAATAGCCAGAAACCCGTATTTTTTAAATATATCTGATACTTTCTCCTGGTCGTCATACACATTGACGCTGACAAAGTCAGTATGCATAAGTTCTGAAATACACAGATTATCATCTGCAATAACTAAAGTTCTAAGAGAAACAATCCCTAAAAGGGTTCTTCCCTTATCTTTCACGTAACAAGTATAAACAGTTTCACTGTCCATACCCTCTTTTTTAATGTATGCTAACGCCTCTGCGACGCTCATATCCTTCTGAAGACTTATATAATCAGGGGTCATCAGACTTCCTGCACAAGTGTCCGGATAATTTAAAAATGTATTAATCAGTTTCCGTTCATCTTTCGGCGTTTTTTCCAGTATTTTGTCTACTACATTAGCCGGCAGTTCTTCTAAAACGTCAATCATATCATCAAAAGCCAGTTCTTCCATGATAAAATGCATTTCTTTATCTGTAATGGCATTTATGATTTCAACCTGATCTTCAATGGGAAGGTATGAAAATACCTCTACTGATACATCCTTGGGAAGAGTCCTGAATACAATAACGGACTTTTCTACTCCAAGTTCTCCCATTATATCTTCTAATATTTCAGCAATATCAACCGCATTATTCTCAAGTAAAAGGTCCCTTGCTTTTCCATACCTTTTATTCTCTAATAGTTCCAGAATATCTGCTAGTGTTTCATTTAAAGTCTTTTCCTGTTCCATGGGAATTTACCTCCTTACTTCTATATGGGGTAAATCCAGATATTAAAACACCTTCAGTTTATCCTTCATTGCATGCAAAAACCGTGAATCTACCCTGTATTTGTATTTAACTAAATTTCTTCGCTCCGGACTCGGTCCAACCTCCACAGTTTTCACATCCTTTCATTTGTTAATTCTCATTATTTTGTTATTTTTGCTCATAACTAATAAATTATACTCCATTTAAGGGTAATATTGCAAGCCTTTGCTTTACTTGTTATTCATTTAACATTTATTCGCTAAAATATTCCGTGCAAAGTCAGCTGCCCGTTCTTCAATCCCTTGAATTTCCAGAACACTTCCCGGATTATTTGCAGTCTCCATCATGGCAAATCTCCCTGGAAGATAAAAAGTTTTATTCATATTAAGAGAGCTGATCAATTGCTGAGCTACAATGTCACTTCCACTATACCCTGATACTACAATGCCAAACAAAGCTTTTTCATAAAACTTATGGGTCATGAATAAAGCCGTAAGACGATTTATAAAAGCAGCAATATTTGCACTGACGGAATCATTATAATTAGGACATGCCAGTACTAATACATCTGATTGTAAGATAGCCGGATAAACCTGTTCCGATATAATCCCTCCATAAAAGCAAGTGCCAATTTCTCCAAAATGCAGGCATTGGCTATAGGGACACCCAATGCAATCCACCACAGTGCCATTTCTTAGTGAGATTTCCTGTATTTCACAATTGGTAAGGTAGCTTTTTACTCTGTTCCATAATATCAGACTATTTGATATTTCCTTAATTCCTGCGTGAAGCATAAGAATTCTGGGAGCTTCTGTTTTGGTATAATTAAATGTCATTACTCTTTTTACTAATTCCTGCCCGGATTCCATATAAGCACCCATGTTATCTGTTTCCAGATTTTTAGCTACAATATTAAAATTTTGCAGGGATTTTGTTCCTTCTACAAGAGGTCTTCCAACAAAGGTGCATCCCGCCATATTGGCACTGAGCACAAGCTCTCTTGCAAAAGATTTGGTGTATAACTCGCTATTACCGTCAACAATAATCCCACCGATACTTCCGTCAAAACATAACTTATTTTTTCTGATTTTTTTTAAAATACCGTACCATTCAAGATTTATCCCTGATTCTCCAAGAGACACTGCAAAAATGATTCTTTTATTTGTCAGATCATATTCTTCAAACTCTTCAACGGTATTTATCGTTTCAAAGGTATATCCTTCTAAACTCCTGGCTAATATTGATTTTAATCTTCCGGTTTTATTTTTTTCTCTGCAGTAAGGCTTAATTAATACTAAGTCGTAATTTTCTGTACACATTGTACACGCCTCCCTTTATAACCAATCCTTAAAACGGATGGATAATCAGATAATGTTTCTTAAGTTATCATATGCATTTTTAATTCGTAAAAAAAGTTTTTCGGGTAATAATGTTTCTTCAAATCTGGTGCCCTGACTGGTCATCCTGTTTAAGGCTCCCATAAAAGCACCTTCTTTTTCTTTTCCTATAAAGTTGGAACTGTAATGCCATTCTCCTCTCAATGTAAGCAGTATAGAAATTGTTCCAGAAGATAAGGCTGGGGCAATATAAGGCTTAAATCCAAGATTTCTTACATCAAGATTGGATTGCACCGTTAACCTTGTCAGTTCTTCAGAAACTTGGTCATGATAATCCAGGATACTATCAGCAATTACAAGATCCTGCCCATGAGGTCCAAAAGCTCTTCCTTGTTCCAGATAAAGCCTGAATCTGTTGTCCCTTTTAGCAAAATAGATGGCCCTGCTGTTCATAACACCTAAACCAAACCCCTGTATCTGCTCTGGCCTCAATTTTTCTCCAGCCAGATAAGCAGCTTTGCATAGAGGATCCACAGGATCGGATATCACTGCAAACAGGCCCTTAAAATTTCTCTTTGATGCCATCTTTGCATACTGCTCTATAATTATTCTATTGCTCTCAAACTGAGCCATTCTCACATCTTTTACTTTCTCAGCTACAGCTGGTACGGCCCTTGAGGCACAAAATATAAAAATATCACAATCAAAGAGTTTTTCTTCTGTAATACTTTTAACTTCAGGCATCCGAACCCCATCAAAAGGAAAAGCAATCTGATTCATTTCTATTTCATATCGCTGGCTCATTTGAGGGTTCACATCGTAAATGCCTATTTGGTCAATAACATCTCCCCCCTGAAGTTTCAATCCTATTAGAAGAGTTCCTCCAACATCCCCCAAGGCTAAAATGTTTACTCTGTTTCTACTTTTCAGAGAAAATGGTACATACCCTGTAAAGGAGCACTCCTGGTTTAAGTCTGTTAACCTGTACACTTTTACACTCTCCTATCACTTATATAATGTTTTTCAATCTCATTAATTTTTCAATATCATTGGATATATATACGGAAGGAGCTAAATTTTCATCATATTTAACACAATAGCCTTTATCCGGAAATCTTGGAGAATTAATCACTTCCCCAAGCCTGCTCAGAGTAAGATTTTTCTCGAATGCCAGCTGATATTCTTCCTCAAGTACCTGCAAGATTTTTTTTGCACTCTTTAAACAGGTTAATGAAAGTTTAAAAACTTCCTTCCTGTTTTCTCCTGCCAGGAATGCAGGTAAAACATACGGTAATATCAGATTAACAGACGGCAGCAGGTTTGCAATAAAGGAATATTCTCGTTCCACGCTGTCCCCCCCTAAGAAAGGATACATGGCATCATCAATAAACCAGGTTCTAAGGTTAGGAATAAAATAAGCACAGTTCACATCTCTTCCCTGAATAGCCATTAGGTCCTTTCCTCTGCCGGATAAAACTCCTACAATTATTTTCTCTATTTTTAAATTTGTCTGCTTAAAAATAGGATCCAACTCCTTTAACCGGTGTCCTTTATGAAGCAGGTCATCCACCAGTAAAATAGGTCTGTCAAAAGAGTCTATGGTTCCTATCTGGTTTTCTAAGGTAGTATAATTAGGGAACTCTTTAATTTTAAAACTTTTTATTTTAGTATCAAAAGTCTTTTCCGTATGAAGAGTTTTTGTAACAGTATTGGGTACTGCCTTGCCATCCAGTATTTTTCCAAAAGGTACGCACATAAAAGGGCCCAGTTTTCTGATTTTTGTGCTTTCCCTTGGGACCCCATTCAATTCTGTAATCATATCTACCAGTTTGTGATGCATAATAGCAGAATCAAAAGACAAAACAAGGCTGCCTTTATAAACCTGAGTCAAAGCTGTCTGCATATTGATATGGGCCTGTTTTAAAACCTGCAGGACTTTAGCGTTTTTATTAAAAGGACCTTTTATTCTCATTTCCATGTTTTCAAACAGTATAATCGGAGATTTCATGTCAACGAAATAGACAGATAAATTCTGTAAATTCCCTATAATTTTAAAGAATCCCTGACGTTTCATGACCTCTTCTAATTTTTTATTATTTAATTCAGTCCTTGAAAACACTGGATTATACACTGCATACGTAAATCCTTTTTGTAAACAGTCAGCAATGGTTTCTGTTAGAAGTATCTGTTCCAGGTCATCTATAATATTGTTCTTACTGATTATTGCTGCACCTAATACAATTATTTTCCCGGAAGAATGCTCTCTTATATAAGATGCCACTTCTGAATTATTAAATTCATTGTATAAATTTACTGTATCCAGTTCATGAAATAAAACAACACCCAGTACCTTGTTATTATCACTTCCATTCTTAATAATCATCGCATTTACATTTTTAGTCTTTAAATAATTTTGTAAACTATCTTTTATTGCAGTGATATCACCCATGGCCGCTTTAACAGCGCATAACACTTCATGGTTATTCTGCCCAATAACTTTAAAACTTAAAGAACATGACCTTATAATGCTTTTATATTGTGGCTCTCTTAAATACAAACTGTTTTTATAAATATAATTTTGTGCCACTGTATCAATTAAGTTGGAAATATCCCTGTTGTTATCTATATTTTCCCTTATTCTGGTGGAACTGATATCTTCCAAATGAATTGGAAGTTTTAATTCTATTACATTTCCAAGTATCTGATCATATGTGTTATTCTGATTGTCTGAATCTAAATGCCCTTCTACTGCACTGGCTCTTTTAAACACAATATGATTCATATGATGTATAGAATCGGGGGCTGTCTCTTTTCGGTAAGAGGACGCATTGACTATGACATCGCTTCCTACAACCATATATAACTCCCTGTTTGCAAATATCTCTCGCAAACGTCTTAAATCAGCAGGATTTGCAATATTAACGGAGATATCGTCCGGAAATATATATACATCGCCTTCATCTGCCACGGACATACTGACAATTTTCTTTCGGATCATTCGGGGCTGAGTTTTCTTTGACCAGGAAAACTCGTCTAAGGCCAGATATACCTCAAATCCCAACTTCTTAATTTCCTGCACAATCCCTTTATGGCTGAGTGAGAAGGGATCAAATGTTCCAGGAAAGAAAGCAACTCTGTTATTATCTTTAAAATCAAAGTTTCCATATTGCATGATATAATCTGTAATAAAGCGATACAAATGATTTAGGGCAGCTGCATTATTATAAAATGACAATTCATTTTCTTTTTTATCTGCAATAAGTGTAACAATCTTCTTATAAATTTTTTCAAAAACAACTTTTTTATCCTGAAGAAATAGTTCACTGCTGCCGAAAATGCTCTGTCCGATAACCAGAAATGCCTCCTGGCTTACTATTTCATCATAATTGGCGTAACCTCTGATTAACATACCAATCATTAAATCCCTGCGATTTTCGTAAATTTCCGGGGACTCTGCAAAAATGTCTTTGTAGTCAGGATACTTTTTAATCATAACCCCTAAAGTGTCAAAAGTAACAGAAGCTATTCTCTGATTGGTACTGTCTGCAAGTTTTTTTAAATCACTTATTAATTCGTCTAACTCTCTGGGGTGGAGATACATAGCCAGTTCACCAAGATATTCAGGTATATATTTTGAGAATTGATATTCACCAATTTCAAGTCCCTTTGTCATTTCTATAATGATTTCATTTCTCTGGTCTAAAGATAAAAGTTTGATAACCTGTAATAATCCTTTTCCTGCACTATGTCTTACAGTGATGCGCTCACTGACCTTAACCAGGTTAGAAAAGTGAGTTGCAATATGAAGCTTTTCCTCGTACATTTCCATATTTAATTTATCCAGCAGAAATTCTATATTTACAGCTTTAATGACCCACGGGGTGCCTATTTTCAAATTCTCCAGGTATAAATCTGATTCAACCTTATTCTCTTTGTATAAGGTATACTCATACTGGTATTGCTTCTCCGTGCAATCTCCTATAGCTGATAATATTTTGTATTTTAAATAAATTACAGATACTAATTCCTCTGTAACATTCTCCATTATTTTCATAGCATAAGTTTTAATCTTGTTTATAAAGCTTTTATCAGTACTAACAGTTACTGCATATTTAGCAAACCTCAGGGCTCCTATTTTTATTTCTAAATGCTCCCTTTCTGAAAGTTCAGCTCCAAAGTTCATGAGTTTTATCACACAACTGTCACTGCAATTTTCAAGAGGTACTACCAATACAGCTGCCAGCAGCGTAAAGGCCGTCCCGTCCTGAATATTCATGTTTTCAAAATATGAAAAAAATACGTTTAAAAACTGTGTCTTCTCCTCCTCAGTCCTGCATTTTTCCATCATAGTAGCAATAAGAGTCTTTAAACTATATCCAATCCAACGCTTATGCTGTTCTGTTATTTTGTAATCCGGAAATACAATTTTATCGATGAACTGTTTCCATAGCTCTAATGCGGTGATTTCCTCTAAATCAGCATGGGCACCTTCAGGAAGCTCTTTCCTGAATTCTTCATCATAATTAACTATAATTGCTGCCATAATACCTGCAGCCAGCCTTCTTATATCTCCTTCCCTGTGCATAAGCAGTTCATATAAAAAATGTAATGTACACAGTTTTTGTTTCTGGGTCATATAAGTGGAATATTCACTGAATATGTTTAAATATGCTCTGATATTTTTCCACTGTTTTTCACTTCTTGCTTTCTCTAAAAGATTTGCAAAAGAAGTTTCGTTGTTAAAATTGCTCATTAATCTTATATTGTGTTCAATAGCAAGGAACTTTAATTTGGATATAGTCTGCTGTGTATTTAAAAGTGAGCCTCCCTTCTGCTCTATTTTCAAAGGGGCATCAGACTTCAAATCCACAGAAGTTCCCATGTTTTCTATATATTTTTCAAAATCCCTCAGCTTAGAATATACCCGAATATATCTCTGGCGTTTTGTCTCATCCACATTATCCAGTTTATTTAGTATGACATCAAAAGACTCTTTCAGTGTATAAAAATTCACTATTTCATTTCCTGCTTTATCTCTGCTGCTTTTTACTCTGAAGTCTGCATAAATCAGTACCAGTGATTCAACAGAAAGATTTTCTAATTCCAGGTCCCAGGTGGAATGGTTGGTAGCAATATGAGCAATGGTGGGCATGCCATTTTCTTTAAACAGCTGATTGGTATAATAATAGTGGAGATAAGGAATTTTTCCTGTCTCACTGGGCTTACATCCATATTTGCCCAGATCATGGCCAGCGGCAGCTCCTGAAACCAGAGCTATATCAATAGGTACATGAAGTTTCTTAAGCTGCCTTGCTATATGCATAGCTACAAAATGTACGCCTGATATATGCCCAACTGTATTAAAAGAGGTCAGTTCTTTAAAAATCAGCATGAATTCATAAATATAATTTTCATTCCAGAATTTCATAAACTTTGCATATTCCTCTTTTATGGTGCATAATTTTGCTTCTTCATCCGTAAGGAACTCTATATTTCTTGAGGGTTCAAAGCTTCTGTTTTTGTTTTGCCAAGTCAGAAAAATGCGGAATATTCGCAGAAGTACGGCCATACCAATGCTCTTTTTTCCTTGTGCTCCAGTGGGAAAGAGTTTTTCAACTGTACTGTTTTTTATAAACTCCAACCAGCCTTCCTCAGGAGCAGCTTCTAAAGATTCAATGGTAGACTGACTTACTTTAATGATATCATTGCATGTAATCTCCTCTAAAGAAGCCAAGTATCCGATATTATCCTGCCAGTCATGGTTTTGCAGCAGATTAATCATTGTCTTTCTTGATACATTGATTTCTTTTAAAAAAGCTCTGTCTGTCAGAGACACTTCCAACTGCTTATAAAGATCCATAATCGTTTTTTTAGACATAATACACCTCTTCCGCACATGTATTTATATTTGAACAATATTATTACCACACAAGCCCTGTAGCAGTGTGATTCAATGAACACTTTTTAGGCAACGCCGTATCACAATCGATGGGTTCATTATACCATCATTTCAATTATTGTTCCACTATTGTCACATTATAAAATATTTCGTCTTTTCTGAATATTGAAACTTTGTATTTTGCATACATTTTCACTATAATATCGTTGACTAGAAATTACCAAAGTGCTATATTGAGAATAAGTTGAGTACTTGTTTTCTAACAAGATTATTATGTGAAAAGAGGAGATTAAAGATGTCAAATTATGTTGAAAGAGTTATCGCTCAGTGTATTAAAAATAATCCTGGCGAAGTAGAGTTCCATCAAACTGTTGAGGAAGTACTTTCTTCATTAAAACCTGTTATGGAACAGCATCCGGAATACGAAGATGCCGGTCTTCTTGAAAGATTAGTAGAACCTGAAAGAGGAATTACTTTCAGAATCGTATGGACAGATGATGCTGGTAAAGTTCATGTTAACAAAGGTTACAGATATCAGTTCAACAGTGCAATCGGGCCTTACAAAGGCGGTTTAAGATTTGCACCAAGCGTATATCCTGGAATCATTAAATTCTTAGGTTTTGAACAAATTTTCAAAAATAGCTTAACTGGCCTGCCTATCGGCGGTGGTAAAGGTGGATCAGACTTTGATCCAAACGGAAAAACTGATGCAGAGATTATGAGATTTTGTCAGGCATTTATGACTGAATTATATAGACACATTGGCCCTGAAACTGACGTACCTGCAGGTGACCTTGGGGTTGGCGGCAGAGAAATCGGCTATATGTATGGTCAGTACAAGAGAATCGTCAATAGATTTGAAGGAGTTCTGACCGGTAAAGGTTTATCCTACGGTGGCTGCTTAGGAAGAACAGAAGCTACAGGTTTTGGCATAGTATGGTATGCTGAAGAAATGTTAAAAGCAAACGGTGAAAAACTAAAAGGAAAAACTGTTGCTATTTCTGGTTTCGGAAATGTATCTTGGGGTACTGCTATAAAGTTAAGAGATTTAGGTGCTAAATTAATAACCATTTCAGGTCCGGACGGATACATACTTGATGAAGCAGGAATCGATACAGACGAAAAGATTGCATATCTTCTTGACTTAAGAGGATCTGGTAAAAATATCTGTGCTCCTTATGCAGATAAATTCCCAGGTTCAAAATTCTTCCCTGGAGAAAAACCTTGGGGAGTTAAAGCTGACTTATATATTCCTTGTGCAACCCAGAATGAAATACAGAAGGAAGATGCACAAACATTTGTTAAAAATAAAGTTAAATTTGTTTGTGAAGGTTCTAATATGTCTTCTACTAACGAAGCTATTAAGATTATGCAGGAAGGCGGAATTATTGTTGGTCCTTCAAAAGCTGCAAATGCAGGCGGTGTTGCTACATCTTGTATCGAAATGGGTCAGAATGCCGGTCACACTGTATTTACAACAGAACAGGTTTACGAACAGCTTCACAATATTATGGTTGGTATCCATAAGGCTTGCGCAGATTCTTCAAAGAAGTACTACGGTAAGTATGACTTAGTAGCTGGTGCAAATATTGCTGGTTTCCAGAAAATTGCAGATGCTATGATGTCTCAGGGTTTAGTTTAAAATATATTTTTGTAAAGTAAAAAAAGTCTGCGAGCCATTCGCAGACTTTTTTAATTCTAAGATATGTAAAAAGGATTACCTTCAAAGGTAATCCTTTATATTTAACATTATTTATTTTATTTAGTTATTTTCAGCTATTTGCTAAGTTCTACAATTAATTCTCCGGCTTTAACCTGCTGGCCTTCTTTTACATAGACCTTACTTACAGCGCCTGCCATAGGTGCAATGATATTTGTTTCCATCTTCATTGCCTCAATAACTGCTACTGGCTGTTTTTCTTCAACTTTTTCGCCTTCCTTAACCAGAACTTTAATAATGTTTCCTGGAATATTTGCACCAATCTGTGACGGATCATCAGGATCTGCCATAGGTACAGAAGCTTTAACAACGCCCATGTTTTCTAAGTCTTTATCCTTGATTGAAACAGAATGTCTGTTGCCATTTACTTCAAATACAACTTCTCGCATACCTTCGGAATCTGGGCTCTTTACTTCAACAAGCTTAATTACAAGAATTTTACCTTCAGCAATCTTTATCTCACAAGTTTCGCCTTCTGCAAGACCATGGAAGAAGATATCACTGCCCATCATTCTGAAGTCGCCTTCTTTTCTTATGCTTTGAATATAATCAACAAATACTTTTGGATAGATAGCATAGCTGATTACCTCCTGAGAATTGCCTTCAAGTCCAAGTTTTTCCACAAGTCCTTTTCTTATATATTCAAAATCTTCTGCTGGTAAAAGTTCACCAGGTCTGCAAGTAATTGGCTTCTTATCCTTTAGAACCAGTTTCTGCAGTTTTTCTGGGAATCCACCCTGAGGCTGACCCATCATACCTTCAAAGTATGACACAATTGAATCTGGGAAGTCAATATCAGCAGCTTTTTCATAAATGTTCTCTGGAGTCAGATCGTTCTGTACCATAAATATAGCCATATCTCCAACTGCTTTTGAAGAAGGAGTTACCTTTACAATATCTCCAAGCATTTCATTTACAGTCTTATACATATCTTTTACAGCTTCAAACTTATGACCTAATCCAAAACTTTCAACCTGAGGTTTCAGATTTGAATACTGTCCACCAGGAATTTCATATTTATAAATTTCAGCAGTACTTACCCTAAGATCAGATTCAAAGCCATGATATACAGGTCTTACTGCATTCCAGTAATTTGAAATCTTCTGTATTCCATCAAGTTCAATACCAGTAGCTCTTTCTGTATTTTCCAGTGCTGCAACTAATGTGTTAAGTGCAGGCTGGCTTGTAAGTCCTGCCATACTGTTAAATGCAGTATCTACTATATCAACACCTGCTAACGCTGCCATCAGGTTTGTAGCACCACCATTACCACTGGTGTCATGAGTATGAAGATGAATTGGAATATCAATTTCATTCTTCAGGCTTTCAATAAGCTTCTTAGCTGCCATCGGCTTCAAAAGACCAGTCATATCTTTAATACCTAAGATATGTGCCCCTCTCTTTTCAAGTTCTTTAGCCATGTTGATATAATATTTCAGGTTATATTTTTCTTTGGTTTCATCTAAGATGTCTCCTGTATAACAGATGCACGGTTCTGCAACCATACCCTGTTTCAGTACTTCATCTAATGCTACTTCCATACCCTGAATCCAGTTCAATGAGTCAAAAATACGGAATACATCAATCCCTGCCTGAGCTGATTCTTTAACAAATTCACGGATAACATTGTCTGGATAGTTCTTATAGCCAACAGCATTAGCACCTCTGATCAGCATCTGGAACAAAATATTTGGAATCTTTTCTCTTAAGGTAGCAAGTCTTTCCCATGGTGATTCTTTAAGGAATCTATATGAAGTATCAAAAGTTGCTCCACCCCACATTTCAAGGGAGAATAAATTCTGTCCATAGAGAGCAGTAGCAGGAGCAATCTTTTCCATATCGATTGTTCTTACTCTTGTAGCCATCAGGGACTGCTGAGCATCTCTCATGGTTGTATCTGTCAAAAGAAGTTCTTTTCTTGAACCAATCCATTTTGCCAGTTTTTCAGGTCCTTCTTCAGTCAATCTCTGTTTCGTACCTTTTAGTTCGCTTATAACTTCTGGCTTTATTCTAGGGAAAACAGGCACATCAAACTGTGGTTTTTCACCCTTTGTTTCATTTACATATTTATTTCCAAGGAAGTTTAAAATCTTAAGTTCCGGATCATCACTATTGATTTCAAATAAATCTGGATTGTCTGCAATAAATCCGGTATCACATCTACCTGCTCTGAAAGTGTCATGATTCAACACATTCATGATAAATCCGATATTGGTTTTTACTCCCTTGATTTTAGCTTCATCAAGTGCTCTAAGGGCTTTTGCAATCGTATCATCAAAAGTTCTTCCCCATGCAGTTACTTTTACAAGTAAGCTGTCATAGTATGGAGTAATAGTAGCTCCAGAGAAACCATTACCTCCATCAAGTCTGATACCGAAACCTGAACCAGTTCTGTAAATATCAATAACACCAGTGTCAGGAGCAAATCCGTTATTTGGATCTTCCGTTGTAACTCTGCACTGAATTGCATGTCCTCTTGGCTTGATATCATCCTGGCTCTTAATATTAATCCTGTCAGAATCCAGGCTGTAACCTTCAGCAGCAAGAATCTGTGACTGCACCAGGTCAATACCTGTAACCATTTCTGTTACTGTATGCTCTACCTGGATTCTTGGGTTCATTTCAATAAAATAATGCTGCCCATTGCTGTCTACTAAGAACTCAACGGTACCTGCACTTCTATAGTTTACTGCTTTTGCAATTTTAAGAGCATCAGCACAAATTTTTTCTCTCTGTTCCTGAGTAATACATATAGCAGGTGTAAATTCTACAACTTTCTGGTGTCTTCTCTGGATAGAGCAGTCTCTTTCATGAAGATGAACAATGTTTCCATAATTATCTCCAAAAACCTGTACCTCTATATGTTTTGGGCTTTCAAGATATTTTTCAATAAAAATATCATCAATACCAAAAGCTTTTTTTGCTTCGCTCTTTGCACTTCTGAACTCAGCTGATAAATCTTCTGCTCTGCGCACAATACGCATACCTCTCCCGCCGCCACCGGCAGCTGCCTTAAGCATAACTGGATATCCGCAGTCCTCTGCTATTTTTTTAGCTTCTTCTTCGTTTTCTATAGCCTTTTCTACACCTGGTATAGTCGGAACTCCTACTTCATGTGCAACAATCTTGGATTTAATTTTATCTCCCAGTCTGTCCATCATTTCATGGGTAGGCCCGATAAATATAATGCCTTCTTCTTCACACTTTCTTGCAAATTCAACATTTTCTGAAAGGAAACCATAACCTGGGTGAATAGCATCAACACCCTTTGCCTTAGCCAGTTCAATGATTTCATTAATACTTAAGTAAACATCTACTGGTGATTTTCCTTTTCCAATCTGATAAGCTTCATCTGCTTTTGTACGGAATAAAGAATTTCTGTCTTCTTCTGAATAAATTGCCACTGTTCTGATGCCGAGTTCTCTACAGGCTCTGAACACTCTGATTGCAATTTCTCCTCTGTTTGCAACCAGGACTCTTTTAAACTTCTGCTGCATTCCAAATCTCCTTATAAATAAATAACTCAAATTTAATATTTTATTTTTTAGAAATCATTTTGTGAAATTTCACAATTTGAACAACATAAAACCTTTTATTTATATTATTTTTTTGTTCTATCTCACAATACTTCTTTAACATACAATTTAATTATACGGACTATCATATTCTCTTGTCAACGAATATTTATCGATATACTAATCGATTTTACATATATCACGATAGTTTTTCGTTATAGCAATCATAAAAAAACTTTATTTTTTATAATGGATTTCTACCTGGGGATATGGAATTGAAATTTGAGCTTCATCAAAAGCTAATTTTACATTCTCCTCAAGAAAATATTTAACATTCCAGTAGTCTTCCGTTTTACACCAGACTCTTAAATCAATTACCACACTGTTGTCTCCATGTCCGGAAACCCCCACAAAAGGTACAGGCTCCTGAAATATATCTGGATTTGATTCTGCAACTGCTAAAAGGATATCTTTTGCCTGTGCTATATCATCATCATAACCAATTCCAAATTTACAGTCTACCCTTCTTGTGGCTTCTGAAGAATAGTTCACCATTACTGCATTGCTGATTTTTCCATTGGGCACACTGACAACTTTATTATCAAAAGTTTTTAACATTGTATAAAGCAGATCGATTTCTTCAACAACACCTGACACCTCTATTATGTCAATATAGTCTCCCTGTTTAAAGGGTTTGGTTACAAGTATAATAATGCCTCCTGCAATATTGCCAAGGCTGTCCTTCAGTGCAAGAGCAACAGCAGCACCAGCAGCACCCAGTACAGCAACAAATGTTGAAAGGGGCATGCCAAGTACACCTAAAGCAGTGATCAGTAATATGGCCCATAGAATAACTTTCACAGAATTGCTGATAAAGGTATGAAGGGATACATCCAATGCAGTTTTGTTCAGAGCACGTCTTATTATCCCCAATACAATTTTTATTATTATAAACCCTACAATTAGAACAATCACTGCCTGGCCTAAAAGACCTGCAAAATGAATTAAATTATCTATTGCCTTTTCTATGGCTTTTTCTGAAATCATAAAATACCCCTTATATAATAGTAATCTGGCACATTTTCATGGCCTCAATAGCATTAGCATGACTTTGAGGCGTAACTCCCGCACAACAGCTTGAATCTACAATGATAGGAGTCTCCCAGAATCTGGACTTTAAATTTATGGCATTGCTAATGACACATATGTCTGTACAAAGTCCAATTAACATAATGCTTTCCAATGGATCTGTCAAATCTTCAGCTATTCTCTGAGTCAATTCTAAAGAGCCAAAGGTTGGTTTATCTATTACAACTACCTGCTTCCCCTCACTGGCAGCCATTACTTCCTGTTTGATTTTCCAGCCCTCCGTATATTCCACACAATGAATAACTGGTAAATTCCTGCCTTCCAGGGTATTTAGATAATTATCTCTATGGGTATCCCGGGTATAAAATATTTCTCCATCGAAATCTTTTATTTTATTTACCACGTTCTTTACAATAGAACGGGCTTCCGCAGTTCCCAAGGAACCGTCTATAAAGTCGTTTTGCATATCCACAACTACAAGAATCTTTTTCATTTCACCCTGTCTCCTATTTTATCAAATTCTTTGCAGTCTCCAGAAAATCAAGACTGCTTACTTTCTGAACCCGGCTTTTCCAATTTTCAGGCAGCACCTTGGCCCCGGAAAAAGCGCCGCAGATATTGCCGCAAATGGCCCCGTTTGTATCTGCATCATCACCACAATTTATAGCTGCCGGTATACCTTTTTCTGCATCACCGTCTACCGCATAAAAGATCCCCAGTGCCAGAGGAACGGACTCATAAACATACATACTTGCTCCTATATTGCCAACCAGTTCATCTAAGATAGCTTCCATTCCTTTATTTTTATATTCCTCTACAATCCTTTTAGCTAAAAGAATTCTTTTAGAAACCATAGGAGCAGTTATATCTTTACCAATCTTTTCACCATATACTGCTGCCTCATAAGCTTTGTTCATTATTTCTTCTGTAGTATATCCTCCATGAACTCCTGCTGCCACTGCTGCTGCCACTGCACATGCTCCCGCAACGCAAGGCCTGCTTCGATGACTTGGCATAGAAGATTCCGCCGCTGCTTTTACACAGGCTGTTAAATCACTCCAGTATTTTACTCCTACCGGAGCAACTCTCATTGCACTACCATTGGTTGTACTCTCCCCAGAGGTTTGTTCCGGATTTCTTCCCTCTATCAATGCAGTCAGGTATCTTCTGGTGGAGGGCCCTATCACTGTGGATTCAAGCATCTTCTGCTGTATAGCCCACTCTTTCATATCTTCGTTAAATGCTTCCTTATTAAATTTCCCATATTTTATTAAAACATTACTAATGATAATACTTTCCATGGTATCATCCGTAATCTCTCCTGCCTGCAGATTCCCGTGATATGCCTGCTCATCTGCTTCAGGTGTCACAAAGTCATTTATATAGCCATAAGTGGCTTTCATTTTTTCTCTGGTAAAAAATGATGCTGGCATTCCCATAGCATCACCAATTGCGCCCCCTACCAGGGCTCCGTATGCTCTGTCTAACATTTTTTTCTCCTTTTATTTCAATGCCCCATTCAGTTTGTCCTCTAAATCCCAAAACCCATGAGGGCCATTTATTCCAACCGTTATTGCAGAAGTCTGACTGCCTAACCTTACCGCTTCCTGAATGGATTTCCCCTGGGCAATTCCAAAAAGCACACCCGCTGCAAAGCTGTCTCCTGCACCAGTAGTATCCACTGTATTTACTTTCAAAGGCAGATAATCAAAGGTATAGTTTTTTTCATATACTGTACCACCATATTCACCCTCTTAAGTATTACAATTTTTTCATCATCAATCCATTCCATAATGTCATCCATCTCACTTGTGTTGGGAGTTACCATATTACTTATCTTCATCATACGCTTTAGTATATTGGGTTTGATACTGCCTACCAGAGGACTTGGATCAAACAGAATGTATCCACCTTCCTTATGGAAATCTTCAAGTACCCCAATAATTTCTTCTACTCCATTGTTTAAAAGATAATACCCTGTTACCGCTGCATATTTTATACCTTTCAGTCCATCTGAAAGAATGTCTCTTGAAAAATCCAGTTCCATACCGGTTTTAGTAAGAAAAGTCCTTTCACCGTCCGGCTCAAGGAGTACCATACAATAACCGGTTTTCCCCTCTTTTTGTACAATATAACGAGTAGACAACTGATGATCTGTCATATACTTCATGATAGACTGACCAATCCCGTCTTTTCCTACATAGGACACAATATGTGCTTCGCCTCCAAGATTTTTAAAGGTAACCGCCATATTTACCGAACAACCTCCTACGTATTCAAATTCATTGTTGATAAAACCATCCTGCCCTCTTTCAGGGAAATCTTCGATCTCAAAATATTTGTCTAAAAGTAATCCGCCAAATATTACACATTCTGTCATAATTATGCCTCCAATGGAATTTGTGCCGCTTCATCCCAGCCCACATAAACATCATCGCCCTTATTGATCTGTCCTTTTAACGCAATATTCTGCTGCTGGGCTACTACTGTTTTATCTTCTACTTCTATGGTATAGCTTGTTATACTGCCAGAATAGGTTATAAAGCTCACTTTTCCTTTTTTCTTGGTATTTTCCATTTTATCCTTAGATACACTTACTTTTTCTGGTCTTACTGCATACAGCCTGTTACCTTTTTCAAAAAAGTTAGCCTTTCCAAGAAAACTTGCCACAAATGCATTTTTAGGTTTTTCATAAACGTCAAAAGGAGTGCCCATCTGTTCAATAACGCCATTGTTCATAACAATTATATAATCAGATAAAGTCATGGCTTCTTCCTGATCATGAGTAACAAAAAAAGTAGTTACTCCCGTTTCCTCTAAAATCTTTCTAAGTTCTAACTGCATTTCCACTCTCAATTTTTTGTCTAAAGCACTTAAGCATTCATCAAGAAGTAAAACTCTTGGTTCTATAACTAATGCCCTGGCCAGGGCAACTCTCTGCTGCTGACCCCCAGAAAGCTGTTTGGGTTTTCTATCTGCATATTCCTCCATGTGCACCATTTTTAATGCATCTTTTACCTTTTCCTGGATTTCACCTTTGGTGAACTTACGCTGTTCCAGGCCATATGCTATGTTTTGTTTCACTGTCATGTGAGGAAACAATGCATAGCTTTGAAAAACCATCCCAATGTTTCTTTTATTCACACTGACACCTGTTATTGGCTGATCATCAAAATAAATTTCACCTTCCTGGGGTATTTCAAAACCGGCAATCATTCTAAGGGTAGTAGTTTTGCCGCAGCCTGACGGGCCCAGTATGGAAACCAGCGTTCCATCCGGAATTTCTGCTGATATATTATTTACAACTATATTATCACTGTATACTTTAGTCAGATTTTTTATTGTCACTTTTGCCATGATTACTTATTACCTCCCAATACACTTTTTAAGCTTCCGCCCATAATTAGTCCTACTACCGCAAGACAAATCAATGATATTCCTATTATTATTGTCGATATTGCATTTATTTCTGGTGTAAAACCAAATTTAATTGAAGATTGAATTTCAATAGGAAGAGTAGAAATTCCTGACGGCATCAGGAAATAACTGATTGCAAAATTATCAAAGCTAATCATAAAGGATAAAAATCCTCCTGCCACCATAGCTGGTGCCAGAGCCGGAAGAGTTATTTTTCTGAAAGTAGTGAATGCGTCTGCACCCAGAGACGAGCTCATTTCTTCAAGGGCTGGATCTACTGATTGCAGCCTTGCCTGTAAAACCAGCATTGCATAAGGCAGAGAAATGACTACATGTCCCGCAGCCACAAAAAATAAATTTTTATCCATATCAATAAATCGTATCATCAGCAGTATGGAAAGCCCCATAATCAGCCATGGTATACTCATAGGCATCATCATTATACTTTTGCAGAGCCCTTCCGTTTTTCTTGATAGCGATTTCATACCCAGTATAAAAAGCGTTGCCAGTATAACACAGATTATTCCTGTAACTATGGCAAGATAAAATGAATTTTCTGCTGCACTCTGAAGTGTTGTGTTTTGTGACAGATCTTCATACCATCTCAGGCTGAAATGAAAAGGCAGTGAATTATATCTGGATTCATTAAAACCCATCACCATAAGAACAACGATTGGTGTATATAAAAATAAAATGGTTACTAATACATATATTTTCATAAAAGCATTTTTTATCATTATTCATACCTCCTGCCCAGACGGTTTATGGCTGCCATACTGACAAGGACCATGGCAAGAAGTAAAAAAGCTATGGCTGCACCAAAATTCCATCCATAGATTTCAAAGAACTGGTCTTCAATAACTGTCCCTATGACGGTTCCATTAACTCCGCCTAAAATCCTTGGTTCAACGAAAGTTCCAAGACAAGGTACAAACACAATCATAATTCCTGTTATGACTCCAGGCATCGACATAGGTAATATCACCCTGGTAAAAGTGGTTAATCTTGATGCACCAAGGCAGCTACTTGCTTCAAGCAGCGAATTATCCAAACGTTCCAAAGCCATATATATAGTTATGACCATATACGGAAAAAAGGCATGGATTAATCCGATTATTACTGCTGTTCTTGTATATAGCAACCCCATTGTTCCATTTATAAGCCCGAGAGCATTCATTATTCTGTCAAATACCCCGCCATCCTGTAAAAATATGAGCCAGCTGTATACTCTGACTAACTGATTGGTAAAGAAAGGGATAATCAGTAATACCATTACAATATTTTTAAGACCTTTTAGATGCTTGGCCATTATGTACGCCAAAGGATATGCTATCACAAGACTGATAACCGTAACTAAAAAGCTGTTAATTATCGTCCTCCAGGTCAGGGTAAGATAAAAGGTCTTTGTAAAAAATCTCATATAATTTTCCATGGTAAAACCCGTTCCATTATCACTTTGGAAACTATATGCCAGCATTATAAAAAGCGGTAAAATAGCAAATATAAAAAGTACCGCCATTCCTGGCAATGTCATTATTTTTTTACTTTTTTTCAAGTCCGCACCTCCCAGTAAAATTAATGTTTACCTTTTATTTTAACACATTTTTTTGTAAATTAGGAACAATGTTTACATCATTTTTTTATCGGATTTATTTATAGGCCAAGATGCTTTCCATAACTATAATCATTCTATATAATAGTAATATGTGTTGTATCAAATATTATAAGAGAAGGTACTTTTAAATGAAGAAGCGAAACATAGCATTATTTTTGTCAGTATGGCTAACAATTTTACTATTTTTTATTGCCAATCAATATACAAAAAGCGTATATGATTTAAATTTTTTTCGATATATAAAATATTCCACTCCCTTAAGTACACAGGAAAAGAATTTTTTAAAAGAAAAAAGCACCATTTATTATGTATGTGACCGAAATGCGCCGCCATTTTCTTTTATTAACCCCAGTACCGGACAATATGAGGGACTGGCTTTAGATTATGCAACTGCCTTATCCATGGTACTTGGAGTGGATGTTCAATTTATCCCAATGGAATGGAATGATTCAGTAGAAAGCTTAAAGAATGGAACTGCTGACATATGCGATATGTACCCAAGTACACAAAGAGAAAAATATTTTCGTTTTTCCGATTCTATTTACTGGATGCAGGCAATGGTGGCAACAAGAAGTGATGAAAAGTCCATTAAAACACCTCTGGATTTAAATGGCAGGAAGATTGGAATCCCCTCCGGAGATTACGCTGTAGAATATGTAAAATCAAACTTTCATGATGCCACTATCATCGAAACATCCGATTTATCCGATTCAATACGGCAGCTAATATCCGGTAACGTCGATGCCATTATAGGCGACGAACCTGTTTTAATTTATTTAGCAAAAGATCATTTATCTGATAATGAAATCAAAATATTAAAAGAGCCTCTTTTTTCCAAAGATGTTTCACTGGCTCTTAACAAATCGGATACACAGCTACTGGAAATAATAAATAAAGGTATTTTTCAATTAAAGCAACAGAATATACTGCAAAATACCCAGCAGAAATGGTTTGGCATTTCCAATTCCATACAAATATCCAAAGCTCCCGAAAGAATCATTATAGCTTCATTGATTATCATTAACTTTCTGATGCTTATATTTATATTATCTGCAATGTATAATAAACAGCTGAAAGGTGAAGTAAGGAAACGGACACGGGAACTTTCTTCCAGCAGAAAAATTCTTCAAATGACATTAGATGCACTCCCTACTTATCTAGTTGCCATCAATTCTGAAGGGACTATATTAAATGCAAATGAAGCATATTTTACACAGATTAATGTGGAAAAAGATCACATTATCGGGCACAATTGCTCTGATTTTCCTCTTATAAAAAAAATATATGATCTTTATGACATAACTAGCGGAATTCAATCTGCCATTCGAAATAAAATGGTGGAATACAATGAAAAGTACTTTAATATTTCAATCATTCCTTTACCCTCTCAGGATCATATACTAATCGTTGCCAACGATATTACTAATGAAATTATCAATTATAAACAAATGCTTCAGGATAATAAAATGATAGCAGTAGGTCAACTGGCTACTGGAGTTGCTCACGAAATCCGAAACCCATTAGGCAATATAAGAAATTATACTTATATCCTGAAAGGTAAAATTCAAAACTCAGATGAAATCATGGAAAAGTGCTTTCATGTAATTGATGGATCAGTAAACCGGGCAAATAACATTATTACAAATCTGCTGAACTTTTCCCGGATTAATGACAATAATTTTCAGATAGTTTTATTGAAAGATGTTTTTGATACTATTGTATCTTTAGAAAAAAACTCCCTTCAAAAAAATCATATTACTATAGATCTTGACTATGATACTAATTTACAGATTCCTATAAATTCAGAATCTTTAAACCTAATACTTCTGAATTTAATATCCAATTCTATTGATGCAATGCCTGAAGGAGGCATGATATGGATTAAATGCCTTTTGATAAATGACACATTATTTCTAAACTTTACAGACTCGGGCACAGGAATTCCTGCTGAAAAAATTGAACATATATTTAATCCCTTCTATTCAACGAAAAAAGTTGGAAGGGGTACAGGGCTCGGTCTTTACCTTGTTTATACAGAGGTAAAAAATATGGACGGAGAAATCCAGGTAAAAAGTGAAGTTGGGAAAGGCACTGCTTTTAAATTTAAAATTCCTATAAAAAAGGAGAGTTCCAATGATTGATTTTAAAATACTTGTAGTAGATGACGAAGAAGAATATACAGATGCTTACAGCCTGATATTATCCAATATTGGTTATACCGTTTTAGTTTCATCCTCTGGGGAAGAATGCTTAAAATTACTGGAAGCAGTAAACGTTGATGCGGTCATTACGGATATAAAAATGGCTGGAATGGATGGGCTTGAACTACTCCAGAAAATAAAAGAAAGTTATGATTTGTGTGAAGTAATCATGGTCACGGGATACGGATCAATCAAAAGTGCAATTCAGGCTATGAAACAGGGGGCTTTCGGATATTTTATCAAGGGTGAGAGCCCAGACCTTCTTTTACTGGAAATAGAAAAACTTGTGAAAATGAAGAAATTAAAAGAAATGGCATTGAAAATGAAGACTTCTCCTTGTGCTGAATATATGATTCATACCAAAAATAAATCATTTAGTAATCTGCTTCATATAGCTCAGAAAGCTTCACAGAGTGATTCTAATATCTTAATACTTGGAGAATCTGGCACCGGGAAGGAAGTTCTGGCAAAATTCATTCATCATGAAAGCCAGAGAGCAGGCAATCCATTTATACCCGTAAACTGTCAGATGTTTTCTGATGGAGTTTTAGAATCCGAACTTTTTGGCCATGAGAAAGGTGCTTTTACCGGAGCTATTGAACGTAGGATTGGCCGTTTTGAAGAAGCAGATTCAGGTACTTTGTTTCTTGATGAAGTAGGTGAAATCCCCCTTTCCACTCAGGCTAAGCTTCTCAGGGCGCTTGAAAACAGATCTTTTGAGAGACTTGGAAGCAATAAGCCAATTCATGTTAATATCCGAATTATCAGTGCTACCAACAGGATATTAGAAGATGCCATAAAATCAGGAATCTTCAGAGAGGATTTATTATATAGAATCAATACCATAACCCTTCACATTCCTCCATTAAGGGAACGTAAAGAGGATTTAGATGCATTCATTGGTTTTTTCGTAGCCAAATTTCAAATGGAAATGAAGAAGGAAATTAATGGCCTTGAAGATGGGCTGTCTGAAATTCTCATTAACTATGATTATCCGGGTAATATACGAGAACTAAGAAATATTATCGAAAGGCTTGTGGTTTTAAGTGACGATAAGACTCTTCATAAAAAGCATCTGCCTGATTCAATGAGAGAAACCAGCAGTATAAATACCCCTATAGCTACCGTTAAGAGTCTGAAAGAAATCAGAGAAGAGGCTGAAGCAGCCTATATTACCAGTATTTTAAAAGATTGTGGCGGGAATGTAAGTAAAACCGCAAAACTTCTGGATTTAAGCAGAAGGCAGCTGTTTAATAAGATTTCTGACTATGGAATAAAAAATCAATACTCTAATAAATAAAGCACAGGGACAGTTTTAATATTTTAAAACTGCCCCCTGCTATTTTAATTACTACAAATAATAGGTGATAATTTAATCATCCTTTATGCTCTTCGTTTTTTAAAAGCTGCATATACAGGAAATCCTATGACAATCAGCACCAGCCCTAATAAAGAAGCATTAAAACTTGTAACCAGAGCGTTTACCACAAATACAACGCTTACCAGTATGAATACGATAACCACAAATGCCGGCGCTTTATACGGTCTTTCGATTGCTGGATATTTTTTTCTTAAAACAAAAACTGAAATACCTCCCAGGGCATAAAATGCAAATGCTGCAAACACGGTCATAGAATACAGCTGATCAAAAGAATTTGTCATAGCAAGGACACATGCCCATACCCCTCCTACAATAAGACTAAAGCCGGGTGTTTTAAATTTGGGATGAACTTCTGCACATTTTTTAAAAAACAACCCATCTTTGGCCATAGCATAATAAATTCTAGGTGCTGCCAGGATGTTTGCATTATTGCTGCCAAAACAGGATACCATAATTGCAATGGAAATTAAAGCTCCACCTGTTGGCCCTATTACCTTAAGTGCCACATCTGCAGCAGGTAAAGTTGCACTTGCCATTTCACCTAGTGTCAACACATTTAAATAAGCCAGATTTGTAATAATGTAAATGACTATAAGTATTATCATCCCGATACTTAAAGCAAGTGGCACATTTTTCTTTGGATTTTTAACTTCTTCTGCTATAAAAGTAGTATAATCCCATCCCTGATAGCCCCAAAGCACAGCAATCATGGCTAATCCGAAGGTACTTAAATTTACTCCGTTCAGAGTAAAGAAATTTTGAAAATTACCGCTTGCCAGTTCTGGGCTGATAAACAGACCTGCACCAATCAAAATCAAAATCGCTGCAACTTTGGCCACAGTAAAGATATTGTTAATTAAACTGCCTTCCTTTACCCCAAGATAATTTATTATGGTTAGTACTATTATTACAGCTACAGCTATTAATCTTAGTCCCATATCCCCAAAGGTTGGGAAAAAGTAACCTGCATAAATACTAAAAGCTGCCGCTACACTGGCAATACAACCTGGCTGCACGACTAAAAACTGTGTCCACCCATTTAGAAATGCTATTTTCTCCCCATATGCTTCCCGAAGATACACATATTGTCCGCCTGACTGCGGCATAGCTGCACTTAGTTCAGAATAAGCCAAACAACCTGCTAAGGATAATAACCCTCCTACTATCCAGGCTACAATGATTAGAAATGGGCTTGGTAATTGCTGAGCCATAGTGGATGCAACCATAAATATACCAGATCCAAGCACCCCTCCGATTACAATATTAATTGCAGAAAATAAAGTAAGATCTCGTTTTAGTTCTGTGTCTGTAGAAGTAAGTTTCTCAATATGAGAACGTGTGTCTTTTAAATCGCTCATTTTTTCCTCCCTTTAAATTTTAAACATTATAATATCCTATATTGATATATAGAGCAAAAATGGTGCCACATCTATAAAGAGCGTATTTAATTGCGATCACTCACTTTTCTTCATGAGAACAATTGTATCTACAAAAAAAAGTGGGCAATTTTTTGCTCACCATAGCAAAAAATTGCCCACTTTATAGTTCTAAATTATAAGAGTTTATTCTGCTTTAACTTCTGTCCAAAGTTCATTCCAGTTATTCTTCACTTTATCTGTTCTATATTCCATAAAGTGCAGACGGTTCAGCGATGCTTCATCCATTCCTGCTGAAGCTGCGTAAGCTGGATCAATAGAATCTGCTGCGGCTTTATTTACAGGTGCTGGTCCACCACTTGCTGCCCAGTTATACTGGAAATCTTTACTAATCATCCAGTCTATGAATGCATAGGCAAGATCTTTATTCTTACTTCCTGACGCGATTGCCCAGTTATCAACCCAGCCAATGGCTCCATCTTCAGGAACAGTAAATGCAATTGGCTGGCCTTCTTTCTTCATGGATGCTGCCTGGCCTGACCACATCAAACCGATATCAATCTGTTTTCCTGCAAAAAGTTTGGAGAATTCATCTCCTGTTTTCCAGTAAGTTTTATTTAATGCCTTCTGTTCAACTAACTTTGCCTTAATAGCATCTAAATCTGAAGGATTATTAGGGTCCTGACCTAAAGCGATTGCAGCAGCCATTACTGCATCATTATAGTCATCACGGAAAGCAATTCTCCCAGAATATTTTTTGTCAAATAATGCAGACATGGACTTTGGAGCTTCCTTGATTACATCTGTATTATATGCGATAGCAGTTGATCCCCATACAAATGGCACTGCATACATTTTATTATCTTTAAAACACTCTTTCTGAGTTTTAAATTTATCAAACATACCATCAAAATTCTTCAATTTTGAATTGTCGATCTCTGCCAGAAGGCCTTCATCAATAGCAGCTGGCAATATGGAGCAGTTTGGAAGACAAACGTCAATTTCTCCGGCCTTTGAGGTTCGCAGCTTTGTTAAAAGTTCTTCTTCACTGGACATATATGTGTTTACTATCTCACAATTATATTTCTTTTCAAAAGCTGCAACAAAGTCAGCATTATCTGATCCATAATCTTTCCAGTTTACTACATAAAGTTTTGTTTTTTCTTTACCTCCGGTATTTTCACTGGCTGATTTGTTTCCGCAGGCTGCCATGGAAAGCACCAGTGAACAAATTAAAGCACCAGCTAATAGCTTTTTTAGTTTCATTTTATATATCCTCCTTGTCTGGCTGTTAAACGCAAGTTCATGTATATACACTTGTCTTGCATACATATTTCTAAGATTATCACTAATAAATACAAAAATCAACCATACTTTTCCAATGAAATCATGTATACAAGAGACGCAGTATCTTAACCTCCTAAAGTTACATCCTGATTCTGATACCAGGCAATCCCTCTATAAAATTGTTCTTCCGTAAACTCTGGCCAAAACTCATCTAAGACATAGATATCTGCATATACAGACTGAACTGGTAGGAATCCGCTCAGTCTGCGCATTCCACCCCATCGCATTATTAAATCAATCCTGGAAATATCTTTTGATGCGATACCATTTTCATTTTTTAAATCCCAATCCCACCCATAGTTCACAAGGAAATTAACTTTGATTCCACCTTTTCCAAATTTCGTTCGTTTTGTATAGTTTTTTAATTCCTCCGGGAAGCTGGGAGATTTATCATTGCCCATAACAAGAAGTTCCGCATCCCGCTTAGATAATTCCAATACCGCATCCACACAAGCTTGTTTAAAGGCTGCTTTCTGTTCTGCAGGCCGTTTTGTATTATCCACAGTAAAACCATAAAGCGTAAGTTCCTCCACTCCCATATCCCTGCATAATTCATAAAGTTTAAACCCAGGGTTAATGCCGTGTTGATACCCGTCTTTTTTTTCTAAACCGCAATTTACAGCCCAGCGTCTGTTTCCATCGGGTATTACCCCGATGTGTCTGGGTACCCTTTTAAATTTCTGCTTCTTTAGATCCATCACATTGTCCAATATATCAAACCCCTTTATCGACATCATACGATAAAAATCTACGAACACTAGATCCGTGATTTTCTGCAATAAGTTCTGTTAAGCAGTGTAAAGACACTGAACAGAATGTTAAAGCTATTATGTTCTTATACTGGAAAATTTATTCATTTAATCATGGGAAAAATAATGGTTTATCTTCTTTTTCCTATCCACAAAATTATATCAAAACCTGTCATAAATGTTATGATACAATAAAAGATTTCCACCCCCACAGGTATTCCAGGAAATACTTCCAGTAAAGAACCAATCATAAATCCAATAATCAGCATATAAGTAAACTGAGGATGCCTCTTCATTTCCTTTTCAATGATTCCTGCCGTAAGAAATGTACCGGCGGCAGTGCCCACCACTAAAGGAATAAGATAAGCAAAATTAAAATCATTAATTGCTTTTAAGGTTAAATCATACATTCCCAGCATTAACAGCACATAAGATGCGCTGATTCCTGGTAATATCAGTGCTACAGCTATAACGATACCTGCAATAGTCAGCATTAGAAGACTTATCCAATGGAATCCAGGCTTAAAATCAAGGAGTCCCTTTGGAAATAAAGTAATAAAATATGCAATTGCTGTACCTATAATTATAGCTGCCTTATTGACCTTTTTCACTTTATTGACTGTAGCTTTTCTGTATAAAGGGGGAAAGCTTGCCAATATGGCTCCAAGAAACAAAAACATCATGGGTTTCTGCCAGGCTGTAACAGCCGTTAACATGGGTCCTGACAACAAAACAATACCCAGAACTCCTGCTATCCCATATTGCAGTAAAAATAATCCGTGTTCTTTAAAATTGCTTTTCAATGAATTGACTGCATGAATTAAATCATCATAGATACCTAATATAATAGCCATGGTGCCGCCGCTAACTCCGGGAATCAGCATGGATGAACCAACTATAAACCCTTTAGCAAATCGTATAAAAATATTATCATCGTTTTTTTTCTGCTTAATCTCCATTTTTATCCTTTTAAATTATTTAATGAACAATCTACTATTTTTTATTTATTTTTTTTAATTTCCTTAATAAAAAACATATAATTAACCCAGTTAAACTTCCTAGCAAATCAATCAAGCAATCTCGTACCTGTGAATTTCTCCCTGGTACAAAGCTTTGATAGAATTCATCCAGGTTTGCAATCAGCAAACATATAAAAAGGATATATATAACTGAAACCTTTGTTTTTATTTTATACACTCTGCTTATAACAAATAGAGTAATACTTAAAACCATATATTCAATAAAATGACTGCTTTTTCTAAGGGCTAAATCTATTGCCTTTGTATCTATACCCTTTGTAATAAATATGTTTTGTATTTTTCCAGGCAGCAGATTATATGCTGTTTCCGAAAACCTTAAAGTCCTGACATCAGAATAAGAATCAGAGGACATAAAAAAATAAAGGAAATAATCCCCACACATATTATTAAAATAAATATTTTTATCTTGTTGTTTTTCACGATCTACCGTCCCACATGCCACATAGGTTCTGATTCCTTTCTTACCAACCTAGTTACTTTTTATCTCATACTAATGGACAAAAGTAATCACCAAAGAAAGAAACATTAATATCCCGGTTTGCCTAATATATGAAACATATTTTCTTATATGCCTCCACACCCGGCTGGTTAAAAGGATTTACACCTAGTAAATATCCACTCATTGCACAGGCTTTCTCAAAAAAATATATTAAATTTCCTAAATAGTACGGTGATATCTGGGGAATATTAATCTTAAGATTAGGCACTCCACCATCAGTGTGTGCCATTATAACCCCTTCCATCGCCTTCCTGTTAATAAAATCAACAGATTTACCACAGAGATAATTTAAACCATCTAAATTATCCCCTGTCTTTTTAATTATGACATCATCATCCGACTCTTCTATGTTAAGTGTTGTTTCAAATATATTTTTTCTACCCTCTTGTATGTATTGCCCCATAGAATGCAAATCTGTGGTAAAACTCAAAGTAGTAGGAAAGATTCCTTTTCCATCCTTTCCTTCACTTTCTCCAAACAATTGTTTATACCACTCTCCCAAGCAAAACAAATTGGGCTCATAACTGACCATTACTTCTATAGTCTTTCCCTTAGTATATAATATATTTCTGATTGCTGCATATTGATATGCCGGATTTTTGTTCAGGTTATCTATTGATAAATCCTGGCACGCAACCTGACTTCCCTTCATAACCATTTCAATGTCGATTCCAGCCACAGCCATGGGTAAAAGTCCAACAGGAGTAAGCACAGAATATCTACCCCCTATGTCATCTGGTATAACAAAGGTCTCATAGCCTTCTTTATCAGCCGATTCCTTTAATGCCCCTTTACGCTTGTCTGTAGTAACAAATATCCTTTTTCTAGCTTCTTCCTTGCCATACCTTTTTTCCATATACTCTTTCAGTAATCTAAATGAAATGGCAGATTCTGTTGTGGTCCCTGATTTTGATATAACATTTATGGATATATCTTTTCCTTCTATATTATAATACAATTTTTTAAGTAAGTAGAGCTAATATTAAATCCAGCAAAATATATCTCAGGTGTGCCTGACTTTCTTCTATGAGCACACGTACAGGAATCCATATTTAACATCTCAATGGCCGCCCTGGCACCTAGATAAGAGCCTCCTATGCCTACCACAATAAAAACCGTCGATTGTTTTCTGATTGTCTCTGCAACTTCTTTTATCTTTTTAAACTCTGTTATATCATAGTTTTCAGGTAAATCTATCCAACCTAAATAATTGCTGCCTTCTCCTTTTTTATTATGTAACAGTTCATGGCATCTGCTTACTTCGTCCTGTAAATTATCTATATTCCTTTTATCTACAAAGTTAAAAGATTGAGAATAGTCTAAAGTTATTTTCTCCATGTATAATAAACCTCTATCATCCAAACAACATCAATTACTCAAGATTTTTTTCAAATCTCCATGCATCTCTGCACATTTGAACTATGCTTCGTTTAGCAGTAAACCCTAATTCACGTTTTGCTTTGGATGCATCTGCATAGCATTCTGCTATATCTCCCGGCCTTCTTTCTACAATCTCAAAGGGTACCTTTATGTCATTACTGCCATTGACGAATTTTCCAGATTTCGTTATGTTGGTGCTTTTAAGGCGCACAGTACTTATAGTTCTACTTGTCCTCTTTGTATGTAATACCAAAACTATTTATCATGAGCTTTAAGAAACTTAACCTCTGCTTTTCGGCTTTAAATTAATCCATCAATTATAGTTGGAAAAGATATTCTGTTTTTGTATCTTATGCCTTTAATGATGATAAAAATTCTTTAAATCCTTCTTCAATAAGATCAAGGAAATCAGAAGTAAGTCCCCACAATGGGAACATAAGATTCTGCATCTATTGGTATCGTCTCCATCGCATAAGAATACTCAATTATTAGTCAGACTGTTTATTCTCAGATATAAAAAAACTCATACTATTATCGTCTTTTCTATAATAATTGTAGTTTTTTCTATATTCTTTTATAAACTTATAATTTAATGCATAAATAGCCCCTAAATATGTAGCAGACATTGGAGTATATATAACATGTCCGCTTACTATTAATAATATCAAAATTATTAAATATGAAATCAAACAATAACCTTTATTTTTAAGTTTTCGAAATTTCAACACTGGATATGAAAGAATACTGGATATAATAATAAAGACAAATAAACCTTGAAAAAACAGAACGTCAAATAAATCTAGCTCTACTAGTTCTCCTTTTGTAAGACCTGTACCCATTATTATAAACATAGGATCGCTAAAAAATTTATCCGCTGCTATCTTTAAAGTCACATTCCTACTACTAAATATAAAAGATAATAAATCTAATCTTTCTAAAAAATATTTATATCTTAGAATGATAGTATCCATATATATTTGCCAAAATATATTAACAAATATTATTCCCATAGCTAAAACTACTCCTACCAGCATCATCTTATATTTTTCATACCTTTTATCTACCTTTAAAGAAAAAACACATATTACAGTAACAATTAAAGATCCAAATATTGCAACTCTTGTCCCAATTAAAAAGCACGCACTTAATAGAAGAATATAATAAAGCAAATTTTTACTTCTTCTTTTATACACAAATGTCTTATTCAAAATAAAAGGTATAATTGAAACCAATATATTACTGATAGCATTTTGCTCAATAAAAAACCCTTTATGTCCTGCATATGTATATGTCGGAACCCCTATATTAAATATTTTTGTTACTATTATTATTATGCTAATAATAATAGCTGAATTTATCAATGAGTTTATGATTTTATCTGAATTTAATTTACTATAATTTGAAATTAATAGGATTATAATAGAAACCATAAATAGTAATTTAGAAAATAATAATGCCTCGTTAAAAAACTCTTTATTATTCAAGTAATACCTTAATGCTAAATATGCTTGTTGAAATAAAAAAAAGGTTAAAAATATAAGAATTAATTGAAAACCTTTTTGTTTTTTTATTGAAAAAAATATAAAAAACAATATAATAATAATCCTAATATACTGTCCTGGACTAATAGCTAATTCTCTATTAAACATGAATATATAAATGCCATTTATGGAGTCAATAAATGGCGTAGCTATTAGCAAAAAACAAATTGCGAAATTAATGTCAATTTTTTTATTTAAATTCATTTTTTATACCTATAATTGAATACCAATCCTTGAGATTTACATAAAATATACAACAAGAATCCTTGTTGAAGATAAGTTTTTTTGTAACACTTTAATTAAAATTGTTATAATTTCTTCCTGCTTTAAATGGGGTTAATCATTAAATTTGTGTTGAGCATGGGGTTGTACTAAGTATAAGCAAAATTGCATACAAACTTATTTAATTCATCATCTGTATGATAATAATGTTGGTTGCAATACAGTAGTTTTGCTTAAATAAGTTACCCTATTCTCAAAGCCATAGCACCTTAGCTTTTCAGATAATCATGGATGGTTCACTTTCGTACATCTTCAGCTTACTCATCTGACTAATTATGTTTAGTCCGTCCCTTAATAAGCTATCAAGGAACAATGTTAAGCACTATAGCCTCTTAATTATATGTATTCCTATTTTTCATAAAATAATAAAGTTCTTTTTTTAGTGTTAAGTATAATACAAAAAAGTAAATACTAACCATAAATATGGATTCAATAATTAGTTTAATCAATAATTCAAATTTATTTGTTGAACCAACAAATAAATTACTGTTTATTATATAGTATGAAAAGTAAATAATTATTGATGGAAGAACTAATTTAGCAACTATTATTTTAATATACTTACTTTTTAATTTCACATTTATTATGCCAAGACTACTTATTAATAAAATAACCGATATTATTGAAGAAAAAGATGTTGCCAATGCTAATCCAACAATACCAAAAGGACCTATTAGTACTAGACTTGCTATAATATTGGTGCAAACGGTAATAATTCCATTTTTCATGGAAACTTTGGTTTCTTTTAAAGAGTAATATGCCCTATTTAATATATCTTTTATTGCCCAAAAAATTAATCCTAACAAATAACCTCTTAGAACTTTTGTTGTTAATAATATATCCTGCTCTAAAAATTTATTATTCTGAAACAATAACTTTACTACATCTTCTGCAGAAACAAAAAGTATTATTATTACTGGTACCATTATTATTAATACTTTTACTATCCCTTCTGATAATGACTTTCCAATATTCTCAAAGTCTTTTTTAGCTGCATATTCTGCTAGAATAGGAAAAACTAATATAACAATTAAATACCCCAGCGCACTGTAACTTGCCATACTTAGCTTATTAGCTATATTTAATTTAGTTATACTTCCTACCTCTAATCCAGATGCTAAATTAATTGAAATAATGTTATTAATTTGCATTGCCATAACCCCTACCGCCATAGGTATTATCATTTGTAAGCTTGTTTTTAAGTAATCATTTGTATGCTGAGTTGATTTTTTTATTCTTAATCCTATCTTTTTAGAATAACTAGCAAGATATAGTAATTGTGCCAATGCTCCTATTAAAATCATAAATATACAAGCCATAAACCCAAAATTATTATATATAACTAACATTGAAATAATTAACACAAGATTAAATGGAATTTGTCTTGCTGCAACGACCTCAACATTATTATAAGATTCTAATACCCCCTCCAATATACTCGTTATACCAAAGATTATTATTGATGGCATAACTATTTTTATTACAGGTTTAACGATAGCAATCTTCACAAGCCCTGGAGCCATAATCTTTATTAATAAATCAGGAAAAATTATGAAAATCAATGTCAATGTTATACATAATCCCAAAATTATAGCTCCAAATTTACTTGCAAAACTATTTGCTTCATCAATTGAGTTATTAATCCTTATATCTGTATAAATAGGCATAAATGTAGTGGAAATAACTGTCCCCATCACGGAAAATAAAATTATAGGCAAATTACTTGCAAATACAAATATGTCTGATTTCGTACTAGCTCCTAGCGTATAAATTATAGCTGTTTCTTTAATAAATCCTAATAACATACTCGTAATGGTTAGAATAAATAAAACTATTGTTTTTCTATTTATCATTTTTTTCCCTATCAATATCAAATGTTATTAATTTATTGGTTATTTTATTTCGTTTATAAAACTTTATAATATTAAACCCTACACTTTGATATTCTTTTAAAGACACTCTATTATTGCTATATATATTTACAAGTATTTTATTTCTACCTTTTTCCTTAGCTATCTCTATTCTATATAATATCGATTGCATATGTATTCCATTTCCCCTGAATTTTTCAAAAACATAATCATCATAAAAATATGTTTCTTTATCACTAACTTTTATGTATTCATTTATACCTGATTCTAGTGTATTTTTAAATGACATATTAAAATAACCACAAATCTCACCTTTGTATTTACAAACTATAATTATGTTATTCGGATCCTCTAATCTTTTTATATATATATTATATTTATTATGTGAAAATTCTGTATAATACAAATCTCTAATTAGTTCAACATCATGAATATCAGCTTTAGCAAATTGAAAATTCCCATTAATCATGGCTCTATTTATTGAATTAATATAATAAACTAATTGATATTCTTTTATAATATATTTATTTTTTATCCTATTATATAAATTCATTTACAACCTCCAAAACTACGAAATTTGTCAAGCTAGTTGTGACAATCCCTATATCTTGCTTATTCTTTAGGATGCATTATCCTCACTGTTCACGTCATTCCTATCCTTTGCTACTTGCTCTGGATTTAACCACACTTTATGTTCTAGTGTCCAATTTCTTATATACTTTGTCAACCTTGGATGTCCCTTTCGCTAGTCATGTTCTACAAAGCTCTACAAATTTAGGTCAAATATGTTTATTTTTGAATATTGTACCATTCCACAAAATGTTTTGCCCTAGTTAATATTTCAAACCCCTTAGGCAAATAATTTGAACGGTATTTAATTTTTTAATTATGTTTTCTACCAGGAGGCTATCAATGCTCACTCTTTATCTACTGTTTGAAAAGCACAATTCCTAGCATTCCTTCGAGTTAAAACTAAACGAACTGTGATTTTACAATTATTAAACCGTTAATGAAAAGATGAAATATAGTTCGTACTATATAAGAGTAGAGATTTGACCCTCTATTCTTATTTTTGGGTTATGATGAGTTTGATTGGCTAATGTAATTTTAATTGGGATACCACCACCGTAGCTAAATCTGTTAGTTAGCACTCATTATCATTAATTGGATTTAACAAGTTTGGATTCGCTCACGTATAACTAACTAACCTGATATCTGAAATGCTGGAGCCAAACATAATAAAACCAAAGGAGGAAATACCATGATTGCAGTAGGAATCGATTTATTAAAATCAAAAACACCTTGCTATAATTAATTCAGATGGCGAAATACTTTTATCCCCTACTAACTATAGTCACAGCACTTCGTAGTTATCATCACTGGTGTAACTACTTAAGAGTTATAATAACACATAAAAAACATAATGGAATCAACAGGCGATTACCATTATCCCATACTTAATAGCCTTCTTCCTGAAAACTTTTTTGTCCGCCTTATTAATACGTATATTATGAAATAGTACGGAGACAATAAAATCAAAAAAGTAAAACCGATAAAAACGATGCTCTCGTTGGAGTAATGGAACCATATAACTAACTAATTTCGCTAATTTAATATTCAGTTTTTATCCTCATTATCACATGCGGCTGAGAGTACACTTTACTCTTCCTAAATTTTTATCAAAATTCAAAGAAAAAGCAAGGTTTAGCTTAGAAGAAATTCGTCCATTTAGACTTAAGAGTCCATAGTTATTCTTCAAATATTTCTATATACATCATATATCTCCTTAATCATTCTTTCTTCTGTAAATTCTTTACTCCTACCAATATTATTTTCAGCATACATATTTATTAAATGTTGATTATTCATTAACTTTAATATTTTGTTACTTAATTCGTCGATTTCACCAATATTCACAAGTTCTCCATTTACGCCATTCTCAACAATCTCTTTTAATCCTCCTATATTATTACAAATTACTGCATTTCCGAAACTCATAGCTTCCACACATGATATTCCAAATGATTCTATATATGAAGGCATTACTAAAATTTTTGATTTCTGTAATATTTCTTCTTTTTTTTGCCTGATATCCAACCTAATAATACTACTACATTTTGTAATTGATATCTTTCCAGATAATTAATTACTTTTTCACACTCACCATCTCCAGCAATATACAATTTCCAATTTAATTTTAATAATTCATCTTTTATAGATTTTATTGCTTTTAATAAATCAAAAACCCCCTTATATTCTATTATTTTTCCCATGAATAATAAAATATTTTGTTTATTACTTAATTCAATTTTATTGGAGTTCTGTTTAACTGAATTATATATTATTATAACTTTATCACTATTCCCAATTATTTTTATAACATTATATTTTATTGAACTTGATACGCATATGATTTTTTCTGAACACATTAAAGTGTATTTAATATATTTTTTAATTAACCAATTACTATTGCTGTAGAAATCATAGAAATACCCACCATGCATATGAATAACAATTTTGCTTTTTCTTTTTATAAGACTAATAATTAACGCCTTCCTAAAAAAGCTACCATTTGAAGCCATATGAATATGAGCTATACTTCCTTGCTCTATTCTTAAGACTCTTATTATTGAATTGATATAATCAATAACTTTATTATTAGTTCTTGTGGCAATATCTTTTATCTTATATCTTTCATTAATTGATTTTGCATTTATTATCTGGTTTATTACAGTAGAAATTCCGCCTCTTAATTCTTTATTAGGACCAATAATATAAATATTTTTCATCTCAATTCTCCTCAGAATGCTATATTTTATTTAGAATTCTTCTTAATTTCCTGGATTTTTTTAATAAATGTTTTATTATTATTATTAAATATTTTATTTTGCCTAGGTAATTATTTTTAAAAATATTAACTTCATAATTCATTTTTATTTCATCAGTCCAATTAAATTTATATTGTTCATTTCCTCTTAAAAAATCAAATTCTAACACTTTATCAAAATAAAATTCAATAATATTGTATAATAATATTGCACCTACTCCGGTATTTATATATTTTTCATCATATACGGGAATATAATAATATATCTTATAATTATCTTTAAAACCAAAATGAACTGCTGCTATTTCTTTATTTATTTCAATATAAGATAATTCTACATTATTATAATTTTCTCTTATGAATTCTTCGTAAAACGATATGTATCTTCTATTATTAAATATACTTTGCCTCCACCTTTTTTATGGAAATCTTGTAATTTTACCCAAACTTTGTTGTCAAATTCAGCTCCAATATTTATTTTTATATTCCCAATTTCTTTTAGTTTTTTTTCTCGCCTTTGAATATCTTTAATGGCTTTATTTTTAGTTTTTGTTTTTTTGTCTTTCATTTTTAAAATTGGAGCCATTACGGATTCTTCAATATTTATTTTCAAATCCATATTACTATTTATTACATCACATAATATAAATAATTCTGTCTCACCTTTAAAATTATTTAAATTGATTTCTTTAAAATTGACTTCTTTAATAAGAAAAGAAATTGCTTTTAAAATAGCATTGTACTTATTTTCACTTTTATCAACTAATATATTATTATAATCAACAGTTTTATTAGTAATAAATCTAATCTTCCCTCTATCATTAATAAAAGGCAGAATTATATTAGTTGACTTGCTATTTCTACCAATTACTATGCATAAATTGTTTTTAAGCTCACAATCAACATTATCTAAGTAAGCTTTAATCCAATTCCAACTATAAAAAATTTCATTACAATCTAAATTTCTTAACAAGTCATTCCAATCTCTTTCTAACAAGAGAAATTCATCGTATTTCGTTATTATATTAAAATTCATGATTCCTCCTAAAATATAATTATGCAACCCTCCTGCCTTAATCATAATATAAGTAAGATATAATTCAGATTTCCCCTAAAATAGAAAATAAATATAAATACTAATAATTATCTTTAAAAAAATTCATCGTTTCTTTCCTTTACCTTTTATCCCTATTTTTATATTTACTAAGGAAAATAATCCAAAATGCCTAAATAATCCTTGAACTAAAAGTTTATTCTCCTTCATTATACTAACCCTACAAATTTTGTGTTTGTATCTCATAAATATCATTATTATGAAGTTTTAAATTGAAAACATATCTGTCTCCTTTTAAAGTTCCTTCTATTACCTTACTGTTTTTTATCAAGACACATCTTTTTTTTAAGGCATTGACTACGCCTATACTAATTTCATAATTATCTATTTCTTTCTCACAATTTACAATTATTCTGTTGTCTTTGCATATTATATCACTTTTACTGTAGGCCCTAAAATATTCAGCAATTTCACTACAAGTGGTATACCATAAATCATATGTTTTCAAATATTTAAATATATAATTCAGATTATCCATATCACTTATAATATTGGGATATTGTATTCTATAATCCACCCTATATTTAGCTGTATGTTCTTGGATACTTATTAATAATTTATTTTTTATTAAATAGTTAATTTGATTTTCTAAAGTATTTCTCTTGATAATAGCATAATATAATGACTTTATATATTTTTTTGAAAATATTTTTTGTAGCTTTTTAGTGAGTAAAAGCTTCCATCTATTGTAGACGGAATATCTATTACATCATTAAAATAGTCCAATTGTAACGACAACACATTACTTTTGATTTTATAATTATTTAGTAGTATGGAATCCCAATGTCTACACCACCACTTAAAATTAGTTTTTACTATAGATTCATCTGAGAAATCATTATAACAATATCCACAATACTTACCACCGTTAAAATTTACACCTACTGTATCTTTAAATATTTTCTTCCCTATTTCTATTTTTTTTATTGCCTCTTCTAAATTACTATACGTATTCCATTCTTCAACAAATTCTTCTCTTGTATCTCCACATATACCGTGTGTTAATCCGTGATATGCCAGTTCAAATCTTTCATCATTACAAAGTTCTTTTAAAAATTCTGAAAAACCATTTTCGGTTATATCATAGCTTAAATAATTATTACCGCCTTTGATTATACCTTCTCTCCTGCCTACAACTAAAAATAAAGTGCATTTTACATATGGATATTTATTCAATAATTGATTATTTAATATGTGAAAAAAAGAATCACAATCCTTTTTTAAATAACCCCAGTCACTGCCTTTAACACACTCACTCGTATTTTTAATATCGATCCATTTATTGGCTAAATCATCTATCATTAATACCACTGGTGATTGACAATCATTTTTCCATTTACACTTTTCAACTATAAATTCTTTTATCATAAAATGCATCCTTTCTGTAAGATATAATATTCTAGACTTTCTGCTTCTTTCTCATAATAAGGTTCTTTCCAATTGATAAATCCACTGATTTTTATGCAATCCTATATAATCAGTAGCTATTTTTATATCTTTGTTAAAATGAGCCAAGCGAGAACGAATTTTATTTAAAAAACTAGTTCAGTACCTCTTTAACTCTCTATGCATTTTACTCAGACGTTATATTTAATCTATAAAATCTATGTCATAAGCCTTTACGATATAATCGAGCTGTGTTGCACTCATTAAGCCGATAGCTTTAATTATTGGGGTCGATTAGGTGTGCTTCTTCCTAATTTTCAATCTAGGAGACTACTATATTCGCAAAATACCGATCTTTTCCTCACTCTTTGGTCCTACCATAATGGTATTTGGGTTCTTTTTATTTTGCATTTTTCTCTTTTATCCAATTAATTATATTTCTAACTCTTGAATTATCATTTTGAACTTGCCTCTTTTCGTTAACTCCATTTCATCCACCTGCATTATTTTACAATCAAATGTATTTCCTACCTTTAAAGTTAAAGCTTCTTTAATGTCATTTAATTCTGCATCTGATAATTTACTATCAGCTTGAACATTAAAATTTAGTTTTCCTTTCTCCTTTTGAACAAATTGATATGCAGCAATATTTTTTAAAGTATCACAATGAAAATTTATTGCTGCTATCGCAATTCTTTCATCGTTCTTTCCTATAAGAACATCTTGATCATGATGCCCATGGATATTATAGATACCTCCTTCAATCAAATGTGCATAATCATCCAACTCATATCTAATTAAAGGCATCTTTCTATTCAAGAATCCCGTACAAATCACCTTTCCGTTGTTTTCATTACTTAATTCAACTACTCCATAAACAGGGTTAAAGGAATATCCATTTTCTTTCTGTTCTGCAAATACTGCTCGTTCAGTATGTCCATAAAAGCTATATATTTTGCACTTAATCGTGTCCTCTATAATCTTAACTTGATTCTCATAAATATTCTCAGATATTAAAAACACAGCTTCAATTTTCCTGTTCAATGTTAAATTATTCTTACTCAACAATCTACAGAAGTTGCTTATTGCTGATGGGTAACCATATAAAAATGTTGCTCCAAAAGAATCGATCTTTTTAACATATTCTTTAACATTATTATCATTTAATATAAATGGATTAAACATCATTTCATTATACAATGGATTATATTTTGATATTTCATTATTAAACTTAACCCCTCTAAATGTCGCCAACCTACTATGTTTATAATCGTATCCTGCTTTTGCCCAAAAATGATATACAAATGCCCTTTCCTTAAAAATCGAGTCTTTTTCTAATAAAAGTTTTATTGGCTTACCGGCTGTACCTCCTGTTGTTACCTGATAATAATTTGTAACATTTGGTACAATTAGGTCATCGTATCTCTTTTCTAATATTTCTCTAGTAAGTATAGGTATTTTTTTAATATCGTTAAAATCCACTAAAGAATATGGGTTAAAATCCACTAAATCAAATATTTCTTTGTAATATTTTGAATTTTCGTATGCAAATTGAAGAATGCTTTTTAAATGTTCCAGTTGGCTGATAGCGACTTTTTTCGCGTCCCACATATCCGCTTTATTTAATTCATCAATTTGCCTTTTAAAAACTGGATTTTTTATTAGACTAAATCTTATAATTGGCCCTAAGACTATTTTGATTGAATCTGGCAATTTTTCATTTATTATTTTAAGGATTCCAATATTCATTCTTTGTTATCTACCTCAACTCTTCTCATCAACGCTTATATTTGTTATAAAAAAACTATCTACGCTTATATCTATATTTATTTTTATGCCACATATTTCTTGCTTTTTTAGATAATTTGGCGAATACCAACCACTATACTCTTCAATAGAAAATTTATGCTCCCCTGCAAAAGAAATAGTAATTTCCAATTTTCCATTATTGGCGATGACTTTATAATTATTTTTTAACCTAATATCAAATTTTGGGCCAAGAAGATAAGTAATGGTTGCAGTAATAGGTTTTTTAACATTTACAATTTCATCTTCTATTATCAACTCATCCTTTCTATTAAATTTAAAGCATCTATTATGAATCATTGGTGAATATCCATCATGTGATGCACAAATTAAATCTTTAGAATCTGACAGCTCAAAGCTATTCAACGTTACGTTTGCCTTTCTTCCCCATAAAAAAGCTCCTAACATTTCCGATTGGTCTTTGCTATCAATAGCCACAGTATTGTGATTAATTGTCCTTCTAAAAGAATCTCTATCGTCTGGCATAATATGATAGTTATATGTTCCCGAATCCACAAAAACTGGAATTCCACATATAAACATTTGAAAACTCAATGCATCAGCATGACCATGAGCGGCCAAACTACCATATCCAAGCGCTGCATGATCAATTCCAATTACCACTCTTCCATCTTCACTTCTTAGTATTGTATTCCCACCTTCTAGATAACAAATACTATCTTGATTTTTATACAGCCTTTTTTTCCTGCATTCATTAAGCTGTTCTCTCGTAAACAACCATTTGATATTTTCACTTACTCCTGTCAAATCAGTAAATCTGGTATCAAGAATGCAACTCATTAAATCCAAAACATACTGATAATGGTTAATACCTTTCCCAGACAGATCTAATATTTTACTTTCATCATTATCTCCAAATTCAATGACCTCTCCGTACGTTCCTATGCAATTAGATACATACTGACTCATTCTGATAAGCATGGTTTGCCAAATATCTGGAATTGTAATTTTATTTAGTTGCATCATTCTATACATTAGTCCATATGCTTCCATTACAAATGTCTGATAATGTAAAGACAATTCCTTGTTTATTCCATCACCATAATTCTGTTCTGTAATCTCGTGTAATAAAATATCAATGGACACATCTTTCCATTTATCATAATCAAAAACAATGCCAGATAAGCCTATAGCATAGGCTTCAACAATTAGATGATTATTGGCACTAGAAAATCTTGAATAATGATTAGCAACGTAATCAGTCATGTTTAAAATTCCTAATCGAAGTTCATCATATATACTGTTCGGTATACAGTTGGTATATTTCTTTGTTTCATCTGCCATCTTTAAAAATGCGTAAGTATATATCCACGAATTAATACGAATAGCAACTTCCATCGGGGATGTCCAAGAAACACCATGCAAAAAAGGGCTATTCTGATTCCAGTGCCAAAACAAATCGCATAGTTCATCCAAAAATTTTTGTTCTCCTGAAGCATAATAATTCTTAGCAAGCATTGCAAACTGGAAATGTCTATTCAATTCCCAATTTGTGCGAACATCACCAATATCAATTCTTTGTTTACAATCTAAATTGTAAGAAAACGTTAATGGCCATTTATTATCTGTCTGAAACCCTGCATTCCAGTCATTTTTATACTCCTCATACGAATAAACATCAAAAATACTTAATTGTTTATTTAATGAAAAATCCTGATTTGAAGCATTAATATAAAGACGGCTTGTATCTATTTTAAGTTTATTCAATTCTGCAGATAAAGGAATATTTGTCACAGCAATATTATTATTCTTATAAAACTTCCCTTCCTTTTTTTGAAGTAATTTCTGTTGAATACGCCATGCGATTTCCTTATGATTCATTGCCTTTAATCGATTTAAAATCCAAATTAATTTCTTCAAAATACCACCTTTAATTAGATGCTATTTATGTTACCTAACATCTACTATTGTTAAAAATCAACCATTACTAAAAAATTAGTAGCCTTACTTTTCTTTTTATATTTAACTTCATTATCTGTATTTACAATTCCCCACTACTAGGAATCAAACGCGTTCTAATCCTCACATAGCTAACTAGAATCTTAAGCTAAAGTAATTAAAACACAAGTTCATAATTGGCAAATCATATTTAGAACCTAAAGTAATCATTCCAATCATAATATAGTAGCTTCCCTTCAAACACGACTAAATTTAATTAATTACATCGTTTTAATTTTCTGTTCATTAAATGACATCCCTTTATGCTCCACATAACTTTTTCCTAACAATTTTCTACAAATATTTCTTATCTTTCAATGTACTTAATAATTTTTGACGGTACACCAACTACCACAGCATTATCGGGAATGTCAGCTAAAACTACTGCATTTGCTCCGATAATCACATTATTTCCAATATGGATTGACCCAATTATAACTGCACCAGTTCCTATTGTTACATTATCTCCTATTACCGGAACTTCTTGTTTACCACTTTTACCGCCAAGTGTAACGTTTTGTGATATATGGCAATTACTCCCTAAAACACATTTTTTGTGTATAACCACCCCTAATCCCTGATATCCTATTAAAGTTCCCTGACCAATTTTGCATTGATAAGGGATGACTGCTGCAAATAATACTCTGATTAATCCTTTGATCATCATAGGCAATATAGGCACATGATGTAAATATAGCCATCTTTCAGCTTGATACCATTTATATATATTCATCCAAACCACCAATAACGTATTAATTATTATAGTCCATACGTTCCTTCTAATTCACAAATATGACGAGTATCTAGAACTACCTTGCCCTTCAACTTATACATGCTCTCTTTAATCTCATTGTGACCAACAAGTAACACTACAAAATCTATAGAATTAAGGAAATCATCTAAGTCATGTAACTGGTTCGGTACTACATCCTTCTTAATGTATGGGTCATAAACTTTTACAAGATTTCCACTTAAATGTTTATCCATACTATTAAGAATTTGCAACGTTGGGCTTTCACGCATATCATCAACATTCTCTTTATAAGCTAAGCCATAAAGTCCTACGCGACTCACATCCGTCATACCTGTATCTTTCATTATTTCATGCATACGCTCAAGAACGAATTCTGGCATTGAATCATTAATCTTTCTTGCTGCAAGAACAATATTAGCAAGCCCTGGATAATCTCCTACAAGGAACCATGGATCAACAGAAATACAATGACCTCCAACTCCAGGTCCAGGGGTAAGAATATTTACTCTAGGATGCATATTAGCGATTTTAATTATTTCATACACATCCATATCATCAGAACGACAAATTTTAGCAAGCTCATTAGCATATGCAATGTTAATATCACGGAATGTATTTTCTACCACCTTTGTCATCTCAGCTGTGCGAATATCTGTAACAACAATCTCACCTTGGCAAAAAGACCCATATAATTCTTTAATCTTTTCACCAATTACAATATCATCCGCACCAATAGTTCTATTATTATTTAACAACTCATATACCATGTTTCCTGGAATGATTCTCTCAGGTGCATGTACAAGATTTAAATCTTCGCCAATCGTAAACCCGTTTGCTTCTACAATTGGCCTTACATGCTTGTCAATTGTTCCTGGGGCGATTGTTGATTCAATAACCACTATAGCCCCTTTAGTACAAACTTCCATAACACTCTTAACAGCAGCTTTCACATATTTTGTATCTACTTTTTTACTAAATTCATCGTATGGAGTTGGTACAGAAATAATATAGATATCAGTAACCTGATATTCCGTTGAAAATTTAATGCCACCATCAACAGCTTGATCAAATAATCTGTCCATTCCTTCCTCTTTAAATGTAGTTTTTCCTGCATTTAATGTATTTACTAGTTCTTTGTTATAATCAGTTCCAATAACTTCAACTCCATGAGCTGCCATCATAAGTGCTGTAGGCAACCCTATGTATCCAAGTCCTATTACGTTAATCACGATTTTTTTCTCCCTACTATTAATGTGTTTTTGCCATTTTAAATTTTGTTTTATATGTTAATAATACAAATTTTGCATTTCCAATAATATATCTTCTCCACATACGACGAGGTTCCTGTATTAAACGATAAAACCATTCTAAGCTATGTTGCTGCATCCAAATAGGAGCTCTCTCAGTTACACCAGCAACAACATCAAAACTACCTCCTACACCCATAACAAATGGGATGTTTAATTGATTTATGTATTTATTTACCCAGTACTCCTTCTTAGGAGATGAAAAAGCTACAAACATCATATCTGCCCTTGACTCTGCCATATTTTCCACAATCGCTGGTTCATCCGATTCCGCGAAATATCCATTCCTATATCCTGTAATGTTCAAATTAGGATATTTTGTTTCAAAAATTTCTTTGACCCTAATTATAACTTCTTCTTTAGCACCAAAAAGATAAATCTTATATTTTTTTTCATTCGCTAATTCAATTAAACTCATAAACAAATCAATTCCCGTCACTCTTTCTTTCAATGGAATACCAAGCACCTTTGATGCCCACACAATAGAAGCTCCATCTGCATTAATTAAAGAACATGAATTTATAATATCTGTTAATTTTTTGTCTTTTTGCATTATATTTACTTTAGATGCATTAATTACCACATGCTGCGTCGGTTTCCTTTCTGAAATGATACGTTCAACTGCCTGTATTGTCTCATCAAGGCTTAAGGCATCTACATATGTATTAAAAATTTTAAAACGTTTTGCATTATTCATAAATTCCCCTAACTATCTTTCAACTATTCTAAACATAAATACTATCTTTCTTTTGCAGCTTTATATCTAACAGAATTGTTCAAGTATCTAAATTCAATATAACTACCTAAATTTTTATATAAAGCTCAAATTAATGATTAAATAAGATTTTAAATTTCAGTTCAAATCACTATTTTGTCATATACCAAACTACACAGATCCAACTTTCCCAAGCACAACACCCACTGTCCGATATATGATTTGCAGTTCCAATCCCAATGACCAGTTCTTTATGTACTCGGTGTCAAGTTCAACCACTTCTTCAAAGTCAGTTATGTCGCTTCTGCCACTTACCTGCCACATTCCTGTGAGACCAGGCTTAGTAGCCAATCTCTTTTTATGATGCATTTTATAGCTTTCATATTCATCCACTGTCGGTGGCCTTGTCCCAACTAGAGACATGTCACCCTTTAATATATTTATAAATTGGGGAAGTTCATCAATACTTGTAGACCTGAGAACTCTTCCAATAGGAGTTATCCTCGGATCGTTATCCATTTTAAACATGAACCCCTTCATCTTGTTTTGATCCATCAATTCCTTTTTTCGTTCCTCTGCATCCATATACATAGATCTGAACTTATAGATTCGGAAGCGTCTCCCATTCTTTCCCACTCTTTCCTGAGTAAAAAATATAGGCCCCGGTGACTGAAGGTATATAATTGGTGCAAATAGAATAAATGCTATGACCATAACCACAAGCCCTATCAACCCGCTGAATAAATCTATTCCTCTTTTTATAAATAGCTGCCGTGGCGTGGCTACTTTTATACTGCTGGTTATCACTGTAAAATCTCCGATTTCCTGAACCATTCGGTTTGGCAGTTCTTTTGATACCCATGCTATATTAATATGTAAAGTGGTACCCATTTGGGTGATAGCGTTTGTTAACTGATCTATTTTTTCATTTTGGGAAACATTTATAAACACCTCATCCACGGTGTTTGTCCTTATATAATCCAGGACATTTTCATTGTTTGCGACAATCCCAATTCCCTGAACCTCTTGATCAATCATATCTGCATCTAAAATTGCGATACCTCTTATAACATATCCCTTGTATTTTAACGTTTGAAGGTGTTCAATAGTACTGTTTAAAAGGCATTGGTTGGTTAAAACAAGCATAAAACAACTGTTTTTGTTATGCACATTAGTCTTTAGTAAGTATTGTTTTACCAGAATTCTCCCCAGATATACAAAAACGCAGCTTAACTCTAAAAAGATAACAATCATAATGCGGGAATAATCATCGGATTGTTTTGTTATAAACATATAAAAAAGCATTATGGCGATTAATAGGAAGTGATATTTTAAAACTGCTTTAAACTCTTTTAGGTAGCCCCTTTTAAGTACAGTAGTATACTCCTCTGTAAAAAAAACAATAAATATATGTATGGCCGGAAGGGTTAATGCTAAACCTTCATAAACAGACTCTGTACTAGGATGGCTATAACCAAATCGCAATAAATAGGCGCATGTAAAGGCTATTTCCAAGTTTAATATATCCACCATTATAAATCTTGCATATTTAAACCAGTTACTTTTGGCTTTTATATACATATCTAATCACTCCTCCATAAAACAACCACAGATTAAAATTATTTGCTCTTTATGGCTTTTATGCCTTTATCCATCATAATCTGCCTGTTTTCTTCTTTAATACTTTTGTATTCTTTCCGGTATTGATTTATCGTTGGATCTGGATCAATTCCTTCTGCTTCCAATTGTTCCTGCATCTTTGCCAACACCGTTTCGAAGCTTTGATCCATATTCTTTTCCATTACATTGACCATTGCCAGATATTCAGATATTTTTTCACCTTTGACAATAGGAGTGTTTTCTCCCCTTTCCTCAATTCCTTTCCACTCTTTTCTTCCTTGTTTAATCAAATCATCCAACATATGGAACGCTTGTTTTTTCTGATTCTCCATTACACTGCTATAATTTTTAGCTAAGGCTGCCAATAATTCCTGTTTTTTCACATCATCTATTTTAGCAATCTCCGTATCCAAAATTTTTTGTTCACTCTGAGTTAATGTAATCTTTTCTTTATCAGCAGCAGCCCCATTTAATATTTCTTTGGTATCAATGTTTTCAATTTGCCCGATAGATTCATCTGTTATCTTTTGAATTTCTTTTAGATTTTTTTCTTCATATTGGATTTTTGCATACGAGTTAAAGCCCACAAGCCAAAATAAACCAAGGGTAATGATAAATAAGGTTATTAACAATGTGAACGTAAAGCCAACGATTCTCATACGTTTTCTTTGATTTTCCAAACTCTCTACACCACCCTTAATGCATTACTCAAGTTTTTTATCCTTGAGACTATTTCTGATTTTTTCATGCCAGTACTTCATGTACTTCTCTATTTCTTCTTTTATATATGTCTTGTCTATTGTCTTATAAAAAACAAAAATACATCTTAATATGCTTAAAAGTGCCAGCATCATGACAAAATTTACAAATATATGTCCCCACATATTTACTTTATATGAAGATTTCGATATACCAATCTTACTACCTATATTCAAATCATAATTTTCTTCAGCAAGAATCTTCACCTGCTTTCGAAGTCTTTCCATCCTCTCGTAAGCAGCTTTGGCGTCTTTTTCCACACTTTTTGTCATGTTTTGTATATTGGCAGCATTGTTAGGATGTGATAGCTTATTAAGATGCTGTTCTATTTTTGTCACATCATATTTACTACTGATGGCCGCATTTTTACTGCTCACTAATTGATCCATCAGGCTTCCGTAAAATTCATTTTCCTGACTGTCTGCCAGGTTTCCTGCCTCTTCCGAAGGAATGATATAGTTTGAAGTATTGTTGTAAGCCTTCAGTATATAGTCCATGCCATTCTCTATTCCCTGATTCTTATTTAGCGTCAGATTCGCTCTTTTCAGCTTAACGTTTTCATAAGCAGCTCTGTTGGTGCTTTTACTCAGAACATAATAATCCACAATATCTGAGGTGCTCCCTATATCTTTATCCCGGACTATCTCGGCCTGGGACCTCAGATCTGCAAACGTAAGCCCTGTTTTTTGGGATACAAACTCTGGAGAGTTTTTTTCAAATGTACCTATGTATCTCACCAAAGCATCTGCATCCTGTTCCATCACCAGCATCATTTCCTGATAATCCAGTGAAAAGATATCTTCCTTTTTATATGCGGATGAAACAGTGGAATCCTTCAGATATGAGGCTTTTAAATAATCCTTATATTCATTCATAACTGCCTTTGACAGTTTAAGATTAACAAAGGGATTAGGCAACATTCCTATTTCTTTCACCGTAATTTTATAGTCCCCGGTATTAACTTGTTTTTCTGCAACAGATTCTGTTTTATCAACCCTCGTTGTCATTTTAGTCAGTTCAGCCAATGCATTTTTACCTGTCAGGGGGTTATCACTATCCTTTGCCTTAATTCATATGGTGTACATTTCTTTTCCATCCCTGCATCTTTAAGCGCCTTTTTTAGGATTTCATCACCTTTTATTTCATTGATATCAAAATGATTTCCTTTTGGATCAAGTCCCTCACCAATGCCATCAAAAGCCAGGGAAAGGTGAGAACTGGATTCTCCTGTCCTGCCTTCTGCTATCCAGGGAACACAAAAGTAAGCAGCAGCGTAAGGATTAAGCTGATAGTAACTAATTGATTTGCCTGTTTTGATAGTCTAATCTTCATGGTTACTACCTCCTTCTTCTTCTGTTTTCAGATACTCTTTAAATAGTACAATTAAAACACCTAGAATCAGACCAGCTGCAAGAGCGATGGCTAAATTTAAAGGAAGGTTCATACCGTTGTCCTTATCGTAGCTCTGGGTTGGAATAAGCTGTTCTGCATACTTTTTGTAAGCCTTTTCGTTATAATAGTCCTTTACTGTTTTATTAATTACCTTCATGTTCTGTGTTACGTTTTTCTTTGTTAAATCAAGTAGTTTTACGATTTCTTTTGCCTCTTGACTATCAGCCCCTGAAAAAGTATCAGAATTTCTGAACCTTTCTGCTTCTGCAGCATAATAGTTTGAATCTGCTAAAGCTGTAGTAGCTCTGCCAGCTGCAACTGTATATCTTGTCACCATACTGTCATACTGGGCATTCTGCTTTTTAAGTGAAAAAGCTCCCCCTGTACTGTTATTGATAACCAAAGTCTGCTCAGGAACTTTAAAGTTTGTTATCAGGGCATATAATGAACTGGCTTCTTCGTTGCTCTTGCTATATTCTCTTTGCTTGTCTTCCGCCAGCTTCTCATATATAGCTACACTTTTTGCCGCATTTTTAGTTGCATAAGATACAGCAATCTTAGTATAAAGCAATTCGATATTCACATCTCTCACTGCTTCCAGAGCATTCAGTATATTGGCCTTTGACATGCCTGTAACCTGTGAGGTAAAATTATCATCCGTTATACAATTCTTCGTATACTGTTCCATAATCTGAATCTGTTCATTCATCAAATCCGTTGCCTGTATGTAATCATATTTGTCCACAGAAAAATCTCCTGCAAAGGTATCCGCCAGGACACTATAATCGGAATATTTCTGCATCAACTGATTTTTATATTCCAGAATCACATTGTCTAAAAGTTCTCGCCCTTCCTCCAATGATAACCCTAATTTATTTTTAACATCAAAAGATAATATGTAAGTATCGGGATGAATCTCAAGACTTTCCAGCTTCTCAAGCTTCAGATCTTCAGTTTTTAAATCGCTGATGTTTTGAAGAGTTTCTGCTGCTTCATCTGGAATCACTGCAGTAAGCGTGATACATTCTGCCACATCCGAAGCCGAAGGTTTGTTATTTATTGACATGTCTGACATAGCTTTTTCTAATACTTCAGCAGCCTTTATTTCATTTGAATCATAAGGCAGCCCGTCTGGTGTCATTCCTTTTTCAATACCATCAAAATACAATCTCACCGCTGTCTGTACTTCCCCCTTTGTTCCTATGTTGATATTTGATATCAATACGGAGCCAATCAGGGTAACAGCTACTGCCAAGGCAGTAACCACAGCTATGATTTTCTTTCCTTTAATAAGAACTAACATTAATTCCTTCAGCGATATTTCATCTTCATCTTCGTGATAATACGGATATTGCCCAGCCACATTTCGTTGCTCGTCTTCTATAAAATGTCCTTTCATGTAATCCTCCGTTTACATAAACTCTTTTGCTTTACTCATTACTGCATTTCGTCTTGTTTCTTTTTGTTTTTTATATTCTGCTTCATAGGCCTGCCTGTAAGCTTTTATTTTTTCACTGCTTATACCCTGATTTGCCATGTCGCTCTCCATCTTATCCAATATAGTAGACACGGACGAATCCACTTGTTTTTCCAAAGCATTTGCCCTTTTCGTATAAGACGCACCCAATTTCATCATTTTATCTAATGATGCCTCATTATTCGCCTTTAAAGCAGAATAATCACTTTTTATACCTGCAAGCAACCCATCTACCATACCATTTGCAGAATTTTGAAGCTCATAAAAGGCAGAATCATAAATGCTTAAGATCTGTTTTTCCTTACCATCCATATTCTGGGTCTGTTTTTGCGCTATGCCGTTTTTATTTTCCTGTTCTTTAGCCTCAATGCCCTCAGGAGAAGCTATCTGTTCACTATTGCTATTGATATCCAGCTTATCTGACCCTTCATCACCCTTTATTTTGGAATCAATTTCCTGAATTATGACATTTGTCATTCCTTCCACTTCTTTTTGAGATGTTTTTGTATCTGAATTTTCTCCTACAAAAATATAAAGAAGAATCCCCATGGTCAAAATAATTATTAAACTTACTATAATCAATAATACCCACTTAGCTTTTTTCACTATTTTCTCCCCTGTTTCCTGTGGACTGCGGTTTCAACTAATTTACTTTGTTTAAGTCAACACCAAAAAACTTAGCTACTTCTTCTAAAGCCTTATATTCTTGAGAATTGCTTAAATCAAAGCTCACACTTACTGCATTTTTTAAGATTTTTTGATCCTTCTCTGGTTTACTGCTAAAGTCTTTTTTACTGGAACGCATTGCTGTTTTTAAATCATAGCTTGGATTGCTTATATACTTATTTAACTCACTACTAATATTCTGAAGAAAAGGAACCAAATCTTCTCTCTTTTCCACGTTAGTTAGATATCTTGCACCATCTGTATTTATTTTATTGGAAGCCAGCGTCATGGTTTTTATGATTTCTGCACTAGGCTTTTCTATATCAGGTTTGTTTGGCGTTGACGTACCGCCACCAGTTGTTCCCCCAGCACCACCTGTTGTATTCGTTGTATTATTAGTAGTCTGAGTGGTTTCTGGCTTGGAAAGGGCCACTAACTTTTTTTCTACAATTTTATTATAAGCCGATACTACAGTTGCCCTGCTGGCTGGCTGGGAAGCTTGAAATTTTCCATCGTTACCTAAACTCATGATACCGCTTCCTATAACCCTGTTAACTGAATCAGCGGCCCACCCTGAGACTCTATCTTTAATAGCTAAATCTTTTTTAGCTACAGTTTTTTCTAAATTCAAAATTCTATCTAAAATAACACAAATCTGTTCCTTTGTAACCGTATCATTAGGCTTAAAAGTACCATCTGCATATCCCAATATGTATCCCTCATTCACGGCTTTTAGAACCTCTTCATAAAACCATTCCTTTTCATTTACATCACCAAAATTCTCTGATGAAGCTTTTTCTTTATAAGAAAAAAGCCGGTTTGTCATCTTTACGAATTCTGCTCTTGTCACTTGTTTTTCTGGCTTAAAAGAGCCATCTTCATATCCATTTACTATTTTATACTCTGTCATCAGATTTACAGCTTTTGACAAGGAGTCATCGGATTTTATATCTGTAAAGGCAAACACGTTAGTAGTACACATCATTGTTAACGCTAACCCCGACACTAATATTTTGTTTATTTTCATATTGCCTCCACACATTTTTACATTTTATTACATTTTTCTTGATTTTACTCAAAACATATGCAGTCTAGGTTCATTACCTGACTGCATATGATCTGACTTTTAATTATCATAGAACTCTTTAGTTCTCATCGACCGTTTTAGAATTTTGTGATTTGAGCAGAATAACTAATGGTTCCTGTTCCATCGCTTCCACTCACTGTAATCTTTGCACTATTTCCAATAACATCTGTTAATTTGTTACCGTACACAGTATTGACAAAACCTTCCACGTTCACAGTACCATTTTTATTATATAAATAGTATTCTGTTCCACTAATGTTAACCTTTACTTCTGTCAAAGTACCAGTTTTACCATTGTAACTTGCCTGGAAATTTCCATTCTTAATCTGATTTGCAACCTGATTATATTCTTCTATTATTTTTGATTTTGTAGAAGTCTGCTGGTCAAATACAGTTGCAGTTGCAAGTAACAAAGCCTGGAACTTGTCAATGTCTTTTTGTTTCAGGAAAGCATTATAAGCATCTACTACGCCGGCATTATGTTTTGATGCATCAAATGTAATTCCAGTAACACTTGCATTTGCCAGAACATCTTTTATCTTATCTTTCTGATTAGTTGTTGCAGTGTTTTTACCAAAAGCTATCATAGCATTTGTAAGCTTTACATAGTTTCCAATTTCAAGCTTAGCATTTTCGCTAGTTATTAAATCAGTAATCTGAACTGTTTTATCTCCAACTGTAACGTTGTACTTAGCAGGAGTAGGTGTTGGGGTAGGTGTAGAACCACCGCCACCACCGCCACCGCCACCACCGCCGCCGGTAGTGTCTGTGGTAGTTGTTTTTCCATTCTCTGTTGTTACAGTTCCAGTACCTGTCGTTGTAGATGGCTTTCCTTCTCCACTGGTAGTAACATTTGCATTTGCTTCTAATTTATTTACTTTTGCATCTTTAGCAATGGCTATCTTTGTACCAGTTGCCTGCTTTTCTACAGATACAGTGCTGACGGTTCCATTTATTTTTAAGTCTGCTTTCGTAGCTTCTACAATTAGATTTGTAACAGTAGTATCCTTATCAACTGTAACCGCTGCATTTGCTGCAGTTATTTGAACCTTTGCGATTTCTGCTTTCTGTAAGACTACAGGTATTTCTGCATTAACCTTTAAAGTATCGATTTTGCCTTCTACTTTTACAGTATTCTTACCATCATCAATAACTATAACGCTGACTTTGGCATTTCCTTCAACGGCTACTCTTACATTACCATCTACTTTTGCAACAATAACATTACCTATATTACTGTCACCTTTAATAATGATAGAATTTACGCCACCACCTCTGACAATGGTTTGTCCTGTGACTTTAACGCTGTCTAAAGTACATTCTCCACTACCAACGCCATCACCGATAATTAGATTTCCATTTATAGTTAAATTTTTTAATGTAACGCCTGGTACATTAACCATTACATTCCCACTGTCAGCCACTTTTTCAACAATTCCTGCAGTATCAATATACTGTTTAACCATGTTGTCCATAATCTTTGCAAATTCTGCTCTGGTCATATTTGCCGTAGGATTCAGGGTGCCATTAGCTCCAGACATATAACCTTTTTCAACCAGTGCAGACATACTGTCCTGTGCCCATGCAGCTATATTGTTTTTATCAGAAAAGCTGTTTAATGCTGTATGTGCTGTATCAGTACTTTGCATTTTAAAAGCTCTTGCCAGTATTGTACAAGCTTCCTGCCTTGTAATATTAGCATTTGGTCTCATCTGGCTATCTTTTTTCATTGTGCCCATCTGAACAGCCTTAGCCAGCTCTGCTTCATACCATGCTCCTGAAACAATATCATTTGCACTTAAAGATGCTTTTCCCTCTGCACCAAAAGCTCTATTCACAACAGTAGCCATTTCTGCCCTTGTTAAAGTGCCATTTGGTTTAATATATAAACCATCGGCTCCTTCATACCCTTTAATTAATCCCTTTGCTGCTGCATTCTCAATCGCTGTTGTAGACCAGTCATTAGGCATATCTACAAACTTAGCATTTGCAGCCTTTGCTACGGTATCCTCTGTTCCGGCAAAAGACATTGCGGGCATATAACAAAATATCATCATTACTGCCATGAGAAGTGCAAATACTTTTTTTGTCATTTCTTAATCTCCTCCTTTAAAGATAAAAGCAACTTTTAATAATTGCATATTTATTTAAATATATAAAACATATATTTAATCAAATTAGTCAAAAATTTGCACGCCCGTTATCCAATTTTTATATTAAAATAAAGATTAATGAGCAGTTCTTTTAGCTCTTTAATATGTGCCCTGCTAACTGGCACAGACAGTCCATTACTCATTAATATGCATTTAGAATCAATTGATCTGATCTTATGTAAATTAATAATATAACTGTTATGACACCGATAAAAATCCGTACTCAGCTGAGTTTCAATTTCTTCAAAACTGCTATAAAAAGAAGTCTTACTTCCTTCCTTATCAACTACATGGACTTTTCTCTTTTCTTTTTCTATAAATGTGATTTCTTCTAAAGGTATCATGACGATTTCTGATTTTGTTATTGCTGTAAGGTATTGATTAGTATTCTCTTCAATATAATCTACTGCTTTAACCAGTGCATTTTTCACAAATTTACCATTTAACGGTTTGCTTAAAAAATAGACATGATCAACGTCATAAATAGATGGATCATATTCCTCTTCATCTGACATAAAAATAATTACAGAGCTTTTCTGTATCTGTTTTATTTTTGATGCTAACTCTATACCATTATTCAGATTAAATGCAATATCTATAAAGATAATATTTTTCTGCTCTTTATGATCTTCTATATAACACAATATAGCTTCTTCATTTTTAAACCCCTTAATCAGCCTTATTTTTCTCTACACCAGTGTTTTGCTTTTTGCTTAATCAGCCAAAATATGTCTTCATTTACGTCACAGACAAGCACCGCGCACATAATGCATCTCCTTTTTTTATTTTTTTACACAACTAAGATTCTAACTTATTGGACATTATTTTGTTTTGTAATGTAATGCTTTGCAGTTCAAATGTAATATATGGAAAATATTTCATATATCTTTTATACAAAATTCACATAATCTTCATACAAATAACCATTCTTGCCAATTTTTTAACACACATATAACCACTCTACTAAGCTTTTATAAAATTTTCAATAGTTTCTGGCGCAAAATGTAGTATATTTTGTAGAAAATAAAGAAAACATAATTTTTATAAGTTTCATAATAATCTAAAATTGTTTAATTTTTAACATTTTTTACATGTTAAGAATTTAAAGGCAATAAAAAAGACTGTATTCTGCTGTGAGGATACAGTCCTTCCTAAATACTTATATAAAAATTAAATCTGTTTATAATTGCTTTTCAACAACTTAGATTACCCTGGCAATAATAGCAATGGTCTGGGCTGCAGGGACTAATAATATTTGTGCCAGTAAAGTCCCAATAATAAGTCCAAAAACAATGAAAATGATGCAGCGATTAAAATCAGATTCTGAGCATTCTCCCCGGATTACATCGTCTGTCATAACGGATATATACGGATCAATAAATATAAACATAAGTATTGTGGCCATACCATTGATCACTGAGGAGAGTGTACTGCAAGTAGTTCTATAATCCGGATAAAGGCAGCCTGCGTATAAAGAAGAAAGAACCCCTACGTTTGTTATAGATGATGTAATGATATTCAGAAGGATTATTTTCTTTGGTATCCTTCGTAAACTCTTTAACTGTGCGATATTATGCTGCCTGGGAGCAGTGATACTTTTTTTAAATTGTTCAATGCCGGATTTGGAAAATCCATGTAAAATCAGCTTTGGTATAGACCTGTGAATACTGAAGGATTGAACTGCTCTGGCAAAGACTTTTATGAAGGTAGGTAGCAAGATTGCCCCTACGATTGTAGCAAATGTAGCTGAAACTAATATCCACCTGAAAATATGCAGCATATCATTTATATTTCCGCTTTTAATACTGTTTTCAATTGTCTTGGCAAGTAATGGTGCCTGAAAAGCATTTGCAGTTCTTGATACTAATGCAAATACATTGAATATAGCAAAAGCTACTGCGATTTTTCCTGTCTTTATTCCTACTATTCTCACACTGTAAGCCAGTGTACCAATCATGTAAATAATGAATGTAAGAATAAGAACAAATACTACTTGTATGGCCATAAAATATTTCTCCTGTGTTATCTTATTTTAATAAATTCAGCTAATAATTGAGAGTTGGTTTACAGATATTTACTGTCTGCTTATGGTTTAACTATTACATTTCTATTGTGTGAAGTCAAGTTATTAAGTATTTCCCTGTAAAAAATAAAGACAAACAATACCCTGTTGTTAGTATTGTCTGTCTCTATATTTATTTAGCTTATATTGAGCTTATTTTTATATTAAATTAATAAACTTTGTTTATCTGCCTGATCTGCGTCTTTCCAGTTCATTTAAAATCTTTTTCCTAAGTCTGATATCATCTGGAACAACTTCAACTAATTCATCATTGTTAACGAACTCCAAAGCCTCTTCAAGTGTAAAAGTTCTTGGTGGTGAAAGCTTAATTGCATCATCATTTCCTGAAGCACGCATATTGGTTGCTTTCTTTGCCTTGCAAGGATTTACAATCATATCATCATTTCTGCTGTTCATACCAATAATCATACCTTCATAAACCTTAACGCCCGGTTCTATAAACATCTGAACTCTTTCCTGAATGCTGAAAAGGGCATAACCTGTAGATACTCCCTCTTCCTGAGCTATGGCAACACCGTTTGCTCTTTGAGGTATTTCCCCTTTATATTCATCGAAACTATCAAAACGTCTGACCATCGTTCCTTCACCATGAGTATCATTGATGAATTCACTTCTGTATCCCAGCAAACCTCTGGTTGGTACAAGATATACAAGCTTTGAATATCCGTTATCCCCAGACATTTCTTTCATAATACCTTTTCGAACATTCAACTTTGAAATAACACTTCCAGAATATTCATCTGGAACAGAAATTACAACCTCTTCAATAGGTTCTACCTTTTTACCGTGTTCATTTTTGTGCATAATAACTTCAGGTTTAGATACAGCTAATTCATAGCCTTCACGTCTCATATTTTCAATCAAGATGGAAAGATGAAGTTCTCCACGCCCTGAAACCTTAAACACGTCCGTTGAATCTGTTTCTTCAACCACAAGTCCCACATTTACCTCAAGTTCTTTTGCTAATCTTTCCTTTATATGCCTTGAAGTTACAAATTTCCCAACCTTTCCTGCAAATGGTGATTTATTTACCATAAAATTCATGGATAGGGTTGGCTCTTCTATATGAATCATTTCCATAGGCTGCGGATTTGAACTGTCACAAATAGTCTCACCAATAGAAATATCTGAAATACCGGCTATAACAACAATATCTCCACACTCCGCTTCATCAACTGGAGTCCTCTTAAGACCTCTGTATACAAATACCTGATTGATTTTTCTTGAAACAATACTTCCGTCTGCTTTGGCTACTGCTACAGTTTGTCCAGTCTTAATTCTGCCCTTTGTCACACGGCCAATTCCAAGTCTTCCAATATAATCATCATAACCTAAGGAAGAAATCTGCATCTGCAAAGGTTCTTCTGTCAGGTCTGGGTACGCTTCAACATGTTTGATTATTGTTTCAAATAATGGAGTGATGTCTCTGCCTTTGTCACCCTGTGTATGCTTATCTAATTTTTTATCTCCAGTTTCCACTTCAACATCTGCAACATCAGCAGGATCATATACTACGATACCCTGTCTTGCTATACCATACAAAATAGGGAAGTCCAGCTGTTTGTCGTTGGCATTTAAATCCATAAAGAGTTCATAAACCTCGTCCACTACCTCTTCAATTCTGGCATCCTTCTTATCAATCTTATTGATTAATAAAATTGGATTTAATCCCTGTTCCAGAGATTTATTTAATACAAATCTTGTCTGCGGCATAGGGCCTTCACTGGAATCTACAAGTAATATTACAGTATCTACTGTTTTCATAATTCTTTCAACTTCGGAGGAAAAGTCTGCATGTCCTGGTGTGTCAACGATGTTAATTTTAACGTCATCATGCATAACAGAGCAGTTCTTGGAATAAATAGTAATTCCTCTTTCTCTCTCTATATCATCGCTGTCCATAATACATTCCACAACTTCTTCGTTTGCACGAAAAACGCCGCTCTGATTTAAAAATGCATCTACCAGAGTAGATTTTCCTGCGTCAACGTGGGCTATAACAGCTATGTTGACTATCTTTTGTTTGTTTGCCATAATTAATCCTACTTTCTTTTCTCTATACAACTTTATTTATTATAAAAGGAACTGACGTATTCAGTTCCACCTTTTACATAAAATGTAGGTGTTCGCACCCCAACCTTATTATTATATCACAATTAAAAACAATTTCAATCATTATCTAACAAAAATAACGGTATTAAAACCGTTATTTACATTCCATTCTGTCAATGGCAGGGTTCACTTTATAGTAATCTCTTAAATCCTCATATTCTTTCAGGGCCTTTTTCATAGAAGAGGTCTTTTCTGAATAATTTCCTTTAACCGCACGGATCATAATGTTTTTGGAAGTATGTTCCAGGCTGGTAAATTCAATCATGGATACATCATATCCACAAGCCTCCAGCTTTAGTCCTCTGAGACCATCTGTGAGTAATTCTGTAAAACGATCTTTTAAAATGCCATGTTTATACATAGGCTGATGCAATTCACTTTTAATCTGACTGAACAGTTCATGCTGGCAGCAGGGAACGGAAAGAATGACTTTTGATTTCCAGTTAACTGCGTTTATCAGCGCATAATCTGTTGCCGTGTCGCAGGCATGCAGTGTAACCACCATATCTGCATGGTCACTGGTATAATCTGCAATATCTCCCCTAAGAAACTTAAGTTCTTGATAGCCAAGTTCTCCGGCTGTCTTGTTGCAGAACTCTATAACATCTGCTTTTAAATCCAGCCCTATGATTTCAACGTTTCGATTTTTCAGCACTTTAAGATAATAATATAAAGCAAAGGTCAGATACGACTTTCCACAGCCAAAATCAATAACTTTTAAAGGCTTTTCCCTATTTTCCGGCAGATATGCCATAACATCTTCAACGATTTCCAGATACCTGTTTATCTGGCGAAATTTTGCATAATGTTTCTGGAATACTTTCCCATCCTCTCCCATAACCCCCAGCTTAATTAAAAATGCACAAGGATTTTTGTCTGGAATGATATACTTTTTCTCTTTATTATGCTCTAAATTTATTATTTGTCTTTTATCAGTGTGCTTTCTTATTATTTTAGGGTTCTCTGGTTTTGCCGCCAAAACCTGGATATCCTCAAAAACAGTCTGTACATTCATTTGCTTAAATTCTTCTGTAATTAAGTTCTCACATAACCCAATCACTTTTTCTTCTATCAAATTTTCATGAGTTACCTTCTTTTCAAAATGATACTCTACCTGATATACCCTTTTCTCCTGAAGGATGATTGGCCTTATTGTAACCTTTTTACAAGGATTAGATTTTTTCCTTACACTTCCAAATATCACCTTAAGCAGATTATCCTCATTAAATATTTCTTTAAGCAGCTTAATAAGCTTGTCCATTATACACCACTTTCCTTAATCTTATTGTATGTGTTTAAATTCAAAATAATATTATACCAAAAAATTTTATAACCGCCAATAGATTTGACGGTTATTGCTGTTAAAATGGATCTACAAATGGCATTCCAAAATACTCGGTTAAAGAAAATGCCAGATTTTCTGCAATTGCTTCAATATTTGTTGCAATCCAGTTGGCATCTTCATAATTGTCATGATATGCCAGCTCAATCAAAATCGATGTAGCTCTGGTTCTTCTCAGTTCTGCAAGAGTAGTATTTGGAATTGTAGTCACTAAATCTGGATTTGGGTAAATTGCCATAAGATTTTTGGCAAATATATCAGCCGCCTTTTCGCCAGCCATACTAAATGCATAATAATATATGTCCGGTCCTTGAAGCATTCCTGCTAAATTCTCGGGTGCAGCGTTTGAGTGAAGGGCTAAATGTAAATCGTATTCTCCTGCATTGGACTGCTCAATGACCTGGGCCAGAGAATCATTTGGATTATTACGGTTGAAGGAAATATTATTTGCCCTCAGATAAGGTACCATGGCATCAACGATAAGGTTCATGTAATATTCTTCACTCCCACCAATAATATATTCATTATAATCCTGAACGGAAGGGCTCAAATAAACACTTGGCATTGTTGTATCCATATATCCTCCTAACTTATGCAAATCTGCATAACTATCAATATATATATCATATATATGCCAAACCTATTTGTTATGTACCTGAAGCTTCATTATTGTTTACCAGCCAGAGATAAAATGCAGTCTATATATCCTCAATCTGCCAGTCTACAGGTTCTATACCATTAGTTGAAAGGAACTCATTGGCTTTGCTAAAATGTCTGCATCCAAAGAAACCACGATAAGCAGACAGCGGACTGGGATGAGGTGCTTCCAGAATCAAATGTTTAGGATTAGTCAGCATTTTTTTCTTGGATTGTGCCGGCCTCCCCCACAGAAAATAAACAACGGGCCTGTCCTGCCCATTTACTGCACTGATAACAGCATCCGTAAACTGTTCCCATCCCTGACCCTGATGAGAATTTGCCTGATGTGCCCTTACCGTCAGAACAGTATTCAATAGCAGAACCCCCTGATCCGCCCATTTTTTCAGATATCCGTTATTTGGTATTCTGCAGCCAAGGTCCTCATGCAGCTCCTGATAAATATTTACAAGAGAAGGAGGTATTTCTTTCTGACTGGGAGGAACCGCAAAGCTTGTGCCAATTGCCTGGTTTTCATTGTGATAGGGATCCTGTCCAATAAGCAGTACCTTGACATTTTCTAGGGGGTAAAGTGAAATGCATTAAAAATGTCATCTGCTGCTGGATAAATTCTTCTGGTTTTATATTCCTTTATTAAAAACTGGCGTAACTGTAAATAATATGGTTTCTCAAATTCATTACCAATTACATCAAGCCAGTCGTTACTAATCTTTGGCATGATTATTTCTCCAATCTATATAAATTATAACTTTAATTTATTATACCATTTTGTTTTATGTTATAATAGTACAAACATGAATGCTAAAAGTCATAAACAGGTCATGTGCTTGAGATTCATGTTAAATTGAAAGTTTATTATATTATTAAGGATAGAAACTATATGAGTATTATCTATATATCAGAAAATGCCCACGAAATACTTTTGGACTATCTTCAGAATTCAGGGCACAAACTGGTTTTCATAAAAGACACAGGTTTAGTATATCCGGAAGTGGCTGCACATGCAGATATTTATATGTGCAAATTAGGTGCAGAACCGGAATCCCCTGTTTTCCATGCTGGGCCCCCATCACAGTCAGGTCTGGGTTATCAATATCCGGAAAATGTGAAATATAATGGGGTTTGTATGGGAAATTATTTTATTCATAATTTAAAATATACATCTCCAACTCTGCTGGAACAAATAAAGCATTCAGGTTTCCGGCCAATACAGGTCAGTCAGGGCTATACAAAATGCAATATGGTGGTTGTTAATCCCTTTTCTGCTATTACTTCTGATGAAGGAATCTATAAAAGTGTAAACCATTATTTTGATACTTCAGAATTCCTGTCTCGCCAATCTGCACCAGGTTCCTGGGCCGACAAACTTAATCTCCTTCTTGTCAGACAAGGTCATGTAAAACTGGGCAGGTTTCCCTATGGATTTCTAGGGGGAGCTTCCGGCAGAGTAGGAAATGAAATACTCTTTAATGGAAATTTAGAGGCACATCCTGATTTTGAAATAATCTCAGAATTTATAGAATCCCAAAATCTGAAAATAAAGTACTTTGAAGAATATCCTCTTGAAGATATCGGATCAATCATTGAATGGAGAGATAAATGAAAAAACACGCAATCATACCTATTTTTATCCCACATGAAGGGTGTCCCAATGACTGTGTCTTCTGTAACCAGAAAAAAATCACTGCAAGGCAGAAACCCGTTCACCCAGAAGATGTAAAAAATATTATAGAACAATATCTGACTACATTAACGGGACGAGGTCTTGAAACAATTGAAGTTGCCTTTTTCGGAGGCAGTTTTACAGGAATACCCCTTCTGGAGCAGAGTGCCTATTTAGCTGTTGCAAAGCAATTTAAGGATAATGGATTCATTGATAAGATTCATCTTTCTACCCGGCCAGATTATATAAATGAGGAAATTCTGGACAATCTAAAGTATTATGATACAGATATCATAGAACTTGGTGTTCAATCTTTTGACGATTCAGTGCTCAAAGCATCAAACCGTGGTCATAACAGTGAAATAGTCTATTCAAGCTGTGAGTTGATAAAATCATACGGTTTCCAGCTGGGAATCCAGTTAATGATTGGTCTTCCCGGAGATACGCATGAAAAGTCCCTTTACTCAGCCAGAGAAACTGTGAAAATAGGGCCATCCATTGCACGCCTTTATCCAACTATAATCATTGATGACACAGAACTTCTGGCTATGTACAGGCAGGGAGCCTATCAGCCCCTTTCTCAACAGGAAGCCGTTTTTACCACGAAAGAAATGTATAAAATATTAAACACGGCAGGAATAAATATCATTCGGGTAGGTCTTAAAAGTACGGATATTATCAGCGAAAACGGGGCCATTACGGGAGATACCTACCATCCCGCATTCAGACAGCTGGTGGAAGCAGAGATTGCCAAGGAAGTCCTTGAAGATAAATTAGTAAAGCTTTTATCTTCTTCTGAGCAATACTGCAGCAAATCTACAATGGAAAAGCAACACTTCACCTTTGAAAGTAATTCCAGATGCTTTTCAAACATGATTGGTAATAAACGCAGCAATAAAGAATACTTTTCTAGAAAATATCCCAATTTACGAATCCGTTTTGCTGAAAATACTTTACTTGCGGACAACCATTATAATGTGTTAAAATAATAAAATATTATATACAAATTTGTTAAAATTCACAATAGGAGGATTAAATATATGAAAGCAGTAGTAACAGTAATAGGGAAAGATATGGTTGGCATCCTGGCAAAAGTCAGCACTACCTGTGCAGATGCCAATGCAAATGTACTGGAAGTAACCCAGTCCGTCCTTCAGGAATATTTTGCCATGATCATGCTCATTGATATATCAAAAATGAACTGCGAATTAGATTCATTAAGAGAAAATCTGCAGAAAAATGTAACAGGCATGACCATTCACGTTATGCACGAAGATATTTTCAATTCAATGCACAGAATTTAATTTATGGGGAGGAACATGTAATGCTGAATATGACAGACATCATGGAAACCATCACCATGATACAGGATGAAAATCTGGACATTCGAACAATCACTATGGGTATCTCACTGCTTGACTGTTGCGACAGTGATATTGATAAATCATGTGAAAAAGTATATAACAAGATTTATAATTATGCTAAGGATCTTGTAAAAACAGGAGAAGATATCGAAAAGAAATATTGTATTCCAATTGTAAATAAAAGGATTTCAGTAACACCTATCGCCATGCTTGTGGGTGCATCCGGCGGAGATCCGGTAAAATACGCAAAAACGTTAGATAAAGTTGCAAAAGATGTAGGGGTCAACTTTATCGGTGGTTTTTCTGCTTTAGTCCACAAAGGTTTTTCTCCTGGGGATAAAGAGCTCATCGAAGCCATTCCAAGAGCCCTTGCCGAAACAGACTTCGTTTGCTCTTCCATAAATATTGGTTCAACAAAAGCCGGAATAAACATGGATGCTATTAAAATTATGGGTAATATAGTAAAAGCCACTGCAGAAGCAACAAAAGACAATCAATGTATTGGTGCTGCAAAACTTGTAGTCTTCTGCAATGCTCCCGAAGATAATCCTTTTATGGCTGGTGCCTTTCACGGTCCTGGAGAACCAGACTGTGTTCTAAATGTGGGAGTGTCAGGTCCGGGTGTGGTACGTGCAGCTCTTGCAAAAATGCCTGATGATGCAGATCTGACTGAAGTTGCTGATATGATAAAAAAGACTGCTTTTAAAATTACCCGAATGGGACAGCTTGTTGGTTCAGAAGCTTCAAAACGTCTTGGCGTACCTTTTGGTATTATTGATTTATCTCTTGCGCCAACTCCAGCTATCGGAGATTCTGTTGCTCATATATTAGAAGAAATCGGACTGGAGCAATGTGGTACCCACGGAACTACTGCTGCTCTGGCAATGCTTAATGATGCAGTCAAAAAAGGTGGTGTAATGGCTTCCTCCAACGTAGGTGGTCTGTCTGGAGCGTTTATTCCGGTGACTGAAGATGCAGGCATGATTGACGCTGCCAGAGCCGGAAGCCTGACTATAGAAAAACTGGAAGCCATGACCGCTGTGTGCTCTGTGGGCCTGGATATGATAGTAATTCCTGGGGATACCACTCCGGAAATAATCTCTGCTATTATCGCCGATGAAGCAGCCATAGGTATGGTAAACTCAAAAACTACTGCTGTAAGAGTGATCCCTGCTGTGGGATTAGCGGAAGGTGAAGAATTGGATTTTGGAGGTCTTTTAGGGAATGGTCCTGTTATGAAACTTCATTCCAAATCTCCTGCTAAGATGATTAACAGAGGTGGAAGAATACCTGCCCCTCTTCAAAGTTTAAAAAATTAAAAATTCAAAATAAAAATTAAAATGCTAAGGATAAAAATCCTTAGCATTTTTTAAAAAGTTAATTATTCAAGTTAACCCATAAGGAAGTCTAAAATATTCCATCCTGTGGAAGCGCCTGCCTTATATAACTCCGTATAGCCACACTGGGTGCAGCTAATTGTGATAAACTTCTTATTTTGTACATCAAATATTTTTGCGAAATTTCCTCCTGTGGCCTGAAACTGATCATGTTCATATTCGTGACATCCGCATTTAGGACATATGTATTGCTTTTTTTCCATTATTAAATCCCCCTATATATTAATATTATCATATTCATACTTACTAAATCATATTATCACATCATTCTTAAAGAATTATTAACACCAAGTTAAAATTACATGAACATACATAATATAATTAAAAGCAGTCCCGCTCTGTACTTCCTACTATAATAGCTACTGTGTTTATAATGACTGCAAACAAAATTTTGCCTCTTTTTTGTGTAAAATACTTAACCAATTCTACAAAAAATATTTCCTCAGTTATTATTTTTTTGGCATTATGTAAACTTCCCTTTGTAAAATAAAGTCGTTTTCCACAACCTATAAATCCCAGATTTTTAAACAATTCGTCACTTTTCCACATAGTTCGCAAAAATTGTATACAATTTTATCCCATAGTACCTGTGAATAACTACATTCTACACATCCTTTGATATTACTTTATTCCAGCTTTTTTTACATTTGTCAACAAGAAGTTATCCACAGGTTTACTCCCTTTGTGCGTACTATGTTTTTTCAAAAAAACTTGACATTCGACAGCAAATTTCTATCTTCATATTATATGAATTTTTCTGCAATTTCCTCAATCTTTTTCAGTCGGTGATTCATCCCGGATTTTTTCAGTGGTGGCTCCATCATATCAGCCAGTTCCTGCAATGTGGCATCAGGATTTTCCAGGCGAAGTAATGCCACTTCCTTTAATTTATCATTTAAGAAATCCAATCCCTTTTTACTGTCTATTAATTTTATAGCTTCCACTTGCTTTTCAGAGGCATTTAAGGTTTTATCCAGATTGGCACTGTCACAATTATTGATTCTGTTTGTTTTGTTACGCATTTCTTTCATTATTCTTATATCTTCAAATTTAAGTAACTGTCCATGCGCCTTTAATATATTTAAAATGTCTGCTATCTGTTCAGATTCCTTCACATATACAACATAACTTTTCTTTCTTTGTACCTGCTTTGCATGTAAATCAACAAAACTGTTAATCATTTTTTTACGTCATTTGACAAGGTCTGGGTGTTACACACAAATTCAATATGATATCCCTTTTCTGGATCACTAATGGTGCCTGCACCTAAGAATACTCCTCTTAAGTATGATTTTCTGCAGCACTTGGTTTTTATTAAACCTTCATAAATTCCGTCACTTATAAAGTTCATACCCTCTCTGACCATTAAAATTCCTGTTTCACGTAAAATCTGTTCACTACGTTCTTCTGGTCCTATATTAAGTAAATATACATGTCCTTTTTTTAATGTGGTTCCCTGTCCTATTTCAAGATTTGCATCCACATCAAAATACTCTTTTATTATTATTTTAAAATGTCTTGCCACAGCTGGATTTTCTGTAGTAATTATAATATTGAATTTACCGCCACCTGCCAGCCTTATACTTCCACACATACGAATAAAGCCTGCAATTTCTGCAAGCATGCAGCATTTTTTCTCCGGCTCCAATCGGGCCAGTTCATTTTTTGTATCAACTGAAAATGACATATTATCCCTCTAACTATAAATTTACTAAAAAAGAGCGCTGCAAACCTAAAAAAGCTTGAAGCGCCCCCATTTATGCATCTATTACTATTTCTGCTTCATTCCTAAGATTTCTCTTGCTTCAGTAGGATTTGCAACTTCTCTTCCAAGAAGCTTTGCAATTTCTACAACCTTAGCAACCATTTGTCCATTGCTCTCTGCAAGAACACCTTTTTCCATATAAAGGTTATCTTCAAAACCTACTCTTACATGTCCGCCTAAAGAAATTGTGGCAGCAGCAATGTGCCAAGCATTCTTACCAAGTCCTGTAGCAGTCCATGTTGAACCAGCAGGAAGGCTTTCTACCATAAATAACAGGTCACGAATTGTAGCAGTCATCTGAACTCCAAGTACAAAGTCAAAGTGCATTGGGTGTTCTAATAAACCTTTTTTATCTGCTTTTAATGCAGTGTCAATCATTCCCTTATCAAATACTTCTAATTCAGGCTTGATTCCTCTTTCCTGCATAATCTTTGCAAAGTTAAAGATAGTGTTGTCTGTATTTACGAAGATATCATCTCCACCAAAATTGCAAGTACCACAATCTAATGTAGCAAATTCTGGAGTTGGTACAATCTCAGTTGACTGTAATCTTTCTAAGTCAGTCATACCAACTGCTCCACCTGTTGAAGGCTGGATAATAGCATCTGGGCATTCTTTTCTGATAGCATCAACACATACCTGGAATCTATCCTTACTCTGAGTTGGAGTACCATCATCTTCTCTTACGTGAAGGTGAATTACTGAAGCACCTGCATCATAAGCAGATTTTGCTTCTCTAACAATTTCTTCCACTGTGTAAGGAACAGCAGGGTTCTGTTTTTTGGTTACTTCTGCGCCACAAATAGCAGCAGCAATTATTAATTTTTCCATAAGTATTTTTCCCTCCTAAATTAATTAATAAAAATTCAGCATAGCCAATCTCTCAGCATGAAACTAGCCACTATATAGTATACCACTAGAGGTCCCTATGCTCAATAGTTATTCGTAAACCTTGTTCTTTAAATTTTTTCGCAAAAACATTAGCCATGGTTACAGATCTGTGCTGTCCGCCTGTACATCCAAAAGCAAGATTTAAATGATATTTTCCTTCTCTGATATAGCAGGGAATCATCTCAGTTATCATTTTATCTGCATTTTCAATAAAATTCTGTGTTTCCGTAAATTTCAGCACGTAATCCTGTATTTTTTTGCTGTTCCCTGTTAATTTTTTTAAACTTGGTACATAATATGGATTTGGTATAAATCTCATATCAAAAACCATATCTGCTTCAAGAGGTATTCCATGTTTAAAACCAAAAGAAGATATGTTAATGATAAACCCAGCATCCTCTCCCTTTGTAAAAATGTCTTTAATTTCTTCCCTGAGTCTTGCAGATTTCATATTAGATGTATCAATAACAAAATCAGATATGGCTCGTATTTCCTTCAGAACCTCTCTTTCCCTTCTTAATCCGGATAAGGTTTCTCCACCTTCTGCTAAAGGATGCTGCCTCCTTGTTTCATTAAATCTTCTAATTAAAACTTCATCTGACGCTTCCAGAAACAAAACTTTAAAGTTAAGTCCCATCAACCTTAAATCCTGCAGACAGGGTTTAATTTCATCGAAGAATTCTCCTCCGCGAATATCGGTAACAAAAGCAGCTTTCTCGATAGAACTTTTTTCATTCATTGCTAAAGTAATGAAATTTCTTATTAAGGCAGGGGGCATATTATCAATGCAATAGTACCCTAAATCCTCCAGGCAGTTAGCTGCCTGAGATTTGCCTGCACCAGATAAACCTGTTATAATTACTGCTTCCATTGTAGATTTATATCCTTTCTATATTAACAATTCTGGCTAAATCAATACCAGCTTCTATAGCTCGATCCAGCCCTCCTTCAAAGTCCCCTATTCTGCTTGGATGATGAGCATCACTGCTAATGATAAATCCCACGCTGGTAAGCGCAGCAGTTTTTATTTCCTCAACAGTCAGATGATCATGCCATGTGCTGATCTCCATCAAAGTACCACGTTCAGCGCATGCTTTTGCAATTTCCAACAGATCAAAGGGACCTTTATCTCCGGGATGCGTTAATATTTTCAAATTATTCTCATAAACCGCCTTTACGGTCATTTCAGTATTCTTACGTCTAAGCTTTTTTACGGATTTTGAATCCATCAAACTTTTTTTCTTCATATGGTTGTCCAGATAGTTACTCACACAGTATCCATTTAGCACCCCATAGTGATATCCACCAATAACAAAATCATATTGTAAAAATTCATCTGGTGTTACATCCAAATAAAAGCCCTTATTTATGATATTGGCTTCAACCCCAAGACATATATCTATCTGAGGAAATTCTTTCTTTAAGGATTCAATCTGCGCCCTCATTTCTGGAACAGCTTTTCTCTTTATGCCATAAGTCAGGTGTCCTGGTCCATGGTCTGTAATGGCTACTTTATTTAATCCTCTGCTCAGAGCTGCCAGAACATTTTCTCTTATAGTGCCCTTTCCATGTGAAAACACCGTATGAGTATGTAAGTCATACGTCATTCTATACCCTTTATATACTTTAATTTCTTTATTTTCTTCCACTGCATTTCACCCCTTCTGCTTCGATCAATCTCCAAGAATTCTTACTTCAGGCTCTAATCTTACACCAAACTTTTCAAAAACAGTATTTTGTATAAGTTTCATTAATTTCAAAATATCTCCTGCAGTAGCGTCTCCATTGTTTACAATAAAACCAGCATGCATCGGTGATACTTGTGCTCCGCCAACACTTAATCCCTTCAGCCCAGAATCCTGTATCAGTTTTCCTGCATAGTACCCTTCAGGTCGTTTGAAAAAACTCCCTGCACTAGGTAAATTAACAGGCTGTTTCTGATTTCTTTTCTCCATAAGTTCTTTCATTCTTTCAGCAATGATATTCTTTTCTTCCAGTTTCAACTGAAAAGTAGCATAAATAATAATATCTCCGGTTTTCTGAAATGAACTGGTTCTGTAACCCATCAGCATTTCTTCTCTTGATATTTCATATTCCCTGCTTCCGTCTTTGGTGATTGCCTGTACTGATACAATTATATCTTTTATCTCTCCCCCATAAGCTCCTGCATTCATAAATACGCCGCCGCCAACACTTCCGGGTATACCGCTGGCAAATTCCATACCGGAAAGTCCATGTTCCATAGCCGCTTTTGCTACTGCGGTTATTTTGGCACCAGCATATGCTGTTATTTTATTTTCTTCCACTTTGACTGTATTAAAACTGTTACCCAGTTTAATAACAATTCCCTTATATCCTCCATCTTTAACAAGGATATTGGAACCATTGCCCAGCAGAATATGGGGAACTTGTTCCTCTGTCAATAAGCATAATAATTTTTTAAGTTCCACAATATTTTCCACTATTACCATTGCAGAAGCATTTCCACCGGTCCTGAAGGATGTATATTTACTCATGGAAGCATTTATGATTATCCTCTCAAAGTTCACAAATTCTTTAATTTTCAAACATAAATATTCTATATCAATCTGTTTTTCAGATTTCATTCAGTCAGTTCCTCCCCAACTCATTATAAATTATTATAAACCTGTCATCCTTACTATTTGTGCATTACACTATATAAATAGTAAATTCATATCTACAGATAAGTATATCATATTTTTCCTGTTTCTACATCGTTTTATCCTGCTGCATATTTCTTTTTTATATACATCCATTTTTTGTATGTCAAACACACTATTTTTCTATTTGAACCAAAAAAAAATATTTTTTTGGTTTTAAATCACAAAAAACCACTTGATTTTTGTAATTCACCAGCGTATAATCATCTTAAATTACGAATAATTAATGATTTTTATGTATAAATTTTAGGAGGCACACTTAATGAATAAAGAAAAAATCGTATTGGCGTACTCAGGGGGATTAGACACATCCATTATCCTGACCTGGTTAAAAGAAAACTATAATTGTGATGTTATTGCCGTCTGCTGCAATGCTGGACAGAGAGAAGATTATGAGGCTATAGAGAAAAAAGCATACGCAACAGGTGCATCAAAATCATACATTTTAGATATACAGCAGGAATTTGTCACAGATTTTATATGGCCCACTTTAAAAGCTGGCGCTATTTATGAAAATGACTATCTTCTGGGAACATCTATGGCAAGACCTCTAATGGCCAAGAAACTTGTAGAAATTGCAGAAGCAGAAGGAGCTTACATAATTGCTCATGGATGTACCGGCAAAGGAAATGACCAGGTTCGTTTTGAAACTACTATTAAAGCATTAAATCCTGCTATCCGAATCATTGCCCCTTGGAGAACCTGGAATCTGGAATCAAGAGAAGATCTAATTGAATATGCCAAGGCCCATCACATTCCAATTGCACAAACTACCGAAAAGATTTACTCAAGAGATGAGAACATCTGGCACATCAGTCATGAAGGCGGAAATCTTGAAAATCCCTGGAATGAACATAAAGATGATATTCACGTTTTAAGTGTTCCGGTGGAACAGGCACCTGACAATCCAGCTTACGTGGAAATTAGCTTTGAACAAGGTATTCCTGTGGCCGTTAATGGTGAAAAAATGACTGGTGTTAAGATCCTTGAAACATTAAACAGCCTTGGCAGTGCCAATGGAGTTGGAACCATAGATATTATAGAAAACCGTCTGGTGGGAATGAAATCCAGAGGTGTATACGAAACTCCGGGGGCACAATCCTTTATAAAGCCCACTCAACGCTGGAAAAGCTCATTCTTGACAGAGATACCATGCAATATAAAAATATAGTTGCTCAAAAATATGCCCAGCTGGTTTATGATGGATTATGGTTTACACCAGTTCGAGAAGCCATTGCAGCTTTTGTAAATTCAACGCAAAAAGATGTAACTGGTACAGTAAAAATAAAACTATACAAGGGCAGTGCTATCCCTGTTGCATCCAAATCACCTTATTCTCTTTACAGCGAAGAATTCGCAACGTTCAGTAAAGATGAAGTATACGATCAAAGTGATGCAGAAGGTTTTATCAACTTGTTCTCTCTGCCTCTGAAAATCAGAGCCATTCAAAAACAACAGCAGTCTGGCGAAGTAAAAGGCAGTGGTACTTTAGAGAAAAAAATCCTTAAGGGTGGAGATTTCATCCGCTAGTGCAAAAAAAGAACTGATGCAAATCAGTTCTTTTTTATTCTTCTTCCTCTGTAATTTGCAGAAGTACATCAAGTTTATTGTAAATACCACGCTCTACAGCCTTGTAGAATGGTTCTATCTTCCTGTGTTTTAAGTATTCCAGGATTGATGTATTATACTCCGTTTCACTTAAACGTAGCTCAAACACCGGATATCCATCTCTCAACAGGGAGTAATACATAATCAGTCTGGCCGTAGATTCACAGTTATATTCAAATGGATAAATTTCAATGATTTTATTATGTAAATATGCCGCTTTTAAAAGTTTATTACCCTCCAGTTCTTCATCTGCCCTGTATGTCCATTTTATAAACTCCTCTATTTTTTCTTTCACATCCTGCCAGTGTGGAGGATTGTAATCAAGGGTATAAAGCACTGGATTACTTTTACGCCAGAGGGTTTCCGTTACCCCGCAGCTTACATTATGAAGATCTTCCATTATTTTAAGACTGATATCACTTTTAAGGTCAATAAAATTTTCCATCACAGATAATGTGTTTATATAATTTTCAATGGCCATGTGATCATTTAAAGTAGCTTCTGCCACAACCTTACCTGCTAAAATTGGTTTAATCTGCTCCTTTTTTATGATGCTTCCATCTAAATGAAGTGAAGTGTATAATAGTTCGCACAAATCCATTTCTTTTATTTGCTTTCTTATTCCTATGCTATACGGTTTTCTGCTATCTAAAATCAAACTTTTTTTCAAAATATCTTGATACATATTAGACCTCCGCATATATAAATAAAAAAAATACTTTCTTTTGTATATATTAACACATTATGGTACAATTACATATACTTAAATATTACATATCACTAAAAAGGAGTTGCTTTTATGCTCGCATTTCAATTGCCACATTACTTTTATGATGTAAATATTATATCTGTTGCTACCAGACTGCTGCTTGCAGTAGTATTTGGCGGTATAATTGGTCTTGAGCGGGGTGCTAACAATCATCCTGCCGGATTCAGAACGCACATTCTGGTTTGCGTAGGCGCTACACTGGCCATGCTTACCAATCAGTATATAAGTCAGTACCTGACCCCGGGGGCAGACCCTGCGCGATTGGGTGCCCAGGTTATTACAGGTGTAGGTTTCCTTGGTGTTGGTACCATTTTTGTAACAGGAAAACATAAAATAAAAGGTCTTACTACCGCTGCCGGTCTTTGGGCATCCTCCTGTCTGGGTCTTGCTCTTGGGATTGGATTTTACTCTGGTGCTTCCATTGCTGGCATACTTATTTTTATCAGCCTTGCACTTCTGCCTAAAGTAGAAAACTATTTCTATCAGAATGCACGTATGATTAATTTATATGTGGAAATGGATTCACTGCAAAATTTTAAAGATTTTGTATCTAAAATAAAAAGTATGGACATTGCTGTTCTGGAAACCCATGTCAGTAGCTCCGGACCTGTTGCTTCCAGTGGCATGGCATTCCATCTTTCGATTAAACTTCCTAAAAATCTTAAATTTGCAGAAGTAAGTATGATGTTTAATGACTTTAAGGGAATGCTACTATTAGAAGAAATCTAAATTAAAATGTGAGGTGATACTGTGAATCTGACAGATGCGAAACTTAAAAACATAATCTCTTTCCTACTTAAAAACAAGAAAGAATTAATTACTTTAACGGATTACTTTGAATACCAGGATATTGAAAATGGTATGCTGAAAATACCAGATTATTTAATCAATGTGGGTATAAAAGATAAAATAATGGGTTTGAAAGATGTTCAGAATTATTTAAAAGATTACACGGTTTTATTTCAAGGTGGTTGCATCATGCTGGATTTAAAACTTCATATAAAACAGTTAGGACCCGTATCCGCCAAGTATATGTTCTCTATTAAAGATTTCAGGTTTTCAGAAGACAGCACGCGTATCTATGCCACCTTTCAGGAAGATGTTAAATCCTTAGGTAATATCATGCAGTCTATGGCGTTAAAAGCAGCTATTTCAGGGGGTACTGCACTGCAAAAGGCTGTGAAGCTTACAAATTGCGATTTTATTTTCATTGACCAGCATAACGTAATGATTGATTTAAAGAAATTTGATATGATAAAAAAAATATCTGAGCTTTTTGAAATAAATTATGTAGACAGCAGCGAAGGCTGTCTGAAGTTCAGTTTTTATTATACAGGAGGACAAAAAGGTTGAAGTTATTTGTAATAAGTGATACACATGGAGAATTAAATAAAGTATATGAGGTATATAAGACGCTTACCTCTATTGATGCCATTATTCATTTAGGGGATTATTTTCAGGATGCTGAAGAACTGAAAAGTAACCTGGGAATTGATGTTATTTCAGTAAAAGGTAATATGGATGGATCCTACAGCCAGTCGGATTTTAAAATATTAACTACAGAATGCGGCAAACTATATTTATCTCATGGACACATGGAAAACGTAAAAATGAAATACCAGAATATTTTTTACAGGGCAGAAGAAGAAGGCTGTGTTGCTGCACTTTTTGGTCATACACATAAACCTGTCTTTTCCGAATTTAACGGGATATATCTGATAAATCCCGGCAGTCTGAGTTTGCCTGCAGATGGTACAAAAGGTTCTTATGCAATTGTAAATACTTCTCCTGAAGGTATCCAGGGTTCCATTGTGTATTATGGCGGAGAGAAAAAAAATACCGCCTCAAAAACTCCTAAGGTCCAAGGCGGTTACATACGCAGCCTCTTAAATTATAGCGATAGATTTTAATTCTATTGCTATAATGTTATAAGGCTAATCATCTTCCATAATCTCTTCAATATTATTTCTGAGTTCAATAAAAACTTTTGCAATTTCAGGATCAAAGTGAGTCCCACTGGATGCTTCTATTATTTTAAAGGCCTCTTCACTATCCATAGCCTCCTTATAACATCTCTTGGATACAAGAGCATCAAATACATCTGCAACAGCCATGATTCTGGCACTTAAAGGAATGTTTTCCTGGGTCAGCCCCTGTGGATATCCATTACCATTCCATTTCTCATGATGATAGGTAGCAATGTCAAAAGCAATATCAACAAATTCCTTCTTTTCTATCTTTGCCATTGTTGAACTTATAACATTTCCTCCTTGTTCAGCATGTTTCTTCATAATTTCAAATTCTTCCTCTGTGAGTCCCCCTGGTTTTTTTAATATAATATCAGAAATACAAATCTTTCCAATGTCATGCATAGGCGCGGCCTTACACAGATTTTCTATGTATTCGTCACTAAGTATGTCTGTAAACTTTCCCTTATCTCTTAAAGACCGGGCAATTAATTCCACATACTGGCTTGTCCTTTTTATATGCCCGCCGGTGCTATCGTCCCGACCTTCAATAAGATTTGCCATGCCTATTATAACTTCCTGCTGAATAGACATCAGTTCCTGCTGCTTGTGTGCCAATTCTTCTGCCTGCTGCAGGATTTGCTTGGATTGATGTCTTACGGCATCTTCCAGATTTTTTCTGTATGCCTGTAACTCCAGTGTCCTGTTTATCCTGTTTCTTATCACTTCAGGAACAAAGGGTTTGGATATGAAATCTACTGCCCCCATCTTAAAGCACTTTGCTTCTATCTGTGGTTCCGCATTAGCTGTCAAAAAAATTATAGGTATGTTCTTCCATTTTTCATTTTGTTGTAATGCTTCCATCACTTCAAAGCCGCTCATCTGTGGCATATTAATATCCAGCAAAATTAAATCCGGGACCGCCAAAGACAGAAATTGTAATGCCTTCCTCCCCGATAATGCCGCTCCAACTCTATAATCTTTTTCTAAAATGGTCTGAGCTATCTTTATATTTGACCGATTATCATCTACAATCAGGATCATTTGCTGCATATGCCTACCTCCAGAAACAAATTAATAAGTGTACCTGTCTAATCTAATTGAAATTATAACTGCCTGAGCATTATACTTATTGCCCTTTTTGCTTCTTCATACTCAAAGTCCTCCAGTTTTTCACAAATGTCTTTAATATATGGCTTTAGCTGTTCCCCTTTATAAGTATCATAAGAAAGTTCTTTTATGATTTTTTGTGCTTCTATAATTTCAAAGTTGCTGATTTTCTCATCCAACTCCATCAATAAGTCTTTTAGTATGTCTTTTTCTATTTCCTTTTCAGGTATATCCTGTCGTATATCAATATTTTCATTGCATTTCAGATTTTTATCAAATCGTTCCAAATATCTGGCAATGTCAGAAACCACCTTCTCATATAATTTTAATAATTGTTCATGATTATGTAAGATATAAGCTTTATCATTGGACTGACCTGCACATTCCAAAAGCCTAGCCTTCTCAGACAGGACTTCAGCGCCAATCCCCAGGGATGTACTTTTTACAGCATGAACTAATGTTGTATACAGGTTCCAGTCTTCATCTTCATAAGCCTCCTGAATTTTATCCATTGACTCTCGTCCAATATTTTTATATATTTTTAAAAGTGCATGATAGTTTTCAATATCTTCGCCAGAGTAAGACAGCCCCATTCTTACATTAATATAATCTCCCAGTTGTTTTTCTAAAATAGTTTTTTCCTTGTTTAACTCTTTATTCTGATTTTCAAGTTCGGAGGTTTTATGTACTATTTCAGGAGGCAGATATTTAATTAATAAACGCTCTAACCTGCTTCCCTCAATAGGTTTGGAAATGTAATCTGAAAATCCATAATCAAGATACATTTTCTTGGCATTGGATATGGCATTTGCTGTCAATGCAATCACCGGCGCTGATTTGCACAAATTATCATTCATGGATTTCATACATTCAAAGGTCTCAACCCCGTCCAGCCCAGGCATCATATGATCCATAAAGATTATATGATACACATTCTTTGTAATCTTATCCAAACACTCTCTTCCACTCACCGCAGTATCTATTTTAAGTTCTGTATTCTTCAAAAGTCCTGTGACTACAGCAAGATTCATAACATTATCATCGACAATGAGAATTCTCCCTTCTGGAGCGATAAAACTCTCTTTATAATACTTTCTTTGCTGTATACTTTTCTCATATTGCTCCTGAAAATCTCCAATTGCCTCATGACTGACAACAGTCTGAGGTATCTTCGCAGTAAATACAGAGCCTTTTCCATAAACGCTTTTAATGATTAAGTGCCCGTTCATCATATCTAACAGACTCTTGGTTATATTCAATCCTAGCCCGTGCCTTCAATGCTGCTATTTCTCTGCGTATCTAACCGGGCAAACGATATAAACAGTAAGTTTATCTCTTCTGCTTTAATCCCTATTCCTGTATCCTCTACTTCTACAATCAATTCTATATTTTCTTTATCAATTTTATTCCATTTAATACGTAGAGTAACAGAACCACGCAAAGTATATTTCACTGCGTTGGTTAAAAGATTCCCAACTATCTGGGTGATTCTTCTTTCATCTCCATTTAATCTATGGGGAATATCCTGTGCAATATCCAGCTTTAAAGAAAGTCCTTTTTCTTCAGCCTTCTGAGCAATCATATTAACTAAATCACTAAGCATAGAACTTAACTCATAATCAATAGGGGCAATTTCCATTTTTCCTGACTCTATTTTGGAAAAATCCAGAATATCATTCACCAGTGAAAGCAGCATTTTCCCTGCATTCTGTATATTTACTGCATATTTAGCAATATTTTCGTTGGCCGTCTCCCTTAGAATCAGTTCGTCCATCCCCAGCATTGCATTAATAGGTGTTCGTATTTCGTGAGACATATTTGCCAGGAAATCCGATTTTGCCTGGGATGCAGATTCCGCCAGGCTGACAGGTTTAAGAAGTGCTTTCACTACTACAGATATACTTATGGCACTGATACAAAAACACAGCACAGCCATTATCAGTGCAAATTCAATTAACAGATTTTTAACATCCTTTGCCCATACACTCTCTGCAATAGCAATTCCCACATGCCATCCACAACATTCTACATTGCTGATAAAAAAAGCCCGTTTCTTTCCGTCATAGTCATTAATCCATAATAATTCTTTTGACTTTGTCCCTTTTTCAATCTGTCTGATTAATGGCTTATAAGGGTTTCCCTTCAAATCCTGTAAAGCAACAGGCGCATTGTTTACATATCCATATTTCTCGCTTGGATGTACTACCAGCCCATTATTGCTATCCAGTAAGAAGCCATAGGAATCTTCAGGTACTTCCATGGCATTTATAGTATGTATCATCTGGTCCACAAAAATATCAATGGCAAGAACACCCTCCAGCTTACCGTCAATAATAATTTCTCTTGAAATAGTTATAATCTGCCTTCCGGTATCTGTATCTTTATATGCTGTCTGAACAGATAACTTATGTGTACTGGTTGGAACTGTATACCATTTTCTCTTTGTATAGTCCATACTTCCATCTGGTACAAAGTCTGTGGCACATACCATATAACTGTCTGGATATTGAAAGAATAAATCATAAACAGTATTATTCATATTTGAGTTTTTTAGAATCTGATTAAAATACGAGTGTAAATAATTTCTGTCCAGGTTCTTAACTAAAATCATTGATTCCGCAACTGTATTTAAAAAAACTGCTTTTTCCCATATCCAATTATTAATCTGATTAGCATAATCAGAGGCCAAAATCGAAGCATTTTCAGTACTTTTAGCCTTTAGTTCACTTGAGGCCGCAGAATACCCAATAAATGAAGTTAAAGTTATGCAAATTAAACAGATTGAACAGATGATAATTATAAACTTCTTTTGTACACTCATACGAAACCTCTTGATGTTTTTAACATTAGTACAATTTGCCAAACATATTTTTTTTATTATACCATTAAATTACATCCAGAAATATACTTTATTATTTTTATTTAATACTTTTTTATAAAAAAGTCTGCATCAGAATTTAAGACATTTGCCATAAATTATTTTGATACAGACTTACAATTATACAAATAAAGATTTACATTTAAAATAGTTTTGTAATATCTTGTTCCAGTCTACCACATTAAACCAGTCCTCAATATAATCAGCTCTTTTATTATAATGCTTTAAATAATAAGCGTGTTCCCAAACATCTATATTTAAGATGGGGCATAGATTTAACGGAAACGGAGTATCCTGATTTGCTGTAGTAATAATCTGCAAATCTTGATTTTGGTTTAAGACCAGCCATGCATAGCCAGATCCGAATACAGATAATGCTGCATTTTTAAATCTGCTTTTAAATTCCTCAAAACTGCCAAACTGGCTGTTTATATCTAAAGCCAAATGGGCAGTTGGTTCTTTATCGTTTAAACGATTTAACTGACTAAAATAAAATTCATGGTTAAAAACTCCCCCTGCATTGTTTAATATGGGTACCCGTATACATTCAGGAAATAAATCTGCATTACAAATAAGCTGGACTAAAGTCAAGTCCTGCAATTCCGGGCAATCTTCAAGAATTTTATTTAAATTATCAATATACGTCTGTAAGTGCCTGTCATGATGCAGTTCCATAGTCTTTGCATCAATGTAAGGTTCCAATGCATCATATGGATACGGCAAAGGAGCATTCTCAAATTTGTAGTGCTGGGTTTGCTGATTCATTATCTCACCTCCCTTTCACCAAAGGTATTCTAAATTGATAGATTCATAAAAATCTTGTGACACAATTTTTCTCTTTTAAAAACTTATTATTGCTATAAGATAAATATACCTAAACCCTTTCCTATTATTTGTCAGAAATTTTTTTATTTTTATTTCAGTAAAATTTGTTTGTCTTATCTATATACATAATTTTCCTTATATGGTATCCTTTAAGAGTGTGACTATACAAGTAATTCATTTAAACTAGGAGGAAACCATGAAAAAAATTTTATCTTTATTATTAGTATTCGTTATGTGCTTATCACTGTTTTCTTGTGCCAGCACTCCAGCTCCTACAAAAGTTGCTGATACATATTTATCCGCAATAAAAACCAATAATACGGAACAGCTTTCCAAGGTTTATGCGGGAGATGCTTCTGACCTGAACTTTAAAGAAGAATATGGGGAAATGTCAGATGAAGTAAGCGAAGACTTTTTAAAATCTTTCGCAGAAAAACTTACTTCATTTGAATATAAAATTTCAAATGAAGCAATTAAGGATGATAAGGCTACAGTGGATGTAGCTATAAAAACCTATGACTTAGGGAAAGCCTTTACATCTGCGATCACTGAATATATGCAGGATGGATTTGGACTAGCCCTTTCCGGAGGTTCTGAAGAAGAACTGAATAAAATGATGCAGGATAAGTTTACCACTGCCCTTGACAATGCTACCTTTGACTATGAAAGCACTGTAAAATTGCACCTTTCAAAAACAGATAAAGGATGGGTTGTAGATAAAATTGGCCATAACTCAGAATTTGCAAATGCACTAACCGGCGGAATTGCTGACGCCAGTAAAGAATTAACCGATGCATTTCAAGACGAAGAAACTGAATAATCACACTTACGAAAAAGCCGCCCTGGTTTAAGGAGCGGCTTTTTTTGTGTTAATAAAAGTTACACTAATTGAAAGGACTAAAATCTGTTTTTATCATCATCTACTTTTTCTTTCATTTCATGTACCTTTTCTTCAGTCTTATCTAAAATATCTTCTCCCATTTCTCTGAGAGACTCTGAAGTAACTTTTCCTAAATCTTTTAATTTTACGTCACCTAAGTTCATTTTTATCACCTCAAGAGTATTATGAGCAACTCCAAAGAAAATATGTATTCTTTATGATTTTTGCCCAGAAAGTGATTTATTTTTTAACAATATACATTTTCCCCGTTTTGGGATCCTCATAAACAAAACCCTTTGAATTATAATCTTCAGACAATGTACCATTTTCTATAGCTTGATCTAAATTTTTCACCTGCATCAAATCTTCTTTTGTGATGATATCCGAAACTTTGGAAAGATCTACATTCCAGTTAAGAACCAGTGATACCATCAATCCGCATGAAAATACCAGCATGATATCTACCAGATTTGCTACCCCGTCCAAAGGATTAATTTCCTCTTTTTTTGAGCGTAAACTACGCCTGCTCCCGAGTCCACTGTTTCTGATCATCGTTAGTTACCTCCTCTAAAACACATTCCATAACTGCCTCAAAACTGATCATATAATCATCGTACCAACGTTTACGGATATTTGAAATAACAAAACAGACAGCAGCAGTAATAACCCCTACAATAGTACTGTCAAAGGCTGAAGCAAAAGACATGGACAAGGTCTGTATGTCTCCTTTTCCTAAAGCCATAACGCCAGGGCCCAGTGGGATTAAAGTTCCAAGCAGTCCGAACATTGGTCCCAGCTTAGAGACCAGATCTGTAATAGCTGTTGCTTTTTCATATCTTCCTTCTTCTGTTGCCAGAAGCCTCTGAGCCATTGCAGTCAATGAGGCCCTGGACATATCTCCGGACTCTGTCAACATAAATAAGGCTTCCTTTTGCCTTTTTATTAGAACACTGTTTTCTATTATGTCTCTAAGGTTTACAGCTCCATCTGCATGGATTTTCCTGATTAGCCCTGGAACATTTTCCCGGGCTTCAGTCTCTCCATGAAAAATTCCACTATTAGATTGCCAATCTCCCATATAGTAGCTATGATTAAAATAATTAATACAATTGAGCAAGGTATTATAAGTTTCTGTCCTACAATATGCAGGATATAGCCTAGTGATAGTTCCATTTTATAAAATCAATCCTTTTCTAATAATTTATTTTTTCTATTATGCATAGAGCTTTATTATATCATTACTGATATTCTCCGTATTCTGAATGTTTTAAGGTTACAAACTGTTCTCAATAGTTCGTGCTACTGCCTCTGCTGCTTGTCCTCTGGTGACATTGCCCTTTACGCTTATCACACCACTTGCGGTCTTGTTCTTTTGTTTTTCAATATTAAGCATGTAATTATCCAGCATTACCTTCATTTCTTTACCACTAACAAAAGCCCCAGGATGAAATTCATTTTTGTCAAGGGTAATAATTCCCTCGTGGACTGCCCATTTTTCTGCCTGATAATACCAAGGTTCACCAGTCTGCTGGAAAAAAGTTTCTCCTGAAAGATTGGCTAGCATTTGCACGAATTCTGCTCTGGTAATGAATTTATCCGGATAATACTTCTGTTCTTTATTTTCTTTTATTACATTTCGCTGTAATAACCAGTTGATATATCTTTGTTGAGAGCTTTTACCAGTGTCCGAAAATGAAGATTTAGAAGTTGCAAATACATAATTGCTGGTCTTATTGTCCATAATGGTAAATGCATTTCCCTGATCATTCCATTTTCCAAACACTACCGGTTTTTTTTCAGGATTAGTTATATATAAATTATTGCCGATGTCACATAACATGGTATCCTTTGTACTTTTACCACTAAAAGGAATATTCATGGTCATTGGATAAATAAAATCTGAAACCTCTGTCCCTCCTATTTTGGCATGGGTACTATAAATAACTTTATCTCCCGCTTCGCTTTTTTGTACTGACAAAGTAAGATTATCTCTTATCTGCTTTTCAGTACCTACAGATTCCAAAGCTTTTACAGCATTATCAATTTCACTCTGACTACTATCAATTTTTTTTAGTACTTCTACTGCCTGATCATATTTGCTTTTATTATCAGATAAGGCAAGTACAGCTTGCCTGCAGGATAAGTTATTGATTGCTGCGATTTTTTGGATTAGTGCATCTTTATTTCCCAGTTCCTTTAGGTTCTTTTGTCCCCATTTTTCATCTCCGGCTCCAATATCCGAGCCATATCCATAGAGAGAGAACTGCCAGCGGACCACATCTCCATCTGACAATTCATAATCTGAAGAACCTTTGGATGGGAATGTATTGTTTACACAATACATCCATCCGCTCCATTTCGAGTAATCGAACTCTCCTAAATAGTTTTTGTCATTTCTGCTTGTCAGACTATTTCCGACAGCCTGCTTTATATAATCCGGAATATTTATGTTACTTTCAGTATCACCAATAGCGGAAACATAAAACTGGCTTTTTATGGAACCTGTATTTTTATAAGGAATGGATTTTTTCTCTAAAACCTTCAGCAGCGCATCTGCTGCAGAAGAGCCTTTGGGAACCGTTATCTCATAGGGCTCCAGTATAAAGCCCTGTCCCAGTGAAAATTTCTCCAAATCCATAAATACCTTAATATCTGGCTGCAACTCCTCATTCTCATTATTTTTTGACACTGTTGCAACTTTTGGCTCTTTTGCTAATTTTTCTTTAATATTTTTGTCTACAAGATAATAAATCTGTGGTTCACAGTTTCCTTCCTGCAAAATCACTCTGATGATGCCCTTTTTAGGCAGGGAAGTAAAATTAACTGCAGAAGTATAATTTTCATTAATATAGACATTTGTCCTGGAATCAGTTTCTACTGCAATGCGCATTTTGGAAGACATGTCTACATCATATACGTTTTTATCCTCCTGTAGCAGGATTTTACTGTCATTCACCGTTATTGCTTTTGGGGCTTTAGTTTTATGTATTACTTCTTTATCTGATTTAGTTCCTATCACAGCATTAATTTCTGGTGACTTTTCTCCTAATGAACCTGCATCCTTAAAAACTGCATTCTGAACTTTCACGTAACTGATTTTATCAAGTTTTACAGGCAATCCATTCTCATCAACAGCCCAGGAAATATCAATAGGGTCTCCCTGAGGATCTTTATACTGATTTTCCCTGTATGGATTTGACTGCACTACATCGAATTTATCAGTAAAGATGTTTATGTGTGTGTCCCCATATCCAAAAGCCCAACTTCCTACTTTGGAATCATCGTAATCTAAGAAGATGCCTTTCACTGTGTTTTTCTGATTATTTTGAACAGCAGGGCTAGTAGTATAAGGTGAACTGGTAACCGTGCTCACCGGCTTTGGACTTGTAACTCCCTGATTATTTGTATAATTGGAAATATTCTTCCCCGTATTATAATAGGTCATCTCATAGTCCCAAATGGTTGAGTCTTTATAATGGTCGCTACCAGCGATAGCATACCATTTTTCTCCGTCCTGAGAAACCCAAACCTGCGCCGGCTCAGCAAATGCCATAGAGTTTCTGCCATCATTATTATAAGCGCTTGAATTGCCATAAACAATGAAGTCTATCCCGTAGGGGTTTTTATCGCTATTGTCAATAGCATCGTCAAAATGATAGGTAACATATCCGCCGAAGTTTCCCAATGATGCACCATTTTGCCAGGACTCTCCTATCTTTCCCTGATACTGAGTACCTGTACAGCTTCCCAGCAGGGAAAGAGGCCCCAGATAACTCAGTGTTTTATCAAAGTTTCCACCACTGAATTGTCCTGGTGCCAACCAGTATCCTGACACTGCATCAGGTAAATGATAGCCTCCTTTATCGGTTTTGGTCTGTGTAGTTTCTGCTGACTTATCACCGGTTTGCGCATAACAGAATGCCGTTGACGACAAGGAGCTTGAAATTATAAAACAAAGGAGTAAAACCCATATAAAAAGTATTCTAGGATTATATTTTTTTATCACTTTTCTTTCCTTCTTTCTATTGCTTTTTTATATGATAGAATCTTCTCATTGCGCCCATGGCGAAGATTGCACCTATTGCAATCCAGACGATGGCCATGGCAACAGGATTCTCCTTAGCAACCTTCTTTATGATTTCAAAAGCTTTTATTGGCGTTATTTTCTTTGTATCGCCATTGCCTCCTCCTTCATGTCCGCCTTTTTCCAATCCCCTGAATTTTTATTTTCCAAGCTATCCTCACTGGTCTTTTTTGCCTCGTTGCCTACAAGCACCTGAGATTGAGGCACTTCTTCATGACTGATACTTGCATACACATCTTCAGCATTTGTGGCCTCTTTTCTTCCTTCATTGGATCTGCCCCCAGAAGTAGTTCCTGCTGCAGTCCCTTTTCCATCACCTAATCCATCTACTGTACCTTGTGTTCCGGAGCCTTTTCCTATTCCATTTCCAGTTCCAGTTCCATCTCCAGTGCCTGTACCAGTTCCATTACCATCTCCGTTACCGTTACCTGTACCGTTTCCATTGCCATTTCCGGATCCGCCGCCGCTGTGATGTTTTCCTGGATTATTATCGGAAGGCTTAGGTTCAGGTTTAGGCTCTGGCTCTATAGGCTTTTCGTCCGTTTTAAAGGTAGCCGTAACTACATCATTTCCTGTGGATTTAAAGGTTTTAGAAACCGTAATATCCTCTGTTCCTCCCTTAGCATATGTAACTATAATGGATTCTAAAGTATTTTCTGTGGTCTTACCAGGCTCCTTACTGCCTTCTACTTTTGCTGGAACAGCGTTTACCGTAATAGTAGTTCCAACTGGATTGTACACTGCTTTGTCTTCACGCTTTCCATCTGACAGAGTTATAGTTCCACTGCCTTTTACTTTTCCTTCACTAATATAAATAGAAGGTTTTCCGAAAACAGGATATTTGTCGCCAGTGGTCCAGATATTGCTATGACTGCCCTGACCACCATCCAATAAGTAAGCAACCTCACCGTTTTCAAAAGCCTCTGCTGGCTTTAATTTGAAAGCCTCTTCAGCGTTGAAGGAAGAATCATAATTCTTACCAATGCCTCCGATGCCTTTTAAACTTTCATCTGATGACTTATAATAATTATTCTTTAAAATATAACAATTAAAAACTGCCTTATAATAGCCTGCAATTCCACCTATATAGCTACCATTAGATGAAATAGAAGCTCCATTCCAATAGCAATTTTTTATGGTAGGTAATAACCTGTCACTTGCTAATGAATCCTTTTTCTCACACCCAATTATTCCACCTACATAATTTCCTCCACTTATCACAGCGGTACTGTAACAATTTTCTACTGCAACACCTATAGGTGTAGAAGATACGGTATAACCTGCTCCGACGATACCACCTACATAATCGCCAGTACCAGTTACTGTCCCCCTGAATAGCATTCACGTACTTCGCAGGGCCTCATAGCTGCATATTTTGTGCCAACGAGTCCTCCTACAAAGTTCCTCCCATATACATCTGCTTCGCTTACACATTGCTTTATCTCACAGCTAGCACTTCCTGCAAGACCTCCGATATTATCCTGATCTTTTGTATAACCTACAGTAACTCCTTTTTCCACTACACAATTTTGAATAAACACTTCTGAATCAGGTTCATTCCCCATACCATTTCCTACAAATCCAGACCCTTTTAATTTAGTTCCAGCCTTTATAGTACAATTATCTATTCTAACTTGATTCGTATAAGAATCAATAAGCCCACTACTTTCAATCTGCTTCCCGAATATATCTAGATTTGTAACCTCTGCTGATGTAACATCTCCAAATATTGCCGTCCCTCCGGGAGCAATTGTAAGGGTATGTCCATTTCCATCAAAATGAGCAGAAAAAGTTCGGTAAGGATCACTACCTGATTTACGTTCTATACCAATGGGAACCCAGTCCTTTGGCAGTGTAATATCTTTTACCAGTTTAAAATACAAATCTGTGAAACGATTTTGTGCATCATTTACACAATCACGAAGTTCAAGAAGTTGATCCAAGTCCTCTATTTCCATTGGATTCTCTTCTGTTCCTCCTATGATAGCCGGCTTATCACCGTCCCAGTGTGCATAGAGTGTCTTATTTGATGTGACTGCATCCACAAAGTTCCATTTGTTTCCTGTATTTGGATCACTGTACCAGCCACGGAAATTTAAATCTTTGGTTTTTTTACCATCTTCAATAGTTATTTTCTTTGTAACCGTATATCCTTGCTCCGAAGGAGACTTTAATACTGTATTCTTTGGAATTATTACTCTATACAGCTCAGTATCTTTACCTTTTTTGCTTAATTTCCCTCCGTTTGCATCAAAAGTAATCTGCACACATCCATTGGGTACCCATCCAGCATAAATTGTTATATCATCTGCCACTTTATTGCTAAAGTTATATGGAATAAAACAGTCGTCCTTGTCTGTGTACCAACCTGCAAATTCATAACCGTTTCTTACTGGATTTACTACTGGGACCGTTGCTGCCGTATTTGGTGCAACTTTAATGAAAGATTTTGTCTGATCTTGCCAGTTACCTTCATTTGGATCGAGAGTTACTTTATAATAAAGATCCCATTTAGCATAAAGTGTTAAATCTGACTGTAAGGCACTTGAGAAATTATATAAAGTTTTGCCCTCTTTCTCTAAATACCATCCTTTAAATTCTCTTGCCCCCCAAATTGGATTCTCTGGTTTAGTAATACGTTTATATGCATCTACCCCATTTATTACTTTGGTTTTTTCAGTACTATTCCATGTTCCTCCATTAGCATCAAAAGTGATATTGAATTTTTGTCCAGCTTTTTGTGTGGAATCTATGAAATCAGTATTTATAACAACACCTATATCAGGCATTGTAAATTCAACAATACATATATGATTTTCATCTTCTGACAATTTAGTTTCAATATTTTCTCCCAGGATACTTTTAATAGTATATTTCCCCATAACATATCCACTCTTTGGTGTTATTGTAATGCTTACTTTTTTTTCTGCTTCTAAGTATTTTTTACTATCTGTGCAATCCGAAAAAGCAACCTTTCCATTTGTTTGATTAATGGAAGAAATATCTACCTTATGCAGAAGAGTTCCTGTTCCACTTGCAAATACTGGATAGTTTTTTCCGCTTGACCATACGCCACGGTTTCTTACAGTATCTTCCCTAGTATTAAGTGTATAAATAGTATCGTCTTTTTTGAAATTATCTGCGCTTATCTTTTGTGCTTTTAAATCTGAAGAAGGCACAACAAGCCCTTTTTCATTTTTTATTATTGTTTCATCAAGATAGTAACATCCTAATATATTACTATTATTTCCACCAACTATAGCTCCTATATTAGTGCCGGCTCCTCTTACGTTACCACCATAGTTAAAACAACTTTCTACATTACTTGTAGCCGTATCAGCTTTACTACCTGCTATTCCACCGGTATTGCCTGCCCCATTAACATCACCTAAACTATAACAATCTACTACAGAACTATTTGCCTCAATAAATCCGGTAATTCCACCAGTATTCATTGCTGTGCTGTAGATACTTCCCTCATTCCAACAATGATGAATATTCGCACCATAATTAGCACCTATGCATCCAAACACACCACCGGTTCCACCATTGCTTGTATCTAAAGAATTATTTACTATTTTTCCTTTATTATAGCAGTAAGTAACAGTAGTAGTTTTAGTATCCGCCGGTGAGCCTAAATCACCTGTGATACCTCCAACCTTATAGGCACCATTTCCTGTTTGTGTAATATCACCAGTATTAAAACAGTTTTTCATTTCTACCAGATTTGAATCGATTCCTCCGGCTATACCACCTAAATACTGATTATTACCATATACCTTACCTGTGTTAGTACAGTTTCTGATTGTTACATAGCTGCAGGGATTACCAAATAAACCACCTGTGTAAATTCCATTACCTGTTATAGTACCTGAATTTAAACAATTTTCTGCATTTACATAATTATTAAAAAGCCCTACAATTCCTCCAACATAAGCTTTATCTCCATTCCCTCCACTAATTTCTCCGCTATTTGAGCAGTCTTTTATATTTCCATTTTGGGCTATATTTCCTACTATGCCTCCTATATAGTTTACTCTTCCTATTATGATTCCTGCATTGGTACAATTTAAAATTGTACTTTTTTCACCCAAGTACCCGACGATACCACCTACACTTTCACCACCTGACACTTTTCCATCTACCTTAAGGTTTTCAATAGTTGCGGTACCAGCATATCCAAATAAGCCTTTGTTATCATCTAAACTGTCTATTTTATAATTGCTTACACAATAACCACCGCCATCAAATATACCATTAAATGGAGTCTGCTTTGTTCCTATTTCAATCCAGTCCTGACCTATAACATCGATATCTGAATGAAGCTTTATTGTTTTCCCACTAAAATCTTTAGGCGCAATTGATTTATTCTCCTTATCTTTTGCAAGACCGTTTACTAATAAAGCAAGTCCTCTCAGTTGGCCTTCTGTTCCAATTATATATTCTTTTGCCATTGCATCCTGTGTATACCAAGCTATATCCGGTCCTACAGAAGGAGCAAACCGATATAATATATTTAAATCTGATTGCGGATTACTAACACTGTAAATATCTCCTTCAGATTTCACTGTATTCTGTGGGTAAAATAGTGGTGCAAATACTGCATCATTTGAGGAAACTGACAGTTTCACACTCTCACTGCTTAATAAATACGTATACGATTCTCCCTTTTCTCCAGTATACACTTTATATGGTGCTCCCTGATCGGGATCTGCAATTTTTACTGAATTGCCTTCCTGAACTTCTTTTGGCGCTACACTTATACGATATACAGTATTTGTACCAAATTCTGGATAATTCTGACCCAGCTGCCATACTTTATTGTGAATTCCGTCTACTGTATCTAATAAGTAAGACATCTCCTTTTCCGTAAACTGCTGCTCCGTCATAAAATGACCAGCAGCACCTGCTATTTCCGCATCTGCAAGATAATAACTGTTCTTAACTTCTACAGCAGTTCCTGCAACAGCTATATGCTGATCTTTATTATAACAAAAACAACTTTTAACAATATTAGCTGAGCCGACCACGCCACCCTTGTGATCTTCTTTGCCAGCAATAGTTCCAAGGCAGTAGCTATCAGATACTGAGGATGTATTAACGCCTGCTATACCTCCCACAAATCCATCTACTGAATTTACATTTACACTTTTATCACATATACATTTAGATATACTTGATGCAGAATTACCGACTATACCTCCTACATTTTGCTGGCCGGCTATTGTACTATTTCCCGTTAAACTGCAATTTATTACTTCTGTACTTTGTGCATCCCCTACAATTCCGCCAACATTATTTTTACCTTTTACATTACCTTCTACTTTTAAGTCTTGTATTGTTCCCTCTGAAGTACATCCGAATAATCCTTGATTGTCCAAAACACTGTTAATACTTACGCCAGATATAGTATAATTGTTTCCATAAAAGTTACCCTTAAATGGTTTATTTGAAGTCCCTATGGGTTCATAGCCCTGAAGTTCTTTATATTGTGATAAAGTACTCAAATCTATATTATCTTCCAAATTTATTGTTTTCTGGGAAAAGTTTAAAGGGGCATAGCCTTCAATCTTACCATTTACCAGAGCCATTAACCCCCATAAATCAGTTACTGTTTTTATTGTATATTCGTCAGCATCCGGATTGTCTGTATACCACTTTATACTAGCCTCTATTCCTGTTGCCTTGTCCAGTTCAGCTTTAATTCCGCACTGATAAGTCAAATCATTCTCTAGTTTTACAACATAACTTCCATTTTCACCAGTAAGCGTTGGGGTAAACTTAAAATCCAAAAAAGGAGTTGCTGTTATTTTTATTTGACCCTTGGTAACATAGATACTGCTAATATTATTATTAGTAAAAACCTGTTCTTTTGGAATTATTACATTGTCCTTTGAATATGAAAGGTTCACTGTTTTAGAGGAATAATTCGCTATCTTTAACCTATAAATATTGTTTTCACCAAATTCAGGTCCATTAATTCCCTGTTTCCAAACTCCAACATTATTGGAGTTTTCTCCACTGGTATTAAGCTGGTAAACTACATAAGCACAGTATTGAGATTTTAACTGTGTATCAGTTAAAACCGTCCCATTTTTACCGTTCATGCCTGTCACTTTTCCAAGGGAGTAACAATTAACAATCTTAGGTGAATCTTTATCTGAAGACCCCGAAATATCCCCTACATTCTTAGACTCTTGTTTTATACTTGTGACTATGACATCACCATTACTGTAACAATCTGTTGCACTGCCAGATCCTACGATACCTCCTGCATAGCAATCTGTAGCGCTTGTTATTTGTCCTTTATTATAGCATCCCTGAACCGTTGCCTTAGTACCCCCTGCTATTCCTCCTGTCCGTAACCCACCTTTTATGGCGGCATCATTTTCACAATATTTTATATCAGCTGAAGATTCCGCCTTTCCGGCAATTCCACCTGTATACTTAGAATCGATGGGATTACCATCCTTATCTATCGTCAATTTTCCTGTAATCATTGCTTTGTTGGCGCATTTGGTAATTTGACTATTTCTTCCACCCCCAAATATTCCGCCTGTACCATTATTTCCTGTTATTTCTCCACTATTTTCGCAGGAAGCAATTGTTGTCTGGTTAACATAACCAACTATGCCACCTATATTAGTATCACCCTTCACCGCTTCTTGGTTTTTACAGTTTGTGATTTCTGTGCTCCAATTTGCATTACCAGCTATTCCCCCAATTTTATCACTTCCTGTAATCTGGGCCTTATTTACACAAGCATCGATTTTGGTGCTGGACACACTACCAACCACACCACCTACACTATTACTCCCCGTAAGTACTCCTTCGTTGCTACACTTTTTAATTATTGAGTCAGAGGAAGTGGAACCTGCTATGCCCCCAATACATCCACCACCCGTGATTTGTACTTTATTTACACAATTCTCAATCGTTGAACCACTTGCATTACCTATTATGCCTCCAACTTTGCTATTTGAATTATTTCCTGAACTGTCAATAGTACCTTCAACAATTAGATTCTTAATCACTGCTGAATCAGTATCGCCAAATAAGCCTTTATCTGTTAATTCTTTGTCTGAAACTTTAATTACTGCATTGCTGATATATAGTCCTTTAATCGTATGGTTCTGTCCATCAAATGTACCGCTGAAACAGTGATTCCATGTATCATATCCCATTGGTGTCCAATCTATATTTTGAAGATCTATATCTTTATTTAATGTAATTGTTTTTCCATCAAAACTAACTGGCGGAATAACCTCTCCCTTGCTGTCTTTTGCTACACCGTTTACCAGTTTGGCTAATCCTGTTAACTGTTTAGCATTTTCTAAAGTATAAGTAGCTGCATCTTTGTTTTCTACATACCATTTAATTTCATTTTCAGCAAGTTCACTTGGCAGTTCTCCATATCCAGCCTCTATATAAATGTTTTTATCTAATGTTACCTTATATGTTTCTCCGCTTTTTGCTAAAACATTATCTGGCCTGAAATGAAATCCCTCTTTATGCTCCTTTTCCGTAATCTGTATAGACAGCTCGCATGCAGGAGCATAAACTGTTTCAATTCCGTTGTCTTTGAAAACACCAGAATCAGAAATTTTTTCTCCATCTTTAAAATAAGTTATTGTTATATTATCTGCTGAATTATTATATAAACTAAACTTGTATAATGCTTCACTCCCAAATACAGGTAACTCTGCTCCCTGCGCCCATCTATTAGTACTTTCAGCCGTATCCCCACTAGTATTAAGCTGATATGCTATATACCCGTATTTTAACTGGGCTTCTGTACATTGTTCCTTAGAATAACAGTTGGTCACTGCTCCTTCTGGTGAAACTCCGGATACATGATCTCCTGTACCAGTAAAGCTTCCTAAAGACAAACTGTTTTTTACTTTCCCTTTTCCATTTATACCTCCAACGTAATTTACTCCACTGATGTTTCCTTTATTTAAACAATCCTGTGCAAGTCCATAATTAAGACCTGCAACTCCCCCGATAAAGTTTTTATTGCCTGAAACATCTTTATTATTAATGCATAAAGTGGTATAACCCGTCGCGCATCCAGCAATACCTCCCACATAGCTTCCTCCATCGGAAATCACTACGTTACTGGTACATCTGGTAATATCAGTACAGTTTGCATACCCAATGATTCCCCCTATATAATCACCGCTGCATTTTATACTTCCACTCACCGCCAAATCTTTTACTTCACCATTTAGCGTATATCCAAATAATCCCTGATAACTGTCGCTGGTAACGATATTTAAACCATCTAATGTATGATTTTTCCCATCAAAGGTTCCCGAAAATGGTGTTTTTTCTGTTCCGGCAGGCTTCCATCCCAGAGATAGGGTTATATCTTTTTCCAAACGTACTGTATCTTCGTCAAAATCCACAGAAACCGCTTCTCCTGTGGTATTTTTAAATTTACCATTTACTAAATCAGAGAATCTGTTAAGTTCCTCCGTTGTACTGATTGTAAAAGTACTTCCTTTTTCATATAGCTTGTTTACATCATAATCACTAATAGAAAAAGTTCCTGCACTCTCCATTAAAGTCATCATAAGTGGCTCTATGGCTGCTGTTGTTGTAGCATCTGTTACAGCACTGTCAGTGGTCACCTCAGTTTTACTATCTGTAACTGCACTTCCAGTAGTTTCGCCAGTTTTTGTGCTATCCGTTACAGCACTATCGGTAGTTTGACCTGTTTTCGTATCATCCGTGGTCTTACTATCAGTTGTTTCTCCTGTTTTCGTATCACCCGTAGCTGCACTATCGGTAGTTCCACCTGTTTTGGTATCACCCGTGGTTGTACTGTCAGGGTTTCCTCCCGATTTCGTATCACCCGTGGTTGTACTGTCAGTTGTTCCTTCTGTTTTCGTATCACCCGTGGTTATACTGTCAGTGGTTTTTCCTGCTTCCGTACCACCTGTAGCGGCACCATCCGTTATAGTGCCATCGCTGTTTTCTTTTGCTGTCGCCTGACTTTCGGAAACTGAGTTTCCTGTAGCCTGACTAACCGAATTCAACTCATCTCCTGCATAAGCAATCGCTGTAAACTGCGATATAATCATAGTCATGCAGAGAATTGCGCATAAAAAATTCTTTCTTTTTGTCAATTCAGTCTCTCCTCTCTAAAAACTTCAATAATAATAAATAAAAAAGGTCCTTTACTATAGTTTTTTACTATAATAAAGAACCTCCAGTTTTCTGGTCAGCTCTAACCATAATTACAATTTTATACTTCTCCTGACTTCTTCCAGCCGTATAGGCTTCCCATCGTTGATTATGACTTTTATCTCTCCAAAACCGATTTGATGAATAATCTTCAGCAGTTTTTGTTCCTGCTCATTTGGAATAACATTTTTCTTTTCTGCCTCTACTGACATTTCTTTTTCCTCCTGCATTTACTAACATTAGATTATTTCTCATCAATCCCACTTTTATGTTTATCCCTTATATACAGCAGTTACTGCTACATATTTTTTCTGATTAAATTCACATAAAAAAAGCTGTAGCATTATTGCTACAGCCCGTATTTCTGTATAATTTTAATCATTTGTATTACAAGAATTGCCGAATACCCGTCGGATTCTGTCTTCATTTTAAGCAGGTATTCTGGCTTACGCATTATCATCCTTACCAAGCCTTCCCAAGAAATTACTCAGTGGCTCACCCATTTATCTTTGTATGACAGGCAGGACTCCTCGTTTACAGCGGCGGGACCGCGCAGGACTTGAACCTGCTTCCCTCTTAGCTATCCGCCAAAATCCCCTTAGATTCCAGCGAACAGAACATAAAATGATCTATTAAATTTCACCACAATCATGTTATCATTGATTTTCCTCTACGTCAACACCCTGAAGAAATTTTATGTAAAATAACAGTTTAAGTTGTCGAAAAATGTTTTTACTGAACTAACTGATATAAATTCGTTTCTATTCCACCAATCTGGTTATTGTAAAAGGGACACTCTGGGCGGCCTGGGAACTGTATGTTAGATTTATCCCTCCATCACAGGTCACCAAATCTCCAACAATAGACCCATAAAAAATACCACTGTTACCATTTAGTCTTACTGTGCCTTTCGGGGCATAAAGAATTCCTGTCACATCACCACTGCCACCATTAAATGTGATATTTCCGTTCATTGAGTAAAAGCATACCGAATCTGACGCATTCATGCTTACGTTACTACCGTTAAATGTCATATCTCCAGTTGCTAATATACTTCCATTAGAATGAATCCCACTACCGTTTATAGTGAGATTTCCATTAATAAACACCGTAGAATAGACGGAAAGCATGGCATTTAGCTGCTCAGCTGACATGGTATACTGATTACTGCTAGCTTTAAAGGATGCACCAAAAACATTGATTAAAGTACTTTGATTAACCGTAGTTGCCAGAGTTAAAACATCAGAAAAATCAGGCATAGAGACATACGGAGAATTTTCTATTTTCCCTGATGAAGCATTAACCTTGGCATCAATAGTATTTACAGCAGTAACAACTCCAGTTACCGTGGCAGCATTTTTTATGCTATTATTAGAGTGAACATTGCCATCAATTATGTTCTGTCCTTTAAACTGCAATAAATCCATTTCACTACCAGAGAATAGTGCATACTTAAAAGGTCCAAAAACACTGCTGCACTCCGCTGCTGCACTTACAGACACTTTTGTATTATCTTCTCTTTTGAATATTTTTGCAAAAGTATATTCAACCGGATGGCTGGCAGTTATTCTTATCCTCTTATTTGAATTCACAAATTCTATTTGGTCAATTTCCTCTTCATCAAATCCATTTTCCTCAAAATACATAATCGACTTTTGTTTTGCCGCTACAATACTGTCTGGCAATTCCTGTGCCCCTGCAAGGCAGGCAGCATCTACTGCGCTCTGAAGCTGCTGCTTTTCTAGTGCAACTCTTCCCACATCAATTACTATTGCTGTAAAGGCCATCAGTACAGTAATAAATAATGCCACCATAATGGTAACTGAACCTTGTTCTTCTCTGTACCCACAATACTTAAAAACATTCATGAGCCATCACACTTCCATTTCATGCTCTTCAGTTTTTTTGATATCATTGGACTTACTTAGCGCTTTCAGCTTTATTTCCAACATAGCAAGATTTGAATTTGCCTCACTAAGTTTTTGTTCTACAATAATTTTTTCCATTGTAATATCAGATTTTTCATTAATAAACTGTACTATCTTTTTAGTATTCTCCTGCAATTCTTTTTCCATCAAATTGTTGGCATTTAATATCTTTTCGTTTTGTGTTTCAAGCTTTTCCACTGTTTTATTCAGGCTTTCTATGATTTGTTTTTGTAATTTAGTTTCAGCCGTTAAATCCGCTAAAGATTGCTCTTTTATGGCTGCCTGTGAATTTAAAGCAGACATCACTTCCGTCTGCATCATCAGCTGATTGGTCAAATTCTTTACATGGGCAGTTAATTCTGCAGTCTGGCCGTCAGATTGCACCGTTTTTAGATATTTAAGTTCTTCTGTTTTGTCTTCTATATTAATGGTCAGCTCTACCAGCTTATCTCTTATTTTTTGGGATTCTTGTTTTTCTGCAATAAGCATTTCTTTGGAAGCTTTTATTTCCTGACAATAATCCTCGTTCAGTTCGGTCAAGTCATTCATAGAAACCTTCAATCGCCTGATTTCATTCTCCAGTGAGATTTTGTCAAAATTGTGTTTCTTGTTTTCTTCCTCCAAAGCTATACATTTATTTTTCATAACAAGGACATCCTGCATGGTCATTTCTGAGTCTTCCTGTTGTACACATGACATAGATTCACAAAGATTTTTATACTCCAGCTCAATTTTATTTATTTGATGTTTAAGGGATTCATTGACATTATTAAGTTCCTCTTTTTCATTATATATCGTCTGTAAATTCTCATAAAAAGTATCTGCCATTGTCTGCTGCTGCTTACGTATAATGCTTAGATATTCCAAAACCGACTGTTTGGTATATCCGCCCATTCTTGTCTTTAAATATTGATTCATATCAATTTCTTCGGTTTTTAAACGTAATGTTTCAACCATACTTAGTCCATTCAACCTATCTGCCATGACAAATCACTTCCTCCTTATTTTTCTATCCTAAAAAGAATAGTGTCTCCAGCCTTTATATTAAATGCTGTGCCTTCTTTCAGCTCCAGAATATGCCTTGTTTTTTTGATATATTTTCCTATACTCCATGGTCTCAGTGTTTCAATTCCCAATACTTTAAAATTCTTTGAAAGATAAATTACGTCAATGGACATTCTCATAAAAAAGCAATGTATGGATGGAGAATTTAAAAGAAGCAATCCTTCCCCATGTCCAAGGCTTTTTTTACCCATAAGACCCAGAAAACGCTCTATAAAATTATCTGCAATACATACTTTATCTGCCAAAATAATGTTATTACAATATACAACCATAAATACACCTCACCCAAATTGCTGGAAAACCTTTAAAACAGCTGGCCCCATTAGAATAATAAATATAACAGGAAAGATAAATAAAACCATAGGGAGTAAAATTTTGATAGAAATTTTTTGTGCCCGCTCCTCAATTTTATTTCGTCTGTTCTGCCGCATTCCCGCAGCCTGAGCCCGAAGAACATTTTTAATGGATATTCCAAGCTCCCCTGCCTGTACAATTGCTCCAGTAAAAGTCCTGACTTCCCCAATTTCACACCGTTCTCCTAAAAATAAGAGAGCATCACGTCTTGATCTGCCCATGGACATTTCTCTATACGTCACAGCCAGTTCATCAATAAAGGTTCCCTCCATATTTTCAATTACATGAAAGATTGCCTGTTCAAATCCCAGCCCTGCTTCTACATTCACACTAATAAGATCTAAAACTTCAGGTAACTGCTGTTCCATAGCTTTATGCCTTTTACTTATCCTTGTAGCAAGATGAAACCTTATGGCTGCATACCCCACATAAATACCAACCGCTGCTGAAAGTAAACAATGTAAGGTATTTTGCCTGAGCAGTAAAGCTATTGCAATGAATGCCAATGAAATCCCTAAAATAACCATAATACGTATCATTTGATATTCATGTAGTTCCAACTTTAACCCAGCCCGATAAATGTTTTTTTTCAGTTTGTCATTTTTTAGATTTTTGAATAAAAGCTCTGAAGTCGAATATTTACCTATAGATTTCTTTATATTTACTATTATTGGCCGGAAAACCAGCTTCATAATTCGCTTGGAAAAAGGCAGACAGAGTTCTTCATCATGAACATAATCTCTTTGGAATCCACTGTTTATGTTCTGAAGACGTCTTTTAATCGCATTATTTTGTTCTTCATAGGGTTTTAAAACAATTATAATGCCGCAATAGATAAAAGTTCCTAATAAAACAGCAATCAAATACACCATATCATCTTCCTCAATACTCAATGTCTACAATTTTATTAATAATGACAAAACCAATCAGTTCCATTAATATAGAAACACCTATCATGATTTTCCCAATAGACGTTTCAAAGAATGACAGAAAGTATTGGGGATTTAAAATCATAAGAAGAATTATAATAAAAATTGGTAGCAATCCAATTACTATTCCTGACATCCTCCCCTGTGCAGTCAATACACGCACTTCCTGTTTAATGCGTATTCTGTCCTTAATGGTATCTGAAATTGTGTCCAGAATTTCAGATAAGTTTCCTCCCACCTGCTCTGAGGTTATTACTGCAGACACCAGTAAACCCAGATCATTATTTTGTACACGATTCACCATATGGTGCAATGCATCATTTTTATTTACACCAAAGCGCATTTCTCGCAGAGTCTTTGTGAATTCAACAGATATGGGAGGCTGCATATCATTTGCGATACTTTCCATGGATTGCTGAAATGTGAAACCTGATTTTATACAATTGCTCATAACTACCAGTGACTCTCCCAGCTGCTTATTAAATTCTGTTTGACGCTTTCTCCTGGATTTGTGTATGAACAATGGAGGAATGATAAAACCCACAATTGCAAAGCCGGCGGCGGTAACTATGCTCAGGCCAGAAAGTGAAATAATTAAAATGGGCAGGTAGGTCATAATAATCCAGATGTAAATAAACTCTGACGCCCTTAGTTTAATTCCCGACATAGCCAAATAATCACTAAATTCTTTACTGGCAATTTTAAAGTTTCTATCTTTTTTCTTCTTGTACTTTTCAATTTTTTCTTTATAAAACTGATCTTGTATACGGGAAATGGCATCCTTATTCAGATATTTATTTAATCGATTTTCAATAAATTCTCTTCCAGAATTTTTTTTTATTAAAAGAATAATAAAATAAGTGAGAATAGCTGCAAAAAAAGCAATAAAGTAAGTTAGCATAATTTCACCTCATTTCTTAAACCAGTCGTCTCTCACAAGCACTCCATTTGATACCAATTTCTCTAAGAAAGTGGGACGTATTCCCATTGAAACAAAATTACCTGTGATTTTTCCTTCTGAATCCAATCCCTGCTGTCTGAATACAAATAAATCCTGAAGAGTAATCGTATCTCCTTCCATTCCCACTACCTGAGTGATATTTATCACCTTACGGGAACCATCTTTCATTCTCGCCTGTTGAACTATTACATCAAGAGCTGAAGCGATCTGTTCCCTGATTGCTTTAACTGGTAGCTCCATCCCAGACATAAGTACCATGGTTTCAAGCCTTGACATAAGATCCCTGGGAGAGTTGGCATGTGCTGTGGTCAGAGATCCATCATGCCCTGTGTTCATAGCCTGCAGCATATCCAGAGTCTCACCGGAACGTACTTCGCCGACTATAATACGGTCAGGCCTCATACGCAACGAATTTCTTACCAATTCTCTGATAGTAATCTGACCTGCACCCTCCAGATTTGCAGGACGGCTTTCCATGGTGACTACATGATTCTGTCTTAGCTGAAGCTCTGCAGCATCTTCTATGGTAACAATTCTTTCTGTATCCGGAATATATCCAGATAAAACATTGAGTAAAGTTGTTTTTCCACTGCCTGTACCACCAGAAACAATAACATTTAATTTACCTTTCACACATGCTTCTAAAAAGGACATCATCATAGGAGATACAGATGATTTTTTTATTAAATCACTCACACTTAAAGGATTTTTGGAAAACTTTCGTATGGTTAAACTTGGACCATTCAGTACAATGGGAGGAATAACAGCATTTACTCTTGATCCGTCTGCAAGCCTTGCATCAACCATAGGGCTTGTTTCATCAATCCGTCTTCCTACAGAAGAAACAATACGGTTGATAACATTTAGTAAATGTTGATTATCTTTAAAAACAGTAGTACTTAATTCCAGCTTTCCTCTACGCTCTATGTACACGTTATACGGCCCATTGACCATTATTTCACTGATTTCTTCATCTTCCAGAAGGGGCTCTAAAGGGCCTAACCCCACAACGTTATTATAAATCTCCTTTTGAATTCGCAAGCGGTCTGACCGGGATATTCCAGATACACTTACATCAATTAATCCTTCTATTGACTTTAATAGATATTCCTCCTGATTTTCTGTAATATCATTACCCCTTGCGGCTTCATTATTGATTAATTCAATAATTTCCGTATGCACTTTTTCTTTTAAGTCAGAATAATCATCTACAAATGTTACATTTCCTTTGTTTAAACTGTTCACCTTTTCTGTAACAGCCTCCGTATGCTGCTTCATTTTCTGTTTTTCCAGTTTTTCCAGCAAACTCATAGGATTCCTTCTTTCTAAACCATTTTATTTTTTCTTTTGAACAACTTAAAATGCTTTTCTCCATCCCCTATAGCTTTTATCTTTTTATTTGAAATGGTTTCAATATCAAAATTATCTGAACCAGATAATAATGCATCTGCCACAATAGAAATTGATTGACTGAGCATACTACCAGGTGAGCTTATAACAAAAGGAACTCCACGATTTAATGCTGTAACCGCAACCATGTAATCGCTTGGGATTTTAGCCCATATAGGGCAACCTATTATGCTCTGAACATCTGCCACAGTAATGGAGCTTATGTCGACAGCCCGATTAACAATCAGCCTTACTTTATCCTTCTGCTGAAGAGAATCCATAAGGGAAAGGCTGAGTTTTGAGTTTTTCAGAATGGATATATCCAATCCTGTAACAAAAAGAATAGTGGATGAGGATTCAATGGCTGTAATTGTCACATCAGTAAAAGACGGTGGTGTATCAATAATCACATAATCATAATAATTGCGTAGCACACTTAACAGACTCTGTACCTTTTCTGCAGAAACCAGTTCAGCATATTCCGGGCTTTTTGGTGCACACAAAACATGAACACCACTGGAATGTACTGTCATATAACTCCTGACCGCATCAATGTTTGGGGTAAATACTTGTTGTACAAATTCTGCTATTGTATCTGCAGGTTCTATATCAAGAAATATATGAATATCTCCAAACTGTAAATCAAGATCAACCAGGGCAACTTTTTTACGTTTTTCTGCCAGTTTTACTGCAAGATTCGTAGCAATTGTAGTTTTCCCAAGGCCTCCTTTGGCTCCAAATACAGTCACCACTCTTGACATCCATGCGATATTTTCTTTTTCATTAAGAGAATTGATACGTATGGATTCATTATGGTAAACTGATTTAATATATTCTGCAAATTCTTTAGAAGAGGCTGGAAAATCTGTGACATTATGAGCACCTGCTCTAATTGCTTTCTGTAAGATTTCTAAATCCATGTGTTCCACCAGCAAAATAACATGGGTCCTTGGTCTATGAAAAATTATACGCTCTGTCAGGCTTAATACGTCCGTATCTCCAGCACTAAGAAACATAATAACCATATCAGGAGATACATTTTCAATTTTATTCAATGCCGGAGTCCCTCCTGATGATTCTCCAAGAATTACAATTTCCTCATCATCTATCATACTCTTTATCTCAGCCAGCTTTTTTTCCAGCTTGCTGATAACCATAACATTAATCTTCACTACTTATTCTCCTTTACCTTATATGGAAATTACTACTGTTTTATTGGCAAATTTATCAGTTTCCCATCTAATGGGGACCTTACTACAACACATAGATGACCTGTAAATTCATAATAGCCCAGATCCAACACCTGTTCTGGAGAGACCTGAAGTGTAATGGTTGAATAGGCTGCATTTTTTTCACTGGCTTTATCTTTGTTGGATAAAGCAGAATCTACTGCCAGTACTTTCACATTCTGGGCAATAAGCTTAGTAAATGCGGTTTCCTGCTGATTATACTGAGCAAGAATATCTACATGATTACCTGGTTCAATCATATATCCCACCCCGGAGACCCCGTCCACTGCAATGGTCATAGCACGCATTCCAGGCTTTAAAATATAACTTAAGCTTGCTCCAGCTGTGTCACCAGCTGTCACAATCTTGGAGGCCAAAATTTGTTCACCAGTCATAATTTCAGAATTGGCAACTTTACCAATCACCAATGATGTATCAGAAATTGCGTCGGACAAGATTGCTTCCCTGGGTAATTGAGAAACTTTTACCATAGAGTCAGTAATTGGTGTATCAGCAGGAATATCCTGTATGGCTACAACAATGCCTGCCCGATCTGTTTCGTTATGATTGCTAAGGGTATTAAAAAAAATAAAAACCAGAACTCCAGTTAATATTGCTGTTATTAATGCCAGTAATTTTGTCTTCTTCAATATTTCACCCCTCTATACAGTTTGTTCATTCTATTCTCATGGTACATTGCGAAGTAAGATTAATATAACCGCCCCCATCATCTAAGAATTTAAAAAAAGGCGTAAGTAATTGTACTCTTATGGTAAGTACCACTTTTATTTCTTCTTCTTTTGGAATTGTAATCTGTTCATTAAAATTGCTTGAATTTTTTTGTATTATAGTTTTGACTTGCTCTTCAACAGCAGATGCTCCGTCATCCTTATAATGAACGGCAGCGTATCTGGCTGCTTCGCGGCAGGTATTATTTGCAAGAATCTGATGTGAAAAGAGATACCCAAATTCACAAATACCACAGAGAAGTAATAATAGTAGAGGTAAAACCAGTGCAAATTCCACCATGGCCTGCCCCTTTTCCTTTTTAATGCGCAACCCCTTTCACCACCTCTCTGTTTATCCTTTAATTCTGATTCCATTTAAAATGTTTAAATGGCAGGACCCGTGCATATGGGTAATTCCTGCCATTATATTACAATTTATAAAAATTGTAGGGGACAAGTGTTGATTTATTCAATAAGTCCTGATTATTAAAGGCTGGCGCCAATATTAGTAAACATTGCAGCAACTTTTCCTCCTAATGGGGTCAAAGTAACGATGGCAACCACTGCAATAGCTGCAATAATCAACCCATATTCTACCATTCCCTGTCCACTCTCTTCGCTCTTTAACCATCTAAGTAAATTTTTCATATTCTTTCCTCCTTTACAATAAAAAACGTTATATTGGGATTCTTCATTTAAAGTGGATAACTGGAACTATTCCTCCTTTCCTTTTCAATCCAGTTATCAGCCAGGATATATTCATTATTTATAAGACAAGCGTATATATTTTAAAATATTACGCTAACTTACCAACCTATAATGTAAATAAGGGAACAGATTGTCCCAAACATAATAAATGGAGCAAGCGGAAAAAAACTGTACATAGTTAGCTTTTTAATAGTCATTCCTCCAAGACAGAAGGCAATTAATGCCCCGCTCATTCCAATCAAACCAATCTTTATATCTGGATATCCAAGTATCAATCCCATTGCTGCAGCCAGCTTCACATCACCTGCTCCCACTTGTTCTAAGCCAACAAGTTTTCCTGCCATAATAAACATAAATCCAACTGCAACCATACAAATAAGCGCGTATAATAAAGCCATCCATCCAAAATACAGGATTTGAAATACTGCCCCTAAAAAAAGGATAAAAAGAACTAATTCATTAGGAATCAGCCGTATTTTCAAATCAATTAAAGAAATAAGTATGGCAACTGTAAAAAGCAGCGATACTAAAAGTGTTATAAATATATTTTCTGTTTTGCTTCCTGCATAACTCCATAAAACTCCATTTAAAACCACCACTAGACCGACAGTCCTTATATCACAATTCTTAACTACAATTTCACTGTTATTTCGTAATTTTTTATAAGTTACAAAGCCATTAGATATATGTGGAATTACCATTCCAAAACTAATGCCTAAAATACCAAAAATCAAAGTCAAATAAATATTCATCATCAGCCTCCAAACATGTCACCAAGAAAAATATAATAAAAAAAAGCACGCTTCCTCTTTTTTTGTTAATTAAAAGGCGCGTGCAAGCAAAACTACCATATAGACACAAGAGTCCCTATGAACATAATAGTTTTTTAAAGTGTTTGCAACTGGCTGGCATAGTGATTCCCTCACCTTAGCCCCTATAGCTTTGCGTCATCGCCTTTCAACGACTATGCCTTTAAAAACAAATATAATATTAAATTTTTCATATCAACAATTAAGTATAATTAAATACTGCTATAAAAAAATGCCACCTTAAGTAAATTCATTAAGGGGCATTGCAGTAACTCACATCAAATAAACCTATATCAGGTATATAATCTTATTTCAAATGTTTGCAACTGGCTGGCATAGTGATTATTCTCACCTTAGCCCCTATAGCTTTGCGTCATCGCTTTTCAACGACTATGCCGAAAATACATATTAAATTATTCTTAATTATACATACTAATTTTAGTTAGTCAATAGTCCATTTTTTTCCATATATTGAATTTATGCTCCTTATAAACAAAAAAATCCTTTAAAGCCTTGAATTTCCTTAATTATCGCTTTATACATATTTATTTGCAATGACGAAATTATTTTTATTTTACGCATCTATCCATTCAAGTATATATAATTTTAAAGACATAAAAAAAACTTACACAATACTGTGTAAGTTTTCTATGGTGCGCGATGAGGGACTCACACAGTCTCGCTTCGCTCGCCTGCCGTTCTTCGCTTTTATTCCATTCCAGCTCGAACCAGTCGCTATTCAAAAGTACACTGTACTTTCTCATTTACGCTCCTGCCCTTTCGGGTTCAAGTCCCATTTTAATACATAAAAAAAATGTACATCTTTCAATGTACATTTTCTGTGGTGCGCGATGAGGGACTTGAACCCCCACGGTCGCCCGCTAGATCCTAAGTCTAGTGCGTCTGCCAATTCCGCCAATCGCGCATATTTTGGTGACTCCACCGGGAATCGAACCCGGGTTACCGCCGTGAAAGGGCGGTGTCTTGACCGCTTGACCATGGAGCCATTTTAAACCGGCGACGTCCTACTTTCCCAGGCAGCTGCCCGCCAAGTATCATCGGCGCTAAGGAGCTTAACTACTGTGTTCGAGATGGGAACAGGTGGAGCCTCCTCGCTATTGTCACCGGATTTTGTCTATTCTTTTTTTGAGAGTGTACTCTCAAAACTGGATAACATACTTTTCTATCAGTTTTATTCCTTCTTGAAACCATTTTGGTCAAGCGTTCGACCTATTAGTATCGGTCAGCTCAATACATTACTGCACTTACACCTCCGACCTATCAACGTGATAGTCTCTCACGGGTCTTACCATTTCTGGAGGAAATCTATTCTTGTGGGGGGCTTCGCACTTAGATGCTTTCAGCGCTTATCCCGTCCATACGTGGCTACCCAGCTATGCTCTTGGCAGAACAACTGGTGCACCAGAGGTATGTCCATCCCGGTCCTCTCGTACTAAGGACAGCTCCACTCAAATTTCCAACGCCCACAGCGGATAGGGACCGAACTGTCTCACGACGTTCTGAACCCAGCTCGCGTACCTCTTTAATGGGCGAACAGCCCAACCCTTGGGACCTACTTCAGCCCCAGGATGAGACGAGCCGACATCGAGGTGCCAAACACCGCCGTCGATGTGGACTCTTGGGCGGTATCAGCCTGTTATCCCCAGGGTAGCTTTTATCCGTTGAGCGATGGCCCTTCCACTCGGAACCACCGGATCACTAAGCCCGACTTTCGTCCCTGCTCGACCTGTTTGTCTCGCAGTCAAGCTCCCTTCTGCCTTTACACTCTTCGCGCGATTTCCGACCGCGCTGAGGGAACCTTTGGGCGCCTCCGTTACTCTTTAGGAGGCGACCGCCCCAGTCAAACTGCCCGCCTGACACTGTCCCAGTACCGGTTCACGGTACATGGTTAGAACTTCAACGTTACAAGAGTGGTATCCCAACGGTGGCTCCCCCAATACTGGCGTACTGGGTTCGTAGCCTCCCACCTATCCTGTACATGCAACGCCGAAATCCAATATCAAGCTGCAGTAAAGCTCCATGGGGTCTTTCCGTCCTGCTGCGGGTAACCGGCATCTTTACCGGTACTACAATTTCACCGAGTCTATTGTTGAGACAGTGCCCAGATCGTTACGCCTTTCGTGCGGGTCGGAACTTACCCGACAAGGAATTTCGCTACCTTAGGACCGTTATAGTTACGGCCGCCGTTTACTGGGGCTTAAGTTCTGTGCTTCGGTTGCCCTAACACTTCCCCTTAACCTTCCAGCACCGGGCAGGCGTCAGCCCCTATACTTCAGCTTTCGCTTTAGCAGAGACCTGTGTTTTTGGTAAACAGTCGCCTGGGCCTTTTCACTGCGGCCTGCTTTCGCAGGCACCCCTTCTCCCGAAGTTACGGGGTTATTTTGCCGAGTTCCTTAACAATAGTTCTCTCGCTCACCTTAGGATTCTCTCCTCATCTACCTGTGTCGGTTTACGGTACGGGCACCTACATTCTCACTAGCGGCTTTTCTTGACAGTGTGAAATCAGCTGCTTCGGTACTCTAATTTCCCTCCCCATCACGCCTCAGAATTGAACCGGCGGATTTGCCTGCCTGTTCTCCCTTGACGCTTAGACGCACTCAACCAACGGTGCGCTCAGCTTATCCTTCTGTGTCCCCACTTCGCTCAAACGAATTTCGGTGGTACTGGAATCTCAACCAGTTGTCCATCGCCTACAGCTCTCGCTCTCGGCTTAGGCCCCGACTAACCCTGAGTGGACGAACCTTCCTCAGGAAACCTTAGATTTTCGGTGGACAGGATTCTCACCTGCCTTACGCTACTCATGCCAACATTCTCTCTCGTATACAGTCCACCAAGACTTTCATCTCAGCTTCTGCCCGTATACGATGCTCCTCTACCAATTACATTACTGTAATTCCAAAGCTTCGGTAGTAAGTTTTAGCCCCGTTTATCTTCGGCGCAGAGCCACTCGACTAGTGAGCTATTACGCACTCTTTAAATGAGTGGCTGCTTCTAAGCCAACATCCTAGCTGTTTATGCAGCTCCACATCCTTTTCCACTTAACTTACATTTTGGGACCTTAGCTGTTGGTCTGGGCTGTTTCCCTTTCGACTATGAAACTTATCTCACATAGTCTGACTCCCAAGTATAATACTTCGGCATTCGGAGTTTGATAGTTTTCGGTAACCGGTGAAGGCCCCTAGAACATTCAGTGCTCTACCTCCGAGTATCTCAATCTTGAGGCTAGCCCTAAAGCTATTTCGAGGAGAACCAGCTATATCCGGGTTCGATTGGAATTTCACCGCTATCCACACGTCATCCCAGCCTTTTTCAACAGACATGAGTTCGGTCCTCCACGAGATTTTACTCTCGCTTCAACCTGCACATGGATAGGTCACCCGGTTTCGGGTCTACAGCATATAACTTGACGCCCTGTTCAGACTCGCTTTCGCTTCGGCTCCAGTGCTCCAGCACCTTAACCTTGCTACATACCATAACTCGTTGGCCCGTTCTACAAAAAGTACAAGGTCACTTGCGCTCCCTTTGCTTGTAAGCATAAGGTTTCAGGTTCTTTTTCACTCCCCTCCCGGGGTTCTTTTCACCTTTCCCTCACGGTACTATTCTCTATCGGTCACTAGGTAGTATTTAGGCTTGGGGGTGGGCCCCCGGCTTCCCACCGGGTTTCACGTGTCCGGTGGTACTCTGGATCCACTCTGCATTTTGTGCATTTCGTCTACAGGACTTTTACCTTCTTCGGTCTGCCTTTCCAAACAGCTTCGACTATACACGCCATACGTGATGAGTGTCCTCAACCCCATAGTAAACTATGGTTTGGCCTCTTTCCCGTTCGCTCGCCGCTACTTAGGAAATCGATGTTTCTTTCTCTTCCTCCGGGTACTTAGATGTTTCAGTTCCCCGGGTTACCTTCTCTGTGACTATTTTATTCATCACAGGATACTTACGCATTACCATAAGTGGGTTTCCCCATTCGGACATCTGCGGGTTGTCGGATGTTTGCTCCTAACCGCAGCTTATCGCAGCTTGCCACGTCCTTCTTCGGCTCCTAGTGCCAAGGCATTCACCTTATGCTCTTATTCGCTTGACCATAAGCGTTTTGCTTATCTAGCGTTAGATAAGACTTATATTTTTTAGACTTACTTGTTAATTAACTCGTAATTCTCTGGTTTCTCGGTTGAAATCGTAGTTATTTTACACCCGACATCATTCTTTTAGACATCTCTGTCCGAAAAGACTTTTGTCTTAGTTCTATAACTGTTTGTTATCTTTCGATAACCTCGATTTCGTTGTCATATTTGTGTTTTTAACACTTTCTGATATTTTGCATATTATCCAGTTTTCAAAGTACATTTAGAACCCTTTTAAAAGTTCTGGTGGGCTTGGGAGGACTCGAACCTCCGACCTCACGCTTATCAGGCGTGCGCTCTAACCACCTGAGCTACAAGCCCATATAAACTCATAGTGCAAAAGTTATAGTCTCCTTAGAAAGGAGGTGATCCAGCCGCACCTTCCGATACGGCTACCTTGTTACGACTTCACCCCAGTCATTGGTTTTGCCTTAGGCAGCCTATTTGCTGGCCAACTTTGGGCACCCCCAACTTCCATGGTGTGACGGGCGGTGTGTACAAGACCCGGGAACGCATTCACCGCAGCATTCTGATCTGCGATTACTAGCAACTCCAACTTCATGTAGGCGAGTTGCAGCCTACAATCCGAACTGGGACTGGTTTTGGAGATTTGCTCCACCTCACGGTCTTGCGTCTCTCTGTACCAGCCATTGTAGCACGTGTGTAGCCCAGAACATAAGGGGCATGATGATTTGACGTCATCCCCACCTTCCTCCGTGTTATCCACGGCAGTCTCAATAGAGTGCCCATCTTACTGCTGGCAACTATTGACAAGGGTTGCGCTCGTTGCGGGACTTAACCCAACATCTCACGACACGAGCTGACGACAACCATGCACCACCTGTCTCCTCTGCCCGAAGGAGGGACCTGTTAAAGTCCTGTCAGAGGGATGTCAAGTCCTGGTAAGGTTCTTCGCGTTGCTTCGAATTAAACCACATGCTCCGCTGCTTGTGCGGGTCCCCGTCAATTCCTTTGAGTTTCACACTTGCGTGCGTACTCCCCAGGCGGAGCACTTAATGCGTTAACTGCGGCACCGAAGCCTTGCGGCCCCGACACCTAGTGCTCATCGTTTACGGCGTGGACTACCAGGGTATCTAATCCTGTTTGCTCCCCACGCTTTCGTGCCTCAGTGTCAGTTACAGTCCAGAAAGCCGCCTTCGCCACTGGTGTTCCTCCTAATATCTACGCATTTCACCGCTACACTAGGAATTCCGCTTTCCTCTCCTGCACTCAAGTCTCACAGTTCGCAGGGCTTACAATGGTTAAGCCACTGCCTTTCACCCCACGCTTACAAGACCACCTACGCACTCTTTACGCCCAATAATTCCGGATAACGCTTGCCCCCTACGTATTACCGCGGCTGCTGGCACGTAGTTAGCCGGGGCTTCCTCAGAAGGTACCGTCATTTGTTTCTTCCCTTCCGACAGAGCTTTACGACCCAAAGGCCTTCTTCGCTCACGCGGCGTTGCTGCATCAGGCTTTCGCCCATTGTGCAATATTCCCCACTGCTGCCTCCCGTAGGAGTTTGGACCGTGTCTCAGTTCCAATGTGGCCGATTACCCTCTCAGGTCGGCTACTGATCGTTGCCTTGGTAGGCCGTTACCCTACCAACTAGCTAATCAGACGCAGGCCCATCCCTTACCGATAAATCTTTGACATCTCAAACATGTGTTTATGATGTGTTATGAGGTTTTAATCCCGGTTTCCCGAGGCTATCCCTCTGTAAGGGGCAGGTTGCCTACGCGTTACTCACCCGTCCGCCGCTTTCCATTTAATCCCTAGACCGAAGTTTCGTTCATAAATTTCTCGCTCGACTTGCATGTGTTAGGCACGCCGCCAGCGTTCATCCTGAGCCAGGATCAAACTCTTTATTAAATGGTATTTAAATCAGATTTCTCTGAATCAAATCAAGTTTGAGCTTCTGCTCGGCTGAAACGCTTCGCGTTTCGCTTCTCTATTCTTTATGCAAAACATAAATCCTAGAATTATTGTTGTTTTTTAAGAAATTGTACGTTGACTTCCAAAACAAGTTTGGTTATCTTACCAATCGTTATGATTGTTTGTACTTAGTATCGAGAACAACTTAATGTCCTCTTGACTAATTCTTTTACACTATGAAGTTTTCAAGGTTCTTGCGCTTCTGCAGTTTTCACTGTCAGCGCCGTTCCGTAAGGAACTTTTATATCATAATACTATTCCGCAAGTTTGTCAACATCTTTTTTCGTTTTTTTCAAGTTTATTCATTAATTCGAGTTTTACTATCAAAACAAAATATTGTTGATATTGTTGTCTGCTCGTAAGCAAAACTACAATATGTGGTACATTCTTTTTCAAGGATGTAACCCCTGCCTCACGGGACAGCTTATTTAGAATACCAAAATATCATCTGGCTGTCAACACTTTTTTACCTTTTTTCTTTTATTTTATTTTACATAAATATCTAATATAGGTATGTACATTTTAGAAATATATGTTATAATAGACATCGTGATTAAGAATGGCTCCATGGTCAAGCGGTCAAGACACCGCCCTCTCACGGCGGTAACTCGGGTTCGATTCCCGATGGAGTCACCAAAATTAAAGAACGTAATCAATTGATTACGTTCTTTTTATTTTAATTAATTGGGTTCTTTATAAGTCATAGCTCTTACACTATCTTTTATACCACTAGTAGTCGGGTCTACAACAACACCAAGAGTGACAAGTATATTTATAAGCAGGCTGATAATCTGCATCACAGCTTCTTCAGTAACAGACGGAGCAATTCCTAGTATTGCTAATATCTGATAGATGAATGCTACAATGCACGCGATTAAAGATACTAGTGTAGTCTTATTTTTCAAACGTAACTTCCAATTAATGGTCAACGCCTTTCGCCCCCTTAAAGTATATTTACTCATTAACCACCCTTACCTTTAAAATATTCATAAAACCATAAAAATGTTAACCCTCTATTACATTTTATTCTCTCTGGCAAATAACATAACTAGTGATTAATTAATTTTAATTATAAAGTTATTTTTCTTGTAGCAATCTTTTCACAGAAAGTGCTGTCGTGTTCAACAAAAATAATAGTTGGTGTATATTCAAGTAATAAGTTTTCAATCTGCATGCGTGAAATAACATCAATATAATTAAGCGGTTCATCCCAGATGTATAAATGGGCTTTTTCACAAAGGCTTTTTGCAATTAAAACTTTTTTCTTTTGTCCCCCACTGAAATCTGCCATATCCTTTTCAAACTGTATTCTGGAAAAGTCCAGTTTTCGGAGTATTGCCTTAAAAAGACTTTCATCCAGCTTATGCTCTTCCCCATAATCTGATAAATTTCCATGGAGAGAAGATGCATCCTGGGGAACATACGAGAGTATAAGCTGGCTTTCTTTTCTGAATTCACCTTTATATTGTAGATTTTCTCCACATATCAATTTTAAGATGCTTGATTTTCCAGAGCCATTTTTACCACATAAGGCAATTCTGTCGCCTTGGTCTATAGTAAAACTCACTTGCTGACAAGCAACCTTTTCATCGTAACATATAGAAACTTTATCAAACTCTATTAACCTTCTGGAATGAAAAGGCAACTGATGTATTTTTAAGTTATCTGGATTTTCCATATTACTAAGAAGTTTTGATTTTTCTTCTACAGCAGCTTCTCTTCTTGCTTCAATGGATTTGGAACGTTTCATCATCTTTTCGGATTTATGCCCAATATATCCTTTGTCTGGCTTTATACCTGAATTTTTTGTGCCAAACTTGGTCTTTTCCACTTTATCTGACCAGGTAGCAGTCCTTTTTGCCGCAGTCCCCAGATGTTTAATATCCTTTTTTAGCTTTTCATTTTTCATCTGTTCAAAATTATCCTGCATTTCCTTGTTCGCCCACCATGAAGAATAATTACCTCTTTGAACTTCAATATTTGTTTTATTAAATGAAAGAATATGATCAATACAATAATCCAGAAATGCTCTGTCATGGGAAACTAATATAAACCCTTCTTAGAGTTCAGATAATTGCTCACAACTTTTCTGGCTCTTATATCAAGGTGGTTCGTTGGTTCATCAATCAATAAAAAGCTGTTTGTTTTTAAAAATAAGGCTGCAATCAGGATTTTCGTCTGTTCACCATTACTCAGCGTACAAAATGGACGATATAAAACATCATCAGAAACTTCAAGTAAGGATAATTCTCGTATCAGTTCCCAGTGAACATAATCGGTACAGATATTATCAATAATTTCTAAAGTATCCATTGTATTGTCTTTTACTTCATAAGGAAAATATTCAAATTCTACATTAGCAGAAATCTTCCCACCATAATCATATTGCCCAAGAAGCAGCTTGAGAAAGGTTGTCTTTCCTTTACCGTTTCTCCCAATGAAGCCCAGTTTCCAATCCGTGTCAATTTGAAAACTGGCATTTTCGATAATATTGTCGTAGCTGCCATCATAAGCAAAAGTTAATTTAGAAATGTTTATTTGAGACATAGATATGCCCTCCTGTATTTAAATTATGAAAGCTGCAAGAAAGTTCATTTCCTGCAGCTCAAAATACAGTAAAGCACACCTATTTTCAGAAAAATAGGAAAGCTAAAGATATATTATTTATTGAGCGGAAAATATGAATAACTTTCTTGCATAAGCACAACAAAACAGGCGGTATGACATGGGGTCATATTTAGTATTTTATTATGCTTTAAATAATTAGCAAGAAAAATTACGCATCTTTTCAACTCCTCTCATTATAAATTCTATGGCGATTTTATCACATACTAAAATAAAAATCAAACAATATCCAATAATAAACAGCCTAAATTTTATTTCATAGATTCTATGATGCTGTCCACAAGGGTATCTAAGTCAGGAAGTTTATCTTCAGACATTGCTGAATTTAAAGTGAGCCTGTCATTTAATACATTTATTTTCTTCATTTCATTCTCCAGAAATTCCTGCATTAAAGTTCCAGATTTGCATGCCCAGGACCCATTCTCAACTATAGCAAATGTGCGATTCTGAAGATTTAAAGCCTTCATATCCATAAGGTAGTTATGCATTGGCGGATATATCCCTAAATTGTATGTCACTGAAGCCAAAACCACATGACTTAAGCGGAAAGTCTCTGAAATCAAATAAGAAACATGAGTTTTAGAAACATCATACATACAAACATTAGTTATACCCTTTTCCACCAATTTAGTTGCCAGTGCGTTTACAGCACTTTCCGTATTACCGTACATGGAAGCATATACTACCATTACCCCTTTTTCTTCTGGCTCATATCTGCTCCACTTATCATATTTATCAATGAAATATCCTAAATCACTTCGCCAAACAGGTCCATGGAGTGGACATATGATTTTAATATCAATTCCCGCTGCTTTCTTTAATAAAGCTTGAACGTGAGGTCCATATTTTCCTACTATATTAGTGAAGTATCTTCTTGCATCATCAATCCAGTCACGATCAAAATCCACTTCATCATTAAATAGCTTTCCATCTAAAGATCCAAAGGATCCGAAGGCATCTGCTGCAAATAGAACTCCGTTTGTAGTATCAAAAGTGACCATAGCTTCCGGCCAGTGAACCATTGGTGCTGATACAAATGTCACTGTATGCTTTCCAAAATTTTTTGTATCTCCTTCTTTAACTTCTTCGATTTTTCCGTCAATGTGGAATCCAAACTGCCTCATAAGCATAAATGCCTTTTCATTACTTATAATTTTAACTTTTGGATAGCGAAGTAATATTTCTTCTATGGAAGCACCGTGATCAGGTTCCAAATGGTTAATTACTAAATAATCTAAGTCTCTTCCATTAAGAACATGTTCTATGTTTTCCAGGAACTGTCGGCAAACTGCCCAATCCACCGTGTCAAACAGAACAGTCTGTTTGTCAAGAAGTAAATAGGAATTATAAGACACCCCTCTAGGAATCGGGTGAATATTTTCAAATAACTCAAGCCTGCGTTCATTTGCTCCAACCCAATAAAGATTATCTGTTACTTTTCTTACACAATACATTTTTTATCCTCCTCATAAAAAGAATATTTCCAACCAAATGGTCTATTAAACTTCTATAAAACTTTCTTTTTCCTCTCCACACTCAGGACATGTCCATCCTTCTGGAAGTGCATCAAAAGTGGTACCTGGGCGTACATCATTTTCCAAATCCCCAACAGCCGGGTCATATTCATATCCACAACCATTGCACACATAAGTTTTCCAGGAAGGAGTTGTCTTTTTAGGGATGGCTCTTTTCATTTTCTTCATAGGAGGTGCAGGTTTTTTAGGTTCACCGTTATCTAATGCATTGGTTAAAAGCGGCAGTATTTCCAACACGTCACCCACTATTCCATAATCACAGTTTTTAAAGATAGGTGCATTCTGGTTATTGTTAATAGCAACAATAGTAGTTGCATCTTTAATTCCCTTTAAATGCTGTCCTGCACCAGAAATTCCACAGGCAATGTAAAGATTACCATTGAATTTTTGTCCGGACATACCTACATAACGATTTAAAGGGACATATTTCAGAGTTTCGGCTACAGGACGTGAAGATCCTACAGCTGCTCCTGCCTGTAGTGCCAGTGCCTTAATAAGTTCCATATTTTCCTTATCTCCTATACCTTTTCCCGCACTGACTACTCTTTCGGCTTTTGTTATTGGAGTATCTATATCAATACCTACAGTAAAATCATATCCATCAGCCTTCAACGCTTCTACTAATGCTGTAACTTTCTCCTCTGCTGTTCCTTCTTTTAAAATGACTTTTTTACGAATACCAGTAAGAGGTCCTCTTTTTGCTCCTGCAGGCACATCTTCTTTTGGCATTTTTCCTATAATATGTGAAGCAATAACTAGTCGTTGAATTTCATTAGTGCCTTCATAAATCGTACAAATCTTTGCATCACGATATGCCCGTTCCACTTCCATCCCCTTCAGATATCCATTACCACCAAATATCTGCAGTGCATCATTTACAATTTCAAGACATCTGTCCGAAGTATACTGTTTTGCCATGGCTGATTCCATTCCATATGGTTCATGGTTTTCCTTAAGCTCTGCTGCACTATAGATTAAAAATCTTGAAGTACGAAGTTTCGTTGCCATATCTGCTAATTTAAAAGATATTGTCTGCTGCTGGCATATTGGCTTTCCAAATTGAACACGTTCTTTAGAATATTCCAAAGCACTTTCAAATGCTCCCTGGGCAATTCCTAAAGCCTGGGAAGCAATTCCGATACGTCCGCCATCAAGAGTGGACATAGCAATTTTGAATCCCTGTCCTTCTTCCCCAAGAAGATTTTCTTTCGGAATTTTAACATCATTAAATATTAATTCCGCTGTAGAAGATGAACGTATACCCATCTTGTCGTAGTGATCACCAAAGGTAAAGCCTTCCCAACCTTTCTCCACGATAAAAGCACTTATTCCTCTAGTGCCTATATCAGGAGTTGTTACTGCGAAAACCACATAAGTATCGGCTTTATCTGCATTGGTAATAAAAATTTTTCCACCGTTTAGTATGTAATAATCTCCATCCAGAACAGCAGTTGTTTCTGTTCCCCCTGCATCACTTCCTGCATTTGGCTCCGTAAGTCCAAATGCTCCTAATTTTTCTCCACTAGCCAGTGGAATTAGGTATTTCTTTTTCTGTTCTTCAGTACCATATGCAAAAATAGGCCATGAGCCCAAAGAAACATGAGCTGAAAGGATTACGCCAGTTCCGCCATCAACCCGTGAAAGTTCTTCTACTGCTATAGCATAGCTAAGTACATCCAGCCCCATGCCACCGTATTCTTTTGGATATGGAATACCAAGGATACCCATTTTACCAAGCTGTTTAACAATCTCCGTTGGAAACTGATTTTCCTTATCCAGTAGAAAAGTCTGTGGTTTCAGTTCAGTTTCAGCAAATTCCCTGATTTTTGCACGTAAGGCTTCGTGTTCTTCTGTAGTTTTAAACAACATATTCTATCCTCCCATTATATTAATTTATAATTTATAAACACTCTATCAACTAATCCAATTTTTAGCATTTTGTATACTTGACAATTTTAGTCCAGTTTGTTGGTAAAAAATTAATTCTATCCATATAAGATAAAACTAATTACTATCTTCAAACAATATTTTATAGATGCTGTAAGATTTCAGTTGTTGATTCAATGCTTCCTGTATTTTTCCTAAATTACCGTGAACCTTACATCGTTTGCCATATTTCTGTCTCCATGCGCAGTTAAAATTGACATCCATACAACTGCTTATATCTTTCTTTGTTTCTATAATCTCCATAAGGTCATATAAACTTATTTTTTTAAGTCTGCAGTAAGCTTGCAACCACCTTCTGCCCCCCTTGCTATATAAACAATTCCTGACTTATTTAACTTTTTTAAAATTTTATATACAAAATTCTGTGGGAGAATCTCCCTTTGGCATATATCTGCAGATGTCAGCTGTTGTCCATCTGCCAGTGCCCTCAGTATTCGTAAAGCATAATCCGTTTCTCTTGTAATCAGCAGATTCGTTTCCTCCTGTTAATAATAATCTTCTATATACACTATATTATTCTGGACTAATTTTGTCAAGTTTAATTTTATTAATATTGTTTAGACTATAAGCTCTATATTCCTAAAATCATTGAAATTTAAAGTTTTTACTTTACGCTCCTGCCCTTTCGGGTTCAAGTCCCATTTTAATACATAAAAAAAAATGTACATCTTTCAATGTACATTTTCTGTGGTGCGCGATGAGGGACTTGAACCCCCACGGTCGCCCGCTAGATCCTAAGTCTAGTGCGTCTGCCAATTCCGCCAATCGCGCATATTTTGGTGACTCCACCGGGAATCGAACCCGGGTTACCGCCGTGAAAGGGCGGTGTCTTGACCGCTTGACCATGGAGCCATTTAAAACCGGCGACGTCCTACTTTCCCAGGCAGCTGCCCGCCAAGTATCATCGGCGCTAAGGAGCTTAACTACTGTGTTCGAGATGGGAACAGGTGGAGCCTCCTCGCTATTGTCACCGGATTTTGTCTATTCTTTTTTTGAGAGTGTACTCTCAAAACTGGATAACATACTTTTCTATCAGTTTTATTCCTTCTTGAAACCATTTTGGTCAAGCGTTCGACCTATTAGTATCGGTCAGCTCAATACATTACTGCACTTACACCTCCGACCTATCAACGTGATAGTCTCTCACGGGTCTTACCATTTCTGGAGGAAATCTATTCTTGTGGGGGCTTCGCACTTAGATGCTTTCAGCGCTTATCCCGTCCATACGTGGCTACCCAGCTATGCTCTTGGCAGAACAACTGGTGCACCAGAGGTATGTCCATCCCGGTCCTCTCGTACTAAGGACAGCTCCACTCAAATTTCCAACGCCCACAGCGGATAGGGACCGAACTGTCTCACGACGTTCTGAACCCAGCTCGCGTACCTCTTTAATGGGCGAACAGCCCAACCCTTGGGACCTACTTCAGCCCCAGGATGAGACGAGCCGACATCGAGGTGCCAAACACCGCCGTCGATGTGGACTCTTGGGCGGTATCAGCCTGTTATCCCCAGGGTAGCTTTTATCCGTTGAGCGATGGCCCTTCCACTCGGAACCACCGGATCACTAAGCCCGACTTTCGTCCCTGCTCGACCTGTTTGTCTCGCAGTCAAGCTCCCTTCTGCCTTTACACTCTTCGCGCGATTTCCGACCGCGCTGAGGGAACCTTTGGGCGCCTCCGTTACTCTTTAGGAGGCGACCGCCCCAGTCAAACTGCCCGCCTGACACTGTCCCAGTACCGGTTCACGGTACATGGTTAGAACTTCAACGTTACAAGAGTGGTATCCCAACGGTGGCTCCCCCAATACTGGCGTACTGGGTTCGTAGCCTCCCACCTATCCTGTACATGCAACGCCGAAATCCAATATCAAGCTGCAGTAAAGCTCCATGGGGTCTTTCCGTCCTGCTGCGGGTAACCGGCATCTTTACCGGTACTACAATTTCACCGAGTCTATTGTTGAGACAGTGCCCAGATCGTTACGCCTTTCGTGCGGGTCGGAACTTACCCGACAAGGAATTTCGCTACCTTAGGACCGTTATAGTTACGGCCGCCGTTTACTGGGGCTTAAGTTCTGTGCTTCGGTTGCCCTAACACTTCCCCTTAACCTTCCAGCACCGGGCAGGCGTCAGCCCCTATACTTCAGCTTTCGCTTTAGCAGAGACCTGTGTTTTTGGTAAACAGTCGCCTGGGCCTTTTCACTGCGGCCTGCTTTCGCAGGCACCCCTTCTCCCGAAGTTACGGGGTTATTTTGCCGAGTTCCTTAACAATAGTTCTCTCGCTCACCTTAGGATTCTCTCCTCATCTACCTGTGTCGGTTTACGGTACGGGCACCTACATTCTCACTAGCGGCTTTTCTTGACAGTGTGAAATCAGCTGCTTCGGTACTTTAATTTCCCTCCCCATCACGCCTCAGAATTGAACCGGCGGATTTGCCTGCCTGTTCTCCCTTGACGCTTAGACGCACTCAACCAACGGTGCGCTCAGCTTATCCTTCTGTGTCCCCACTTCGCTCAAACGAATTTCGGTGGTACTGGAATCTCAACCAGTTGTCCATCGCCTACAGCTCTCGCTCTCGGCTTAGGCCCCGACTAACCCTGAGTGGACGAACCTTCCTCAGGAAACCTTAGATTTTCGGTGGACAGGATTCTCACCTGCCTTACGCTACTCATGCCAACATTCTCTCTCGTATACAGTCCACCAAGACTTCCATCTCAGCTTCTGCCCGTATACGATGCTCCTCTACCAATTACATTACTGTAATTCCAAAGCTTCGGTAGTAAGTTTTAGCCCCGTTTATCTTCGGCGCAGAGCCACTCGACTAGTGAGCTATTACGCACTCTTTAAATGAGTGGCTGCTTCTAAGCCAACATCCTAGCTGTTTATGCAGCTCCACATCCTTTTCCACTTAACTTACATTTTGGGACCTTAGCTGTTGGTCTGGGCTGTTTCCCTTTCGACTATGAAACTTATCTCACATAGTCTGACTCCCAAGTATAATACTTCGGCATTCGGAGTTTGATAGTTTTCGGTAACCGGTGAAGGCCCCTAGAACATTCAGTGCTCTACCTCCGAGTATCTCAATCTTGAGGCTAGCCCTAAAGCTATTTCGAGGAGAACCAGCTATATCCGGGTTCGATTGGAATTTCACCGCTATCCACACGTCATCCCAGCCTTTTTCAACAGACATGAGTTCGGTCCTCCACGAGATTTTACTCTCGCTTCAACCTGCACATGGATAGGTCACCCGGTTTCGGGTCTACAGCATATAACTTGACGCCCTGTTCAGACTCGCTTTCGCTTCGGCTCCAGTGCTCCAGCACCTTAACCTTGCTACATACCATAACTCGTTGGCCCGTTCTACAAAAAGTACAAGGTCACTTGCGCTCCCTTTGCTTGTAAGCATAAGGTTTCAGGTTCTTTTTCACTCCCCTCCCGGGGTTCTTTTCACCTTTCCCTCACGGTACTATTCTCTATCGGTCACTAGGTAGTATTTAGGCTTGGGGGGTGGGCCCCCGGCTTCCCACCGGGTTTCACGTGTCCGGTGGTACTCTGGATCCACTCTGCATTTTGTGCATTTCGTCTACAGGACTTTTACCTTCTTCGGTCTGCCTTTCCAAACAGCTTCGACTATACACGCCATACGTGATGAGTGTCCTCAACCCCATAGTAAACTATGGTTTGGCCTCTTTCCCGTTCGCTCGCCGCTACTTAGGAAATCGATGTTTCTTTCTCTTCCTCCGGGTACTTAGATGTTTCAGTTCCCCGGGTTACCTTCTCTGTGACTATTTTATTCATCACAGGATACTTACGCATTACCATAAGTGGGTTTCCCCATTCGGACATCTGCGGGTTGACGGATGTTTGCTCCTAACCGCAGCTTATCGCAGCTTGCCACGTCCTTCTTCGGCTCCTAGTGCCAAGGCATTCACCTTATGCTCTTATTCGCTTGACCATAAGCGTTTTGCTTATCTAGCGTTAGATAAGACTTATATTTTTTAGACTTACTTGTTAATTAACTCGTAATTCTCTGGTTTCTCGGTTGAAATCGTAGTTATTTTACACCCGACATCATTCTTTTAGACATCTCTGTCCGAAAAGACTTTTGTCTTAGTTCTATAACTGTTTGTTATCTTTCGATAACCTCGATTTCGTTGTCATATTTGTGTTTTTTAACACTTTCTGATATTTTGCATATTATCCAGTTTTCAAAGTACATTTAGAACCCTTTTAAAAGTTCTGGTGGAGAATAAGGGGATCGAACCCTTGACCCCCTGCGTGCAAGGCAGGTGCTCTCCCAGCTGAGCTAATTCCCCATATAAACTCATAGTGCAAAAGTGTTAGTCTCCTTAGAAAGGAGGTGATCCAGCCGCACCTTCCGATACGGCTACCTTGTTACGACTTCACCCCAGTCATTGGTTTTGCCTTAGGCAGCCTATTTGCTGGCCAACTTTGGGCACCCCCAACTTCCATGGTGTGACGGGCGGTGTGTACAAGACCCGGGAACGCATTCACCGCAGCATTCTGATCTGCGATTACTAGCAACTCCAACTTCATGTAGGCGAGTTGCAGCCTACAATCCGAACTGGGACTGGTTTTGGAGATTTGCTCCACCTCACGGTCTTGCGTCTCTCTGTACCAGCCATTGTAGCACGTGTGTAGCCCAGAACATAAGGGGCATGATGATTTGACGTCATCCCCACCTTCCTCCGTGTTATCCACGGCAGTCTCAATAGAGTGCCCATCTTACTGCTGGCAACTATTGACAAGGGTTGCGCTCGTTGCGGGACTTAACCCAACATCTCACGACACGAGCTGACGACAACCATGCACCACCTGTCTCCTCTGCCCGAAGGAGGGACCTGTTAAAGTCCTGTCAGAGGGATGTCAAGTCCTGGTAAGGTTCTTCGCGTTGCTTCGAATTAAACCACATGCTCCGCTGCTTGTGCGGGTCCCCGTCAATTCCTTTGAGTTTCACACTTGCGTGCGTACTCCCCAGGCGGAGCACTTAATGCGTTAACTGCGGCACCGAAGCCTTGCGGCCCCGACACCTAGTGCTCATCGTTTACGGCGTGGACTACCAGGGTATCTAATCCTGTTTGCTCCCCACGCTTTCGTGCCTCAGTGTCAGTTACAGTCCAGAAAGCCGCCTTCGCCACTGGTGTTCCTCCTAATATCTACGCATTTCACCGCTACACTAGGAATTCCGCTTTCCTCTCCTGCACTCAAGTCTCACAGTTCGCAGGGCTTACAATGGTTAAGCCACTGCCTTTCACCCCACGCTTACAAGACCACCTACGCACTCTTTACGCCCAATAATTCCGGATAACGCTTGCCCCCTACGTATTACCGCGGCTGCTGGCACGTAGTTAGCCGGGGCTTCCTCAGAAGGTACCGTCATTTGTTTCTTCCCTTCCGACAGAGCTTTACGACCCAAAGGCCTTCTTCGCTCACGCGGCGTTGCTGCATCAGGCTTTCGCCCATTGTGCAATATTCCCCACTGCTGCCTCCCGTAGGAGTTTGGACCGTGTCTCAGTTCCAATGTGGCCGATTACCCTCTCAGGTCGGCTACTGATCGTTGCCTTGGTAGGCCGTTACCCTACCAACTAGCTAATCAGACGCAGGCCCATCCCTTACCGATAAATCTTTGACATCTCAAACATGTGTTTATGATGTGTTATGAGGTTTTAATCCCGGTTTCCCGAGGCTATCCCTCTGTAAGGGGCAGGTTGCCTACGCGTTACTCACCCGTCCGCCGCTTTCCATTTAATCACTCCACTAAAAGCTTCGTTCATAAATTTCTCGCTCGACTTGCATGTGTTAGGCACGCCGCCAGCGTTCATCCTGAGCCAGGATCAAACTCTTTATTAAATGGTATTTAAATCAGATTTCTCTGAATCAAATCAAGTTTGAGCTTCTGCTCGGCTGAAACGCTTCGCGTTTCGCTTCTCTATTCTTTATGCAAAACATAAATCCTAGAATTATTGTTGTTTTTTTAAGAAATTGTACGTTGACTTCCAAAACAAGTTTGGTTATCTTACCAATCGTTATGATTGTTTGTACTTAGTATCGAGAACAACTTAATGTTCTCTTGACTAATTCTTTTACACTATGAAGTTTTCAAGGTTCTTACGCACCAGCCTCATTTATCAAGGAAATGAGATGTGCGTCGTTCCGTTATAAGGAACTTTTTTATCTTATCACTGTTCCGCAAACTTGTCAACATCTTTTTTCATTTTTCTACAATGTTTTAGCTGATAGTTTACTTAGATTGCCTCACGGGACAGCTTATTTAGAATACCAAAATATCACTTAACTGTCAACAACTTTTTTATGTCTTTTTCAAACTAATTTTTATAGCTAAATCTATTAAATCTTCCATGCCTATTTTAAGTATAAGGTCTATGAAATTTGTACAAAATAAGATGACTGTAAAAATTTGTTTTAGAATATCAGGAGGTACTATAATTGACTATTATCTTAATACGAACCATCGTTTTATATTTAATGGTTTTATTCGCTATTCGTATTATGGGAAAATCCGAGTTATCTAAGCTTTCCCCATTTCAACTGGTGGTGCTTTTTATGATTGCCGAATTGGCTTCATTACCTATTGAAGATACAAACCTATCTTTAATAAACGGTACTACTGCAATTTTCACTTTGCTGTTTCTTCAGGTTACAATCTCCTATTTATCACTAAAGTGCGAATGGTTCAAAAACTTTATAAGCGGTAAGCCAAGCGTTTTAATCGAAAACGGAGTAATTAATGAACTGGAATTAAAAAGACTTCGTATCAATATTAACGATTTAACAGAACAGCTCAGATTAAAAAACTCTCCATCTCTGTCCGATGTAGCTTATGCTGTAATCGAATCTAACGGGGATCTATCTGTTATACCTAAGCCTGACAAAAAACCTCTTACCCCTAGTGACATGGGTATAACAAAACCGAAAGAAATCATGCCCTTAATTTTAGTATGCGATGGGGTTCTATATAAAAATAACCTTCACAAAATCGGCTGGGATGAAGAGTATTTAAAATCCCTTTTACTTCCAATGAAGATTTTCTCCTATAAAGAAATTCTCATGGCGTTTTGCGATGAACAGAAACAATTGCATGTATACCAGCCTTCAGGAGATGGAAAGGTTTCTGTGGAGGTGATTGTATGAGATCCTTTTTAATTTCCCTTGTCTGCCTCTTTCTCTTAATTGGCACTTGGTCGGCCTATACAAATTACTCTGATGAGAAGATTCATGAATTTATAAACGCCATAGATGAAAAAATTTTAGTGGAAGTGGAAGATGGAAACTGGAAGCAGGCAACAGATAATTTTGAAGAACTTAAAGATAGTTGGCATGATTACAAAAAAACTGCCTGCTTCTTTTTTAGTACGGATAAAATCAATGAAGCTGACTATTCAATTGCCAGAACAGAATATTACATCAAATCTAAAGATGACTCTAACTCCTCTGGGGAATTATCCTGCTTAAAGGAGCAGCTAAAATTTCTCCATGAAAACGAAAGCCTTTCTTTGTCAAATCTTCTATAAAAAATATTTTTTGTTCATTGAATATGGATTGCATCTGTGTAGGAACTATGTTATATTGTCTTGAAAAGTAGAGTAAATATTGTGCGTTAAGTGTCATAAGATGGGATGTTGCTTATGAACGAAAAACAACTAGCTAGTTGATTTGCGGTACAATATTGCGTCCGCTACTACATAAAGAGACTTTTGCTCTTTTCTCTTTAATGTAGTTAACTACTTAAATTAATAGAGAAAGGAGTTTTTTTATGGAAAACGGCTCAAAACTCAGACGACTGATTATTATTGGTCTGTTTATTGCGCTAGAAGTTATTTTAACTCGGTTCTGCAGTATAAACACCCCTATATTGAGAATAGGGTTTGGATTTCTGCCAGTTGCAATGCTTGGGATAATGTTCGGACCTCTCTGGGCTGGAATTGCCTATGCGCTGGGAGATTTTATAGGAATGATGATTTTCCCCACTGGTGCATATTTCCCAGGTTTTACTCTGACAGCCTTTTTAACAGGTGCAACCTTCGGCATCTTCCTGCATAAAAAAAGCATTACTTATAAACGTGCCTTTTTTACTGCATTACTGGTATGCTGCCTATGGAACCTGTGTCTGGATTCTTACTGGCTGTACATAATGACAGGGAAGGGTATCATGGTATTATTACCTGCGAGACTTGTAAAAGTTGCCTGCGCCATACCTATACAGACACTTTTAATTCCACTGGCATGGAACAAATGTCTGAAAAGAATAGTTTAACGTAAAAAGCTTGTATTCACAGAATACAAGCTTTTATTTTATTATAGGTAAATATCTTAGCTACTGAATTATCTCATACATAGTCGCCGCGTCTTCTTTTTTACAGGATTCTGATAATACCAGTACCCTGGCTTTTATAGAGCTGTTGCCAAACTGGATATGTATGATATCCCCAGGTTTCACTTCACTTCCTGCTTTAGCTATTTTATCATTAATAGTAATGCGTTCCTGATCACATGCTTCCTTGGCAATAGTTCTTCTTTTTATCAATCTGGAATTCTTTAAAAATTTGTCAATTCTCATATGCCCTTTTCCCCTCTTTGGAATATTAAAAAAAGGTAACCATAAAGGCTACCTTTTATTTGTATATTTAAGCTTATTTGTTTACAGCGTCCTTAAGTGCCTTACCAGCTTTAAATACAGGAGCCTTTGCTGCAGCGATTTCGATAGTTTCTCCAGGCTTTCTAGGGTTTCTTCCCTGTCTTGCCTTTCTCTGACGAGTTTCAAAAGTACCAAATCCAATTAACTGTACCTTTTCGTCTTTTACTAGTGCTTCTTCAACACTTGCAACAAACGCATTTACTGCTGTTTCTGCATCTTTCTTTGTAAAACCTGTTTTCTCTGCTACGCTAGCAACTAACTCAGCTTTGTTCATGAATAAAAACCTCCTTAAATATAAACGTGACTAAAGTAACTCGAAATTATTCAGCATTATGCTTTCTTTTCTAACATCTTTGCCATATCCCACAGCTTGTCCATCTCTTCTAAAGACATGTCCTCAAGTGAAACTTTACGAGCCCTGGCAGTGTCTTCAATAAAGCCAAACCTCCTAATAAACTTTTCGGAAGTAAGATTCAACGCCTCTTCCGGGTCTACCTTTAGAAATCGGGCAACATTCACAACGGAAAAAAGCAAATCGCCTAGTTCTTCAGCAATGCTGTCCTTATCATCCCTGATATAAACCTCTACTAGTTCTTCAGTCTCTTCTCTAATTTTGTGAAAAGCGCATTCCACATCATCCCAGTCAAAACCAACTTCTGCAGCTTTGGCCTGAACTTTATAACTTCTCATCAAAGCAGGTAATGCTCTTGGAACATTTTCCAGCCTTGATTTGCAATCTGTGGTCCCCTTCTCATTTCTTTTCACATTTTCCCATTTTTCAAGGACTTTGTCAATAGTTTTAATTGTTTCTTTTAAAAAAACATGTGGATGTCTCCTCAGCATTTTCTCACATTCTCTGTTAGCAACCTTAATAAAATCAAAATTGTCGTTTTCCTCAGCTAAACTACTATGGAAGACCACTTGAAGAAGAACATCACCCAGTTCTTCTTCTAGGTTATCCAAATCCTCATTATTTATAGCTTCAACTGCTTCATAAGCCTCTTCAATCATACATTTTCTAAGGCTTTCGTGAGTTTGCTCTTTATCCCATGGACACTCTTTTCTTAAAATCCTGATAATGTCAATTAAACGTGTAACCGCCTCTCCCGCGTTTCCTGCAGTTTTGTATAAATGTCTGTATTCTTCCAAAACTTCCTGTTTCTGTTCCATTCTCTATCTCCAACTTAAATCTATCTTTTGAATTTATCTGCAATCCTGAGTAACGTTTTCCCTTTCGGTAAATTACCAATTTCTTCTCTTTTAATGGATTTAGTTACAAAAAGCATTACACAATAAACTGCTCCTGCTACGCAGACAGCACATAAAGTAGCCAGGGCATTTCCAGTAATTCCAAACAGGATGCGATGAACCAATAAAGCTGCACCTGCCATAAACAAAGTAGCAATCACAGGCTTTACATAAGTAAGCATAAAATCAAATCTGGCACCAGTGTATTTTTTCACCGCCATAACATTTAATGTTGCTGCAATCATGTATGCCGCAACGGTACCTATAGCTGCACCCTTAACATTTATCATTTCAACCCCAGTTAAAGTATACGTAATAATTACCTTTGCTATAGCTCCTATAAAAAGATTTCTCACAGGGACCATCTGCTTTCCTACACCCTGTAATACGCCAGTAAGAGTCTGTACAGTAGATAAGAAAATAACTCCAAATGCCATGATAAACAGACATGGTGCTGCACCCAGAGCGCTTGCTCTCTGCATTGGATAAAGTAATAACATAATCGGTTCCGATAAAGCCATCAGCCCAAAGGCACAGGGCAATCCAATAATAATTGCCATCCTGAGTCCCGTTTGAACATTTTCCCGAAGGAAATGCATATCCTTCTGCTTATAGGATGCCGCAACAGCCGGAACTAAACTCATGGCAACAGCCTGAGTCAGAACCTGAGGAAAATTAATAAGAGGTCCTGCCATACCGGTCAACTGTCCGTACATACTGTTAGCCGCCCCATAAGTCCAGCCTGTCTCCTGTAGTCTGCGCATAACAATACTAACATCTATCGCATTCATAATAGGCATAATAGCTGCCCCGATAGTAACTGGTATAGCTATAATAAAAATCTTGGCTAAAATGCTGCTACTCTTTTCAGTGTTACGCTTTTTAGTTCTCTGAATATTATGTTCTAAGGAACCTCTCTTGTACAAATAGACTACTACAACTGTCAGCACGCCTCCAATAGCACCTGCTGTTGCTCCAAAAGAAGCACCTGCTGCAGCATACTGCCTGCCAAACCTTACAAGGAAGTATGCAAGAGACAGACCGGCAGCAACTCTGCAAAATTGTTCTGTAACCTGGGAAACTGCTGTAGGCTTCATATCCTGCATGCCTTGGAAATATCCTCGGTAAGCTGCCTGCATAGGTACAAATAGCAGGGCTGGTGCAACGGCCATCATGGCCAGCTTTGCACCTGGATTTCCCATTGCACCCACAAGCATTTCTGCCCCAAAGAAACATATTGCAGCCGAAGTAATGCCTATACAAAAAAGCAGAATAAAAGAAACTCTGAAAACTTTATGAGCTTCATAATAATCATCAACAGCAATTCTCTCTGAAACCATTCTGGAAATAGCTATAGGAATTCCTGCAGTTGCCAGCGTTAAAAATAAAACATATATTGGGTATGCGGTCTGATAGTACCCCATACCCTCGGATCCTATTAAGTTTGCCAAAGGAATTCTAAAGAATGCCCCCAGAACTTTTATTATTATACCCGCAATCCCAAGGATTACGGCACCTTGAACAAAGGATTTTTTTGCCATTTTAAACTCCTTTATAGCTGACTTAAAATTTTCTTTGTGGCCTTGTTTGTCTCAAATATTGTCTTTTCAATATCTATAGTTGTATAAACTCCATCTTTATAAAGGACTTTTCCATCAACCACTGTCATCGAAATGTCACCGCCACATGCTGAATATACTATATTGTTTGCCATGTTATGCACAGGGGCAAAATTCGGCCTCATAATATCAAGAACAATCAGGTCTGCTTTATATCCGACAGCTAGTTTGCCGCAATCATCCCTTCCCTGGGACAGTGCACCTGCTCTTGTTGCCGCATAAAGAGTTTCCATTGGGGTAACAGCTGTAGGGTCCTGATATTTTTCCTTTGAAGCAATAGCAAAGACTTTCATTTCTTCTATAAAATTCAAGCTGTTATTGCTGGAAACACTATCTGTTCCTATAGCAACATTGATTCCTCTCCTTAGTAATTCAGGTACATTGCAGACACCACTGGATAATTTTAAATTACTGATAGGATTACTTGCCACAGTAACACCCTTTTCCTTCATTATATCCATATCCTCTGGTTCTACCCATACACAGTGAGCTGCTGTTGTTTTGGTATCTAGCAGCCCAAGGCTGTTAAAATACTGTATAGGAGTCATGCCATTGTGTCTTGCTTTACATTCTTCATGTTCTAATTTTGTTTCCGAAACATGTACATGCATATTAGCACCAATCGCCTTTGTATATGCTGCCATCTGTTGTACAGTTTTAAGATTTGAAGTATACTCGGCATGAAGACTCATATCTACTTTTATTTTACCTCCTGCCGCATTATGATAATTTCCGAATAATGCTTTCATTTCAGAAAAACTTTCCAAATCATATAAATCCGAATCCGTAAAGTTGGTCACACCTCTGCCCACATTATCTTTTGCTCCTGTCTGTTCTATGGCTTTAACCATATCTTCACAAAAATAATACATATCTGTGGTGGATACGATTCCGAATCTGAGAGATTCAGCCATAGCCAGCATAGTTCCCCAATAAACAGCATTCCCGTCTAGCTTTGCTTCAAAAGGAAAAATTCTATCATTAAGCCATGCCTGTAACGCAAGGTTTTCTCCATATCCTCTAAGCAGAGTCATAGGTGAATGAGCATGGGTATTATAAAATCCACTCATTAGAAGCTTGCCTTTTCCATTATAGCTTTCACCATAATCAATAAATGGCATCTCTTTACCAATATAATCGATTTTCTCATTTTTTATTCCTACATACATATTTTCTTGCAGCTGCATATTCTCATCTAAAATTGATATATTTGTAAAAATCATTTTGAAACCTCCTCAATTAAGTAATATTATTACATGGACATTATATTATATCACACGAGTATATCTATTTCATCCTTTTTCTTGTAATGCCTACAAATTATTGCCAACTTTTGTTAGCATGATTTTTCTTAATCTTAGTATAAATTTTCCTCAGTTACAAACAATATGAATGAAAATTTAGCAAGAATTAAAAACAACTTGCATTTTAATCCATAATAGTATTTAGGAGGAATCATTTATGAAAGCAACAGGCATAGTCAGAAGGATAGACGACCTCGGTAGAGTTGTTATACCTAAGGAAATAAGAAGAGTCCTCAGAATCCGTGAGGGAGATCCTCTCGAAATTTATACTAGCAAAGATGGCGAGGTAATATTGAAAAAATATTCTCCAATTAACGAGCTTAGCCAATTTGCAGGCGAATATGCAGAAACAGCATCTAGCGTTTTGGGGAGCACCGTTGTTGTATCAGATACGGATCAGATTATTGCTGTATCTGGTGGAATGAAAAAAGATTTGTTAGATAAAAAAATCGATCACGAACTGGATCGGCTTATTCAGAGTAAAAACAGACTAATGGAACAGGACAAAATAGTTGTACCTATTATTTCTCAGGGAGATTCCATTGGATCTATTACTATCCTGCCAAAAGACGATAAAGTATTAGGTGATGTGGAACTGAAAGCCGCTGAAATAGGGGCCACTTTCCTTGCAAGACAAATGGAAAGTTAAAAAGTGAAAACCTGGCTATAAATAATTTAAGCCAGGTTTTTTACTGTTATTCTTCTTTCATCACATCAAGTACTCTGATGGTCTCTTCAAGCTTATTGGTCTTTTCCATGGTATATCTCACCATGGGCTTCACTCCTCCATGAATAAAGATTCTCATGCCGAAACTTCTTGAAAGCCTTGCATAAGCCTGTGCCTTAAGGGGATTTTCCGGAGCAAAATCAAAAATAATCTTATTTCCATCCTCATGTATTCTCGTTATACATAATGCTTCAGCCATAGAGCGTATTCTTGAGACTTTTATTAAGTTTACCGTCTCCTTCGGAATTTCTCCAAATCTGTCTATCAATTCATCAATAATCTCTTCTTCGCCATCTACGCTATCAACAGCCGCAATCTTTTTATACATTTGCAGTTTAAGGACTTCATCTGCAATGTATCGATCTGGAATATAAGCTGTAACCTGAAGTTCAATAGATGCTTCTTCCCTGTCAGGATTTACAATTTCACCACCTAAGGCTCTTACAGCATCATCTACCAGTTTACAATAAAGTTCATAGCCAATCATCATCATATGCCCATGTTGTTCCATTCCTAAAAGGTTTCCTGCTCCTCTTATTTCCAGATCCCTCATAGCAACTTTAAATCCAGCACCAAATTCAGTAAACTCTTTAATAGCCCTCAGTCGTTTTTCTGCTACTTCTGACAGAACTTTATTTTTTTGGAACATCAGATATGCATAAGAAAGTCTGGTACTTCTTCCAACCCTTCCCCTTAACTGATATAGCTGTGCCAGGCCCAGCCTGTCAGCATCAAGCATGATGATGGTATTGGCATTTGGAATGTCTATTCCAGATTCTACAATAGTGGTAGCTACCAGCACATTACTTTCATTATTGATAAACCGAATCATAATATCTTCCAGCTCATGTTCATTCATCTGACCGTGAGCAACCTCTACTTTTGCATGGGCAACAAGCCTCTTAATCTGCGCTGCCACTTTGTTAATACCAAGCACTCTGTTAAATATCACATATACCTGTCCGTCTCTTGCCAGTTCCCTTTCAATGGCAGTTCTGATCAGTTCATCCTCCTGTTCCAGTACATAAGTCTGTACCGGGTACCTTTCTTCTGGAGGCTCCTCTATGAGGCTCATATCCTTTATACCAACTAAAGACATATGAAGAGTCCTTGGGATTGGCGTGGCAGACATAGTCAGAACATCAACGTTCTTTCTTAGTTGCTTTATAGCCTCTTTATGCTGAACCCCAAATCGTTGTTCTTCATCTATAACCAGCAGCCCTAAATTCTTAAACTGTACATCTTTAGAAAGCATTCTATGGGTACCAATAACTAAATCTACAGTACCTTTTTCTATCTGGGTTACAATCTCATCCTGCTGTCTGTCACTCCTGAATCTGCAAAGCATTTCAACTTTAAAAGGAAATTTTTCAAACCGGTCCTTCAGAGTCATATAATGCTGATTAGCCAATATGGTAGTAGGCACCAAAACAGCCGCCTGCTTTCCCTCTGCTACACATTTGAACAAAGCTCTTGCAGCCACTTCTGTTTTACCATATCCCACATCTCCACAAAGCAGTCTGTCCATGGCAATAGGCCGTTCCATATCAGATTTTATCTCACTGATGGCTCTTAACTGGTCTGAAGTCTCCTGATAAGGGAAACTATCCTCAAATTCCTTTTGCCATACCGTATCTTCCGAAAAGGCATACCCCTTCTCAATTTGCCTTGCTGCCGAAAGCTCCAACAGTTCTTTTGCCATATTAGCAATGGCTGCTTTTGCTTTTGCCTTGGTTTTTTTCCATTCACTGCCGGATAACTTATTTATCTTTGGTGTGGCACCATCTGCGCTGACGTACTTCTGAATTAAGTCCATCTGCTCTACAGGGACATAAAGCATATCTTCACCGGCATATTTTATTTTTAGATAATCCTTTTTTACATTTTGTACTACCAGCTGCTCTATACCAAGAAATTTACCAATTCCGTGGTTATCATGTACAACAAAATCCCCTTTATGCATATCAGAAAAGCTTTGTATAGCCTTTCCTTTAGGTTTACTTTTTTGACTTCTGGTTTTTCCCTGTTTCTGGTTTGTAAAAATATCTCCATCCCAGATATAACAAACCTTTTCTTCAGGAAATTCCATGCCACCTGTTATGCTGCCTTTTTTAAAGGTAATTTTTCCTGTTAATTCGTTTCGTTCTATAAATTCTGTCAGATTTTCAACTCGTTCATCCGTTGAACACACAATGGTTATCTGATAGTTTTCGTGAACATACCTTTTCAGTGCTTCTGCCAACAGGTCCATCCTGCCATTAAAAACAGGTCCCTGTTTACTTACAACATTATGGATTTCTGTAAGCTTTACATCACCTTTTATTCTCTTCTGAAAAGGGGTGAACAAATATACCAGAGGCTGTTCATATAATTTAAAGTAATCTTTTTCATCAGAAAAAGACTGGTAATCTTTTGGTATAACATAGCCAGTTTCAAGCAGCACTTCAAAATCCATTTTAAACTCTTTTATTCGCGTTTCCAGTGCCTCAATGACTCTGTCTGGATCATCAATCATAACTATCGAATTTTCCGGAAGATAATCCCACAAGTATACTGTTTCCTCGTAAAAATAGTGAATATAATTCTCTAATAACTGGATATTTGTATTATTTTCAACATATTCAAGCAATTCATTTTTTCTTTTCTCAAGTTGCTCAATTTTATGAATTTCTTCTTTACTTTTTTCCTGTTTATTATATAAGCGTTTTATATACGCAGAATATTCTTTATCAATTTTTCTGGCAGCTTTATCAAAAACCTCCTGATCATTCTGCAGGAGTTCAGCCGGAAAGATTTTTATGCTGTCTAAGTTCTTTGAGGCACGTTGGGTGTCTAAATCAAAACTTCTTATAGAATCAACTTCTATATCAAAAAGTTCTACTCTATAAGGATTTTCAGCATCTGCAGTAAAAACATCTATGATACTTCCCCTGACGCTGAATTGTCCTTTGGCATCAACCATCGGGACTCTTTCATATCCCATGGATACTAATTTTTGCTTGATTTCCTCCAGGTTTATTTCATCCCCAAGGTTTAAATTTATAATGTTGTTTTTAAAAAGATCAGCAGAAGCCATTTTTTTTAATGCAGCAGAAACCGGGGCCACAACAAAACAGTCTTCTCCCATAACCATTGCCTTTAAAATTTTCAAACGATCCAGAAGTTCATGATGTGTTTTTGCTTCATATCTAAGAAAAATTTCACCTGCATCAGGCATTACATAAACATTTTTATGCCCAAAAAAAGACAGGTCTTCCCCCAGTCGTTTTGCTTTGATTGCAGAAGAGGTAACTACTAACGTAGGTCCCACATTTTTCCCTGCAATATTAGCACCGACAGGCGCTACCCGTCCCTCTGATATTCCGGATATATTTATGATTTTATTATCATTCATTACCCTTTTCTTCTCCTACAGCTCCTTTTGTATTGTATTCATTCATCGCCTTATCTATGCCAAATTGCAAGAAACATTCTATGGCATCAGCTGTATGAACAACTGCCCTTTCAAAAACTTCTTTTTCCCCTTTTGAAAAACCACCAACAACAAAATCTTTTAAATCTGCATTTTTACTATTGCCCATGCCGATTCTTATTCTCGGAAACTGATCTGACTGTATATCATACACTACAGATCTCATACCATTATGTGTACCTGCACTTCCTTTTTTCCGAATTCGTACACTTCCTGCTGGTATATCAATATCATCATAGATAACCAGCAGATTTTCTATATTAACTTTGTAATATTCCATCACTTCACGCACAGAATTACCACTTAAATTCATATAAGTCTGTGGTTTGACCAATAAAACTTTTTGGCCGGAGATGTTTCCTTCTCCGACCAAAGCTTTATGTTTTATTTTTGTAATTTTAATTCCATGCCTGTCAGCCAGATAATCCAAGGTGATAAACCCAATATTGTGTCTTGTATTTTCATATTTCTTTCCCGGATTTCCAAGTCCAACAATCACATACATATTTTATATTTTCCTTTTACTTTTATAATTAATCAAAAAGCTTGCTGATTGAGTCATTTGTAAATATTCTCATCATAGCTTCAGCGAATAGCGGTGCTACAGAAAGTACTTTTATTTTATCTATTACTTTTTCTTCAGGAATAGGTGTAGTATTTAGAAGAACAAGTTCTTTAATAGCAGAATCGGCGATTCTTTCAATGGCTGGGCCAGAAAGAATTGGATGTGTTGCACATGCATATACTTCTTTTGCCCCAAGCCCTTTTAAAGCATTAGCAGCATTGGTAATAGTACCGGCTGTGTCAATCATGTCATCCACAAGAATGGCAGTTTTTCCGTCAATATCACCAATAATATTCATAATTTCTGACTTGTTTGGTTCCGGTCTCCTCTTATCAACGATAGCAATGGGAGCATTTAAAGGCTGTGCCATATTTCTTGCTCTTGTAACGCTGCCGTGGTCCGGAGATACGATAACCAAATCCTCAAGATTTTTTTCCTGAAAGTACTTAACTAATATTGGCATTCCCACTAAATGGTCTACTGGAATATTAAAATATCCCTGAATCTGTGCTGCATGTAAATCCATAGTCACAACTCTGTCAGCTCCTGCTGCAACAAGAAGATCCGCTACCAGTTTTGCTGTAATCGGGTCTCTCGCCTTTGCTTTTCTGTCCTGACGAGCATAACCATAATAAGGAATAACTGCATTAATTCTGCCTGCTGACGCTCTTTTCATTGCATCAATCATAATTAAGACTTCCATCAGGCTGTTATTCACAGGATTGCAAGTCGGCTGAACAATGTATGTGTCAATGCCTCTTACTGTTTCCCAGAGATTTACTGATATTTCTCCATCACTAAAGGTACTCACTGTGGCCTTGCCTAATGGTTTTCCCATTATTTTGGCAATCTCCTCAGCCAATGCCGGGTGTGAATTACCCGTAAAAATCTTAAAATCTGAAAATGCTCCGCTCTTCATTTGTTTTCTACACCTCTTTCTGTTTATTCAATAGCTTCTTTGTAATAATGTCCAATTTCTAAATAAAACCAAACTTCATTTTCTTCATAATTAATATTATTTATTTTTATTTAATAACCCTCTGCGTTCTACCCAGCCTTCAATTATTTTATCTTTAGCACGAGCCACATATAGTGACCCTTTTGGAACATTTTTTGTCACTGTACTTCCTGCTGCTACATAAGAGCCTTCTTCAACTGTCACTGGTGAAATAATATTTGTATTACAACCAATAAAAGCACCATCTCCAATCACAGAGCGATGTTTGTTCTTTCCATCATAATTTACAAATACAACCCCGCATCCCAGATTCACATCTTTTCCTACATCCGAATCACCAATATAAGTCAGATGAGAAGCCTTTGCTCCATCTCCCATGCTGGAATTTTTAACTTCAACAAAATCTCCCACCTTGCAATGACTTCCAATAGTACTGTTTGGTCTGAGATAGGCAAAGGGACCGATTTTAGTGTCACTCCCCACTGAACTTTCAGTGATAACTGAGCTCTGAATATTCGTACGGTCGCCTATGGTTGAATCCTCAATTCTGGTGTTCTGCCCAATAACGCAGTCAGTTCCGATTATAACTCTTCCCTCCATTGTAACACAAGGATAAATTACAGTCCCTGCTCCGATTTTCACCTCGGATCCTATGTAGGCAGTTTTTATATCAATAAACTTTACTCCGTTTTCCAAATGTTTTTTATTAATTTCCAGTCTTTCCTTTTCCAAATCAAGACATTCTTCAATAGTCATAATCTTACATTATCTCCTTCTGTCTTTTTCTAAAATAATTTCTGCTACTTTATAAATGTCTCCTGCTCCCATTGTAATGACTAAATCACCACTCTGGGCATTATTAATTACAAAATTGGCTATTTCATCAAAATCGCTGAAGTAATAAACATCTTTTGTAGGATTTGCTCTTTTTATCTCATTTACCAGCTCTTTTGAGCTTATTTTATATACATTTTTCTCTCTGGCAGCATAAATTTCTGCCACTACTATCTTGTCCGCTTTATCAAAGGATTCAGCAAATTCATCAAATAAGGCCAGTGTCCTTGTATACGTATGCGGCTGGAATAAACACCATAAATCTTTATGAGGTATATTTTGTGCTGCAGCTAATGTAGCTTTAATCTCTGTTGGATGATGTGCATAATCATCAACAATCTGTACATTGTCCGAAGTAATGCCGATAATGTCAAATCTGCGCTGGGTACCAGAATAACTTTCTAATGTAGATACAATATCTTCAATTTCTACCCCAAGTGAATGACAGCACGCAAAAGAAGCCAGTGCATTCAGAATATTGTGCTCTCCTGGTATAGATAATTGTATGGTACATAACCTGTTCCCGTTGTGGTTCACATAGAATTGTGGCATTCCGAAGGAATTAAAAGTTATATCAGTAACATAATAAGTGCAGTTTTCATTGTATCCAAAGGTTACTGCATTGGGTAAGTCTTTTATAATACCATTCACGAAAGGATTTGCCTCATAGGCGACAATCATCCCCTCTTCCCCTACGAGATCCGCAAACTTTTTAAAAGAACTGACGATATGGTCTATATCTTTAAAGTAATCTAAATGGTCGGAATCTATGTTAAGAATAATCTCAATTTTAGGTCTTAGATTTAAGAAACTATCCATGTATTCACAAGCTTCTGTTATGAAAAATTCGCTTTTTCCAACTTTCACGTTTCCATTAATTTCAGACAGATTCCCCCCTACCAGAATGGTAGGATCCTTCTGTGCTTTCTCCAGAATCAATGAAATCATTGATGTTGTAGTTGTCTTACCATGAGTTCCGGAAACAGCAATACTGTTTTTATACTCAGACATCAAAACACCCAATATAGTGGCTCTGGTTACAGCCGGAATATTTAACTCAGCAGCTCTTATCATTTCAGGATTATCCTGAGTAACTGCCGAAGAATATATGATTAAATCAGCCCCATCAACATTTTTTTCTCTTTGCCCCAAAAAAATATGGGCACCCTTTGCTATCAGTCTATCTGTTATTTCACTTTCTTTCATATCAGATCCTGAAACAGTATACCCTCTATCCAGTAAGATCTCAGCAATAGCACTAAGTCCTATGCCTCCGATTCCTATACAGTGTATATGATTATAATCGGATAAATTTATCACAGTTTATGCCTCCAAAATATATATTTAATGTTAAACAGGCCCTAATAAACCCATCATGGTTCATTATACCATAAATTGTGCAAAAAAATCCCACATTTTATTAAAATATTATTTGATTTTATTAGTTTATGGTATAATAGAAAATATGTATACTTTAATATATTAGGAGGGAATTCATGAAAAGAGCTGAACGTGTTGCAGCTATCATAAAAATTTTATCTGAAACCCCAAACAAATCATATAGTCTGAATTACTTTTGTAAACTGTTTGGAGCGGCAAAATCCAGTATAAGCGAAGATTTGCAAACTGCAAGGCAGACACTTCAGTCCGTAAACCTGGGAATTATACAAACTACCTCCGGAGCTGGAGGCGGAGTAAAATATATACCTTATATATCTGACCAAGACTGTGCACTTCTTCAGGAAGAATTATGTGAAAAACTCAGAGACAGCAGCAGAATTTTAGGAGGGGGTTTTTTATACACCTCTGATATTATGTTTGATTCCAATGTAGCCAGACAGGTTGCAACGGTTTTTGCCAGAAAATTTCAGGATTATAAGGCAGAATATGTTGCAACTATCGAAACAAAAGGCATTCCCATTGCTACCATGACTGCACATATGCTAAATGTTCCTATGATTGTTATCCGGCGTGAAAGTAAAATATCTGAAGGCTCTACTCTAAGTATAAATTATTTTTCCGGCTCCTCTGACAGGGTGCAAAAAATGTCTGTATCCAAACGAGCTGTGGTTCCTGGTTCAAAAGTCTTAATTATTGATGATTTTATGCGGGCAGGAGGCAGTGTAAAAGGAATTAAAGACATCTTAGGAGAATTTGATATGGAAATTGTAGGCACGGGAATAGTCATCGCTTCCACCGAACCTGATAAAAAGAAAATACAGGATTATTGTACATTACTGTATCTTGGAAAAGTGGACGAAAACACTAAGGAAATTGAGGTCTACAGTAATTGTCAGATTTTTTAAAAAATACTTATTTTTTAGTCAAAACCCCTTGTATTTTTTTGGTTGTTATTGTATAATACTGGCAAATATCTATTTTATTAAAAATGCGCAGCAGATTGTTTTGTGGCATGAAAGGATGGTGACCAGATTTGAATATTACTGATGTAAGGGTTCGTAAGGTTAATGACGATGGAAAGATGAAGGCTGTTGTTTCTGTTACCTTTGATGATGAATTTGTAGTACACGACATAAAAATCATTGAAGGCCAAAACGGATTATTTATTGCAATGCCTAGTCGAAAGATGGGTGAGGGGGACTTTAGGGATATTGCTCATCCACTTATCTCAGAAACCAGAAATAAAATTAAAGACGCAATCTTTGCCGAATATGAAAAAGTTCTGGAAGAAAAAGTTGACGTTGCACCTGTAGAGTAATCCTTCAGGGCAGGTTACATAGGTATTATACAATTTTAGATCTATCGATAGAGGAGCATTTTACAATTGTCTCCTCTTTTTCTTTTATTCATTAAACGATGCTTCCTGTATGATTTATATATTACGGTTATGGCAATTAATTTTAAATTATAAATTCTTATCCCATTACTGAATATTATGGATTGTTTTTAAGAAAATAATATTATAGTTGAGTTTTTTTATTTATTTATAGTTTAATATGGTTATAAATTTTATTTTTCCGGGTAGATATGATATTAGTTTTAAAATAGAAAGGTTTAGGCGGGTTATGAAAAGTATAATAATTATAGGCAATGGGCCTGCAGGTATTTCGGCAGCATTATATACTGTCAGAGCCGGAATTAACACAACTGTTATAGGAAGCGGACTTGGCTCTTTAGGTAAAGCTGATAAAATCGAAAACTATTATGGGTTTGAGTATCCCGTATCAGGTACCAGATTAGTAGAAAACGGTATTACCCAGGCCAAGAGACTGGGAGCAAAGATTATTAAAGAAGAAGTAGTTGCAATCAGCAGTATTAATCTAAATCCAGATTCTTCAGCAATAAGCAATGGATTTTCTGTCAGAACAGACAAACACGAGTATTTATCAGATGCTGTTATTCTAGCCACAGGAACGTCCCGTACCTCTCCTCCAATCAAGGGTTTGCAGGAACTGGAGGGAAAAGGAATCAGCTATTGTGCCATATGTGATGCCTTTTTTTACAAAGGTAAAAATGTGGCCGTCCTAGGCAGTGGCGAATATGCTTTAAATGAGGCAAAAGAACTTCTTCCCGTTGTAAATTCTGTAACGGTGCTCACCAATGGTACAGAACCTGCTGTAAACTTTCCAAAAGAAGTTAAAATTGAAAAGCAGGCTGTTGCCAGTTTCAATCCGGGACCTTCCAACCCATTACTTGGTGGAATTGGGTCACTGGAATCTGTAACTCTGAATGGTGAAGATAAAATTAAATTAGACGGTGTCTTTGTAGCTTATGGCACTGCAGGAAGTACCGCTTTAGCCAAAAAAATAGGAGCTTTCACGGAGGGGAACAAAATTATTGTAAACTCTGACATGTCCACTAATGTTCCAGGTTTATACGCTGCAGGAGATTGCATTGGCGGCCTTTTACAAATATCTAAAGCTGTAAGTGACGGTGCCATTGCTGGGACTTCTGCCATAAAATTTCTTCGTAAATAACTTCAATTTAGTGATAAAGTCACGGAATATGGGTATAAAAAGTATTATAATGGCAACATAAACTAACACATTTTGATTATTTAAAATATAAGATAAGAAGGAGAAAAAAGTATGTCAGTATTAACAGTAACAAAAGATAATTTTCAAGCAGAAGTTATGGAATCGGATAAACCAGTATTAATTGATTTCTGGGCATCCTGGTGTGGTCCATGTAAAATGGTGTCACCTATTGTAGATGAGATTGCAAAAGAAGTATCAACCGCAAAGATCTGCAAAGTAAATATTGATGAACAGCCAGAACTTGCCAGTGCTTTCAATGTAATGAGTATTCCTACTCTGGCAGTAATAAAAGAAGGTAAAGTTGTAAATGTGGCAGTAGGTGCCCGTCCAAAACAAGATATTGTTTCAATGTTAAATGATTAAGCCTGTTTTTTACGGCAGTAATAAAAAACAGAAGCCCGAAGCTTCTGTTTTTTATTTTTTTATTTTGTATAATTATCAAAATATCCCTGGATATAAACAATTGGCGTACCTTTATCCCCACTTCCTGAAGTAAGATCACATAGAGAGCCAATTAAGTCCGTTAATCTCCTTGGTGTTGTTCCCTGTGCCACCATTGAGCCGCTCAAATCACTGTCTTTATTCTTTATAAATTCTGAAATGGCATTTTTAAGAGCTTCTCCACTTAAGTCAGCAAAGTCATTATCTGCCAGATACTTGATTTTTACTTCATTTGGAGTCCCTTCAAGACCATCTGTATACCCTGGGGAAACCACTGGGTCTGCAAGCTCCCATATTTTACCTACCGGATCTTTAAATGCACCATCCCCATAAACCATTACCTCAATAGTCTTTCCTGTTTTTTCCCTGATTTCATTTTGAATGCTTTTCACAAATTCAGTGCAATCACATGGAAACAGCTTCACCGTGTCTTCCGTTGCTTTATTGGATCCAAGTAAACCATATTTTGTGTTGAATCCACTTCCTGATACGCTTTCATTCATCAGGTCATCCAAGCCTAATACCACATCTGCACCTGCATCTTTTAATCTTCTCTTGCTTCTTTCTCTTGTATGAATATCACAGGTTAAAACATTTTTGGTATAGTCCAGAATTGTTTTTGGATTGTTTGAGAAAATAATTTCTGCCTCTGCGCCTTCTTCTTCAATAAGCTGCTTGTAATAATTTACATAGTCCATCCCTGTAAAAGTATGTTTTGATTTTCCAAAAAGATTTTCAAACTGTTCCTGACTTAATACATCAGTATATGGATTAATGTTTTTTTCATCCAGTAAATCAATATCTACCAGATGATTTCCTACTTCATCGCTAGGATAGCTAAGCATCAATACAATTTTTTTAACTCCCTTTGCAATGCCCTTTAAACAAACAGAAAATCTGTTTCTGCTTAAAATGGGAAATATAACTCCTATAGTCTCTCCACCAAGTTTTTCTTTAACATCTTCTGCAATTTGAGATACCGTTGCATAATTCCCCTGGGCTCTTGCTACTACAGCTTCTGTAACAGCCAGAATATCTTTATCCCTGATTTCAAAATTATCACTTTCAGCAGCTCCAAGCAGTACCTCAACTACAATTTTTTTCAAATCATCTCCCTGTCTGATAATCGGTGCTCTTAATCCTCTGGAGACTGTACCAACTCTTCTTTCCATCAATGATGTCCTCTCTTTAACCGTATTTTTTATGTCTGTATCTATCATTTACAAATTTTTTAATGAATTTATCAGCTGACCGGCACTTATATCATAATTATTATTGTCGTCGCTGTCTTCATCCCAGGATGCAAATAACTCCTGCATGTCAAGCTGATGTCGTAATATCTGCAATCTGGCTGCCAGATATGCCTTATCCGTACCCATTTCGGAAAACGATTGGGTCCCTGATAAAAGTCCGTCTGTTTCATTATTTGAATCAGAAGAAGTACGGGTAATCTGATCAGGCAGTTTTATATCTTCTCCCATATACCCATAAATCTTTTTTATATAATTCTGGGTCTCTGCGAATGGGGGTACGCCACCATATTTAGCCACGTTTCCCGAGCCTGCATTGTATGCAGCCAGTGCCAAAGTAATATCCCCATTGTATGCTTTCAGCTTTTGGGAGATATAATTTGCTCCCCCCATAATATTTTGTTCCGGATCATATGCATCAACTACCCCTAACGCTTTAGCGGTGCCTGGCATTAACTGCATGATGCCCATTGCTCCACACTTTGATACGGCATTGGGATTAAAGCCTGATTCTGCTTTTGCCACTGCTTTTAATAATTCCACCGGAACATCATAAGTTTCTGCTGCTTTTGTAAATATATCATCTAATTTAGTATCAGAAGTTGTATTATATTTATAATCAGACGAATTTACAGCATTTGAAAGCAATCCATTTCTTTGATTGTCTGAAACGATTTTTTTCAAAGTCTGTTCAAAATCACTTCCTGTCTTGTCAGGCACAGCGAAAGGCACTGTTCCCTGATTTATTCCATCAAGATATTGATTTTTTAAATTAACTCTATCAATACTCATACCAAGCTCCTATCATTGCTTATAAATATCATATACTTTATTGTACCACATTTTCTAAATATCTCCAAATAAAAATAAAGAACTGACTTAAAGCAGTTCTTTATAGTAAGCTTAAAAAATCATTGTAATAATTCTTAAGATAAACAATGCGCTGCTTATCCACATGACAGCTGGTATTGTCCTGGCTTTACCCTGACATATTTTCATAACTGCCCAACTTAAAATACCAAACATAATACCATTTGCAATAGAGTAAGTGAAAGGCATCATGATAATCGCAATAAAGCCTCCAATAGAATCAGCCGGATCCCCATCAAAGCTCATTTTTTTGATAGAATTCATCATGAGCCAGCCTACAAACATTAAAGCCGGAGCTGTTGCAAACCCTGGTATTGCTATAAATACTGGAGAAAAGAACAAAGCAATGATAAAAAACACAGCAGTGGTAACAGAAGTTAAGCCTGTTCTTCCCCCTGTCCTACTCCAGCACAGCTCTCCATATAAGCCGTAACCGTGGAAGTGCCCAGACAAGCCCCTGCAACTGTTCCAACAGCATCTGCCATTAATGCTCTGCTGGCTTTAGGCAGTTTTCCTTCTTCATCTAAAAGATTTGCTTTATCTGCAATGCCAATCAGGCCACCAACCGTATCAAAGAGTTCCACAAATAAAAATGAAAAAACTATTACAGCAAACTGCATAAAGTTCTTTGTAATGAAACTAAAATCAAAGGCAAAAATCGCCGGCTTTGCCGGAATAAAACTTGTCCCTTTAAAATCTGGAAAAACAGAAAAATGTCCCACGTCAGGATTAACTGTATACCACCCAATATGCTGGGCAATCATACCTAATCCCCAAGTAGCCAGTATTCCCCATAATATGGGACAAATAACTTTATAGTGGTGCAACACACATATAATCAGAAAACCGGAAAAAGCCAAGGCAAATGGTGCAGAAGGAACAGACCCAAGATCTACCAGAGTAGAGCTGCTGGATATTACTATTCCTGCATTGCTTAGCCCAATTAAAGTTATAAATAGACCAATTCCAACTGTGATACCATATTTCAGGTTTTTAGGTACATCGTTTATGAGTTTTTCTCTGAATTTACAGAGTGTCAATAATATAAATACTATTCCTTCTACAAATACAGCTGCTAAAGCAATCTTCCATGGATCATTAATTCCCTGCTCTGCCAAAGGTATGCAAACAGAGTAAGTAAAATACGCATTCAGACCCATGCCCGATGCCAGTGCCACAGGATAATTCGTAAAAAATGCCATTATCAATGTGCCTATTGCTGCAGAAATAGCTGTAGCAGTAAAAACTCCGCTGCTACTCATACCAGCATCCGCCAGCATACTGGGATTGACTGCCAAAATATACGCCATAGACAGAAATGTGGTAACTCCTGCAGTGATTTCTGTTTTTATATCTGTATTATTTTCCTTTAATTTAAAAAACTTTTCCATCTTATTCCTTTCCCGTCAGATTCTCATAATAAATAAACACTATTACCGATTTTGCATGAAATAATTAAATTTGTCAATACAATAACCTGCCTTCCTATGTTATACTATTAAATTAGTATATTATTACGTACAACAGGAGGTAATAAGTTGTCCGAATTTATGAATAATATTGGTGAGATTTTTTCAGATTTTATGTCCCGCTCCATTGAAATAATGCACTACTCCTTTCAATGGATTTCGGAAAATCCCACAACAGTTGCAGACTGGTATGGAGGATTGGTAAGGTGGATTTTTCCTGTCCTAGCAATGGGTATCCTTTTGTCTGTACTTCATGACATGCTCAGAGTAAAAAACCCAGAAGAAACCTGGGGTTATCTGGTATCCCCTGAGCTTGGCAAATTTCCTATTCATCACTGGGAATGTACAGTAGGCCGTGCCCGTCACTGTGATGTGGTCATTAATTTCCCCACTATTTCCAGAACCCAGTGCTCCCTTATACGTGATGATGATGGGGATTGGAAAGTCTACAGTCTGTCAGAAAAGAATCCAACCCTTTGCAATGGACATCAGGTAAAGGATTATACTTCAGTAAAGCCTGGGGAAACTATCATGTTTGGTGGTGTCATTCTTACTTTAGAGCCAGTTTCAGAAACAGAACATGAGAAACAGCAGCAAAACAGACTGGCGCAAAGCCGTCCCGCTCCTCCCTGGAGTTCTTTTGCCATGTTGACGCTTTTTCAGATATTAACCATATTCCAGTTAGTAATAACACGGCCAGATTATGCAAATATCATCATTTTATGCTATGGGATTCTGTTAGGTTCTATGTGGGCTTATGTCATGTTCTCAAAAATAGCCAAACGAACGGGTTTCGAACCAGAGATTCTGGCATTCTTTGCATGCACACTAAACCTTGCGGTCACAGCATCTTCTGCTCCGGGCGCTCTCTTAAAGCAGACTTTTACCATCTTGTTAGGTATCGCTGTGTTTTTAGGATTAGGATGGTATCTAAGAGATTTAAAAAGAGCAGTCAAGGCAAGATATTTCATGGCTCTTGCTACCATAGGCCTTCTTTTAATTAACCTAGTATTTGGTTCTGTTATACATGGGGCTCAGAACTGGATTTCCATAGCTGGAATATCCATTCAGCCATCTGAACTTGCAAAAGTATGCTTTATTTTTGCTGGTTCAGCAACTCTGGACAGACTCTTTGTAAAAAGGAATGTATGGGGTTTTATGTTACTGTCAGGTTTTTGCTTACTTGCTCTAGCGATCATGAGTGATTTCGGAACTGCTGCAATTTTCTTTGTGGTGTTCCTTGTAATAGCATTTTTACGTTCTGGAGATTTTGCCACTTTGTCATTGATTTGTGGTGGTGCTGTGGCAGGTGGAGGTTTAGTCCTGAGATTTAAGCCTTACATTGCTTCCCGTTTCTCGGTCTGGGGCCATGCCTGGCAGAATGCAACTGGTTCTGGATATCAACAGGTTCGCACCATGTCCGCTGCTGCCAGTGGTGGTCTGATTGGTGTGGGAGCAGGTAATGGCTGGCTTCATAACATTGCTGCAGCAAATACGGACCTGGTTTTTGGCATGTTGTGTGAAGAATGGGGTCTTATCATAGCTCTGTTAGCCGTTGCCAGTATAGTAACTTTATCCATATTCGCTTTTAGAGTTACTAAAACAGGCCGTTCTGCTTTTTATACTACAGCTGCTTGTGCCGCCACCTCTCTTCTGGTATTCCAGACAATATTAAATGTATTTGGCTCGGTGGATTTATTGCCCCTGACTGGGGTTACCTTTCCCTTTATTTCCTGCGGGGGTTCCAGCATGATTAGTTCGTGGGGATTACTGGCATTTTTAAAGGCCGCTGATACCAGGCAGAATGCAAGTTTCGCTGTTAGAAGTCTTCCTAATCTGGGTGAAGATGTGACTCATTCCCAGAATACATATACTGAAGCATGTAATGAAAGCAAACAAAAACCATATAAAAAACAAACTAGTGAAGATACAATTGACTCCTTTTTAAAACAATTTGATAATATTGATTCTGAACAAAAGAATTATGATATGAAACAAAATCAAATCAATGACTTTTTAAGCCAGTTTGATCAGCTTGATGATAATGAGGAGGTAAAGAAATGAAAAAAATAACCTCTCGGACTATAGTATGCTTTTTCCTTGCTCTGGTTTTAGTTGCCGGTACAGGAGTATTTACCTTTAAATTTTTTATGGAAGGTGATACCTGGTCTGCTTTTTCAGCAAATCGCCATTTATATACCAATAACGTTTTAAATACTGGCAGAGTACTGGATGAAACAGGCAAAGTTCTGGCTGATTATGACGATTCTGATAATAAGTGGCATTATGCAGACAACATATATGTTCGTAAAGCTACACTTCATGCAGTTGGTGACTCAACAGGAATGATAGGAACAGGTGCGTTAACCCGCTTTGCTGATAAATTAACCGGCTATAATATCATTACTGGTGCAAAACCAATTTTTTCCAACGGCAGAGACTTATATCTGACCTTAAATGCTGATGTATGCCAGGCAGCATTTAAAGCACTGAATGGGCACAAAGGTACGGTTGGTGTGTATAATTACAAGACTGGAGAAATCATATGTATGGTAAGTGCCCCCACCTATGATCCTGCCTCACCACCTACTATCAAAGACGGAGACGAAAATTATGAGGGAGTCTATATGAACCGGCTGCTCTCTGCAACTTTTATCCCTGGCTCCACCTTTAAATTAATTACAGCTACAGCTGCACTAGAAAAACTGGATGGAATAGAAAGCAGAAAGTTCCACTGCAGTGGAAAGACTACCATTGACGGCCAGCTTATTACATGCCCCAGTGCACATGGAGATCTGACTATGGAACAGGCTCTTGCGGTATCCTGCAATTGTGTTTTTGGTCAACTGGCCACTGAAATTGGCAGCGACCAGTTAAATGAATATGTAAAAAAAGCCGGGCTCACTGAAAGTATGTCTATAAATGGCATTCAAACTGCAAAATCTACCTTTGATTTTGCTGCTGACGATAAAGGCAGCCTTGCATGGTCTGGCATCGGTCAAGGCAAAGACCTTGTAAATCCGTGTGCACTAATGGTTTATTCAGGAGCCATTGCCAACGGAGGTTCTGCTGCAAAGCCACAGATTATCTCACACACTGCTCTGAAAAAAGGAGTTCGGACCAGCTTATATTTAAGGCATTCCACTGGAGAACTAATTAATGAGGATACCGCATCGAAACTGGCCTCAATGATGAGAAATAATGTTATCAGTAATTATGGTCAGAGCAATTTCCCTGGCCTTAGTATAGGGGCCAAATCAGGAACAGCACAAAGTGATAATTCTGATTCTGATAATGCCTGGTTTACAGGTTTTCTTCAGGATGAAGATCACCCCTATGCTTTTGTGGTTTTAGTTGAAGGCGGTGGAAGCGGCAGCAAGGTTGCCGGAAAAGTTGCCAACACGGCATTGCAGGCAGCCGTTAAAGCCCAATAGATAAATCTTAATTAATTGACTGTTCTGCCGATATATGAATCAACAAGGATGTTACTATAAAAGAAAGGGAGTGTTCTTAAATGATTCAATCGGCAAGCAGCAAGGTCATATCCGACATAAAAGATTTAAAAAAGAGTACCATGCAAAAAAGTACTCAGCCTGCTGGTACGGTTTCCAATGGGACTGCAGAAAACGTTCTGGTACCAAAAAAAACAGATTCTTATGTGAAAGCTTCTGACTATACCAGTCTGGATCAGATTACCTATTCAAAACCTAAGAAAGATTACTCCAGTGAAGTAAATGCTTTACTGGAAGACCACGCCAGACAAATGGAGGATTTTAAAAATAATATCCTCTCCATGATTTCCAAACAGGGTGAAAAATCCAATGCAATTATTTTTGGTCTTGATTTAACTGTCAGCAACGATGAAATAGAGACTGCAAAACAGTCCGTTTCCAGTGATGGTGAATGGGGTGTAGATGCAGTTGCTGGAAGAATCATGGATATGGCGTATTCCCTTGCAGGAGGGGATAAATCAAAGCTGGAACTTTTAAAAAATGCTGTTAAGGATGGTTTTAAAGCTGCAGGTTTTAATCCCGATCATCGTGAAGACTCTCAAATGCCAGAAATTACAGGCCAGACTTATGATGAAATAATGAAGAGATTTGACGATTGGGAAAATGGCACTGATTCCAGTGCAGAAACAAAAGAATAACCCTTTATACATCCTGAATAGTGTGTGTTTTTACCATAAAAAATTGCTCCTGAGATTGGAGCAGTTTTTTTTATTTTAGGCTATGTTTTAAGATAAATGTTGAAAATTGATATTTTCTGAATAGTTGGGTATAAATTAGGGAAGCAATTTATATATAACTATGATAAATATTTAAACAATTATTATATTCTGTTGTATAATTTAGTACAGTCGCAATTGTAAAATAAAGAGAACTGGTTAACAGTGATTATATTAAATATGGGCAAGTTATTGGAGGATGTCAATGATGAATATGAATATTAATTTAAATGAATACTTTAAAAAACAGAAAAGATTTAGTGGAAATGTATTGTTATCAAAAAATAATGAAATTATATTTAATGAATCATATGGATATTCAAATAAGGAAAAAGGAATAAAAAATACACCTCAAACAAAATTCATGATTGGCTCTATGACAAAGGCAATAACTGCATTATGTATTATGCAGCTATCAGAAAAAGGTATGCTTTCAACACAACAGAATGTTGAAGATTATATTCCAGACTTCTACAAGGGCCGTGGAATTACAATTCATCATCTTCTGACTCATACTTCTGGGATACAGAACTACACAATGCTAAAAAAACAAATAAAATGGGGAGAACGTTATACACCCCAAGAAATACTGAAAATTGTAAAAGAGTATAAATTGAAATTCCCTGCTGGTGAAAAATGGTCCTACAGCAATACTAATTATCTTATTCTTGGCTTGATAATTGAAATGGTTTCTGGAATGGATTATCACCAATATGTTAAAAATTATATATTTATTCCTGCTGAAATGAATCATTCAGGTTTTATTGATGAAGAACAAAAAAATGTAGCCAATAATTATATTAAGGGTGAAAAAGGGTTCTATATGGACCCATTAATGTTCTTTGCTTGTGGTGATATTGTATCAACTGTTGGTGATTTTTATTTGCTTGATAGAGCAATTCAGGATGGTAAACTATTGAAAATCCAAACAGTAAAGGAAATGCAAAAGCCTCACTATGACGGCAAATATGTAAAATATGGATATGGATTGTTTGTAAAAAACCATTTTGATTGTAAAAGTATATGCCATGGTGGGTCAATCCCAAATGGTTACACTTCTCATTTTGAGAAATATATGGATGACCATATTACCATTGTTGTATTAAGCAATGATTTAGTAAACTACCAATTCTTATCAGTGAAAGGGGCTGGTGGTACATATATAAGTAGAGAGATTGCTTCATTAATTTATGGTAAAAAGTTAGGTACTTTAAAGAAGATATTCTAAAAGAGATTCTTAATTTAGGTAGTTACTGCACATCTTTTATAAAATGTGAATTAAGGGAAGCTTAAAATGACTTCCCTTAAAAATTATCATATTATCAACACTGCTATTAAACATAGCATAATTTTAAAGCACACAATACTGAGACAAGTACTCTTCCATTCTTTCTTTCATGGCATCATCTATAATGATTTTTCCATCAATGGTATTGTTGTGCATAGTATCTATTATTTCTCTTACGGTTACAAGAGGATAAGTTTTAATGCCGAATTCCTCTTCAATTTCCTGGATAGCAGTCTTCTGCCCCTGTCCTCTTTCCATACGATCTACAGAAATAATCAGGCCTTCTACTTTTACTGATGCCGCTGCCATAAGCTGTGGCAAGGTTTCTCTGACAGCAGTTCCAGCAGTAATAACGTCCTCAACCATTAAAACAGAGTCCCCATCCTGAAGCTTATACCCTACCATTTTGCCGCCTTCGCCGTGGTCTTTCTCCTCTTTCCTGTTAAAGCAGTAATTAATGTCTCTGTCAAAGTCCCTGGACATGGCAATGGCAGTAGCCACCGAAATAGGTATTCCCTTATAGGCTGGTCCAAATAATGCTGCAATATCTTCACTTATATTACCGTTTTTTATATTTTCTGCAATACAGCTGGCGTAAAAATGTCCCAGCTTATCTGCCTGTGCACCAGTTTTATAATTTCCAGTATTAACAAAATAAGGTGTTTTTCGCCCACTTTTCGTGGTAAAATCACCAAAGGTTAATACTCCCGATTTCACCATGAATTCAATAAATTGTTTCTTATAGCTCATGTCCATCTCCTTAAATATTTCTAATAGTTTAATTTAAATAGGTATTTTTATTATTATACCAAAAAAAGGGCCATTGCGACACAGTAAATTAAGTACAATTTATACTGTGGGCTTAGCCCTTAAATTCAGACTTATCTTATTTTTTTATTTCAAATTCCTGTATACCCATATAGCCTGGGGCGATTTCATATTTGTTAAATACAATCACAGGATTACCCTTTTTATTTACATAAAACTGCTGATTTTCTTTAATAGTCTTAAAGGCATCCTGTTCCATACCTTCACAGTTATCCCAATAAGTATTATCCGGATTTTTTGAACGCTCTGCAATCTGCTCTTTTATCTGTTTGTTTGCGATTTCTTTATAATCATTGCCCAGCAAATCTTTTAGAGTAAGGGGCTGACCAGTTGTTAAATCATAATTATAATAAAACATATCAAAGTATGCGCTTGCTAAAGTTTCCGTTTTATATACAGAAAATGACAGGATTTTATCATTAAGGCACATAACATCATAGTCAACACTTATTTCCTGCTGCATGTAATCCTCTTCCTTGCCGCCGGTTTCTAAAAATGCCTTTTTATTTTCTTCCATTATTACTTTTGTGTCATTTACTGCTGCAGTAACCTGCTTATGCACCAGTTCATTAATCCTTTGCTGAAGTTCTTTATCCTTGAGACCTTCAATTCCAGGAATTTTCATATCTGCCACATAAGAATCTGTTTCTTCATGAACCTGCTCTATAGTAAATACTTTTGCCAGACTTCCCAAAACCGGAATATCGGAAACTGTATCTGCAAAGGCTTTATTTGTGTTTACACCTAATCCAAAAGACCCTATTACTATAACTAACGCCGCTGCAACACTTCCAATTCTTTTTTTCATCTTTTTACCCCTTTTTATTTTTTCTGCTTTTTCCTGTAATAATTCTGTCTCAGCCTGATTAATTGTATTCCATACGATTTGCTGCAATTGGTCAGGAATTTCCACATCTTCATAACCTTTTTTTAATTCCAAAACTTTTTCCTCATTCAGCATCTCCAGAATCCCCCTCTCTCATTTGAAATTTCAATGATCGCAGACCCCTATAAAGCCTGCTTTTCACAGAGTTAATATTTTCTTCAAGCACTCCTGCTATTTCTGCCAGTTTCATGTCTTCGAAATAGCGCAACACAATAACTGTTTTGGTTTCAGTATCAAGTTCTTCCAGTGCTTTATGTAAAACCATATGCTCAGCTTTACTAGACAAGCTGTCCACAGCTTGGTCCGGAATATCTTCTGGTGGGACTGTAACAATACGATTGCTTCTTCTCAACTCATCCAGACAGGTGTTTACCAATATTTTATAAAACCAGGATTTTACATTGCTCTGATCTTCAATTTTTTCATAAGCCTTTATTGCCTTATAAATTGATTCCTGAACCATATCAAGTGCTGTATCCTGACTTTTTACATAACTGTAGGCCAGCCGATAGATACTGTTCTGATTTTTTTCAATAAATTCAATTAAGGCTGCATAAATTTCATTTTCTAATGTCGACATTCTTTTCTCCGCCTCCTTACACTAATATAACGGAATAGCTCAATAAAAAGTTTCAATAATTTAGAATTTATTTCTTATTATCTGATAAAAAATAGTCTTTTGAGCACCCTGCCTTTTACCAATGCATATATTAAATCAAAAAATGATTTAGAAATGAGGTTTTTGTATGTCACAAAGCATTGAAAGTCCTAAAATGCAGATTGCCAGAATCAGAAGTAATCTGAAATCCAAAACAGACATAATTAAAAATTCTAACACAAATTTTCAATACATAAACGAATTTTTTCATTCGCAAGTGGGACGCTATGTGCAGATTGACTGCTTTGTCGGGTCGGATGAAATCCTTTCAAAGTATGGGTACCTTGTGGGAGTAGGATCAGACTACATCCTGTTGCAAGATATTGAATTCAATCAAATTATTTCAATAGACTTGTGGAGTATAAAATTCATGTATGTTTATTATGATGTTGAAAAATTAGACCAGTCCATGTTTCTCTTAAAATAGGATAAAAAATGAGGAAGCATTTATTAAAAAATGCTTCCTCATTTTTTAGTTAGGTTATTCGTTCCCTTCGCCACTCCCCTGCTTTTTATAACACCAGTACCAGTCATTACAAATCAGCCCTAATGCTTCTGCATTATTTTTTCGTTCTTCTAATTCTGCGTATGTATTTGGAGGCGGAACTAAAACAGGGTTGCCAGGTTTCCAGTTAGCCGGAGTCAGTACTTTTTCTGCATCGGTAGTCTGAATAGCTGTCACCAGCCTGAATATTTCGGGGATATTTCTGCCATTTGTCAAGGGATAGGTTAATATTGCCCTGATTTTTTGATCTGGATCAATGATAAACACACTTCTCACAGTTGTCTGTGTGCTTACATCCGGAGCAATCATGCCGTATTCACGGGCAATATCTCCAATACGGTCCACCACTATTGGAAACGGTATTTGAATACCTGATATCTCATATATAGAGTTAACCCATGCAAGATGTGATGGATTACTGTCTATGCTCAATCCCAGAAGTTCTGTATTTATTTGTTTAAACTGATCATATGCCTGAGCGAATGCAACAAACTCCGAAGTACATACTGGGGTAAAATCCCCGGGATGACTAAAAAAAACAAGCCACTTTCCCTTATAATCAGACAGGCTTAAAGGTCCAAAAGTAGAATTAGCAGTAAAATCAGGTGCAGTCATACCAAGAGTCAGATTATCAGCCATTATAAAATCTATAGCCTCCTTAATATATAAAAGTAATAACCACTTATACTTTAATATGCACGCCTGCTCCAGGCTATTACATAAAAAGTATAAAAACCTGTTCATTTCATTTATTAATTTTTTATTATATACTCCTCCAAAATGTTTTTTTACTGTTAAGTTATGGTATACTGTCTAAGGCTTATCAGCTAAATATCAAACAAAAGGTGAATTAATTATGGAATCAGATTACAAATTTTTAAACAAAAAGGCCAAAAGCTGTATGAGACTTTCATCCTTTATTGGAATTACAATATTTCTTTTCATACTGGGAGTTGTCAGAGCAGTTCTTCATTTCCGAAATGTAATGCTTCCCGACTGGGTAGATTTTGTATTTGCATTCATTATCCTGCTCTGCATATTAGAGATTATTTTTGCACCCACCATCCGATATAAACGATATAAATACTATATCGATGAAGAAAAGATGATTGTTATAGAAGGGCTCTGGTTTATTACTAAGACTATTGCTCCCATAGAACGTGTTCATCAGATTGCCATTGAAAGAGGGCCTGTTGATCGTTTATATGGTCTTAGTAAAGTGGTGGCAACCACTGCCGGTGGCAATGTTACCATCAGTTTTTTAGAAGATAAGATTGCCGGGGAAATTGCGGAAAGCCTTGGAATCAGGATTGGTACTATCGTAAAAGCACAAAGGAGTGATAAAAATGCCTAAAGTCAGATGTCACTTCATTTCTGTGATTATGAATACTTTTAAAGCCATCTGGTATATTATAGCTATGTTTGTTTTCCAGTTTTTAGATGCATTAAAGGATATAAAAATGCAGTCCATTCCTTCAAAATCTGTTTTATTCGGGCTTATTATCTTTTTTGTGGTTATTATGTTTTTTTTCACTTTTAATTTATTAAAATGGTGGAAGACTAAAATATACATTGAAGGAGATACTTTTATTCTGGAAAGAAATCAACTTTCACAAAGTAAAACTACGGTGAAACTTTCCAGTATTTCCACAGTAAATTTACAGCAGAATATCTTTGAGAAAATATTTGACGTTTATACCCTTCAATTAGATATAAATTCTTCTGTTACAGCCAATAAAACTGACTTTAATTTAGTTTTTGATGATAAAACTGCTTTTGCTTTCAGAGACTACATACTTGCATCTTTGGACAAGGAAAATTCTCACGGAAATTTAGATTCAGAACAACATTCAGTTAATACAATGAATCAGAAATCAGAGACCAAACCAATCATCAGTTTCGGCTTTAAGGACGTAATGAGGCATTGTGTTTTAAGCTTTTCCTTTTTAGGGGGCATTTATGCTACAGCCATTGTTATTGTTGCAATAGGGGCGTTTTATACATCAAATGAAAAAATGCATCATGTCATCATGCCTGCGATTTTTTCCCTGCTTATTGCAGTTGTACCTTTTATTTATAAAAGTGTTACAGCGTTCCTGTTATATCATAATTTTGTACTGGAGAAAAACGGTGATAAGCTGATTGTGTCCTATGGACTATTTACAAGAAAACAGTTTACCTTACCATTAGATAAAACTAATGCTTTAATAATTAAGCAGCCTTTCCAGGCAAGATTTTTTAATCTTTGTTATGGAGAAATTATTAATGTAGGCATGGGAGATGCCGGAGAGAATCAGTCCCCTATTTTCTGCCTTCTGGTAAAATACGAGACTCTACAGTCTGTAATCAGGCAAATTGCACCCCAATTTGTTATGGAAGGAAAAGAACAAAAATCTCCAAAACCAGCCATCGTTCCAGTTTTAACAAAATGGGCACTATGGGGGATTTTATTTCTTGCAGGGTTTATTATTTTTTATAAATGGTGGATTGGACTTATTATTTTAATCTTTTTCATAATATGTGGAATCCTTTCACATGCCACAAAAGGATTAAACATAGATGAAAACAAATTGTCCATAACCACAGGTGTATTTGATAAAAGAACCATAACAACTGCCTACAGTAAACTTCAGAATGCTACTGCAAAATACGGTCCTATCAGCCGTCGTTTAGGTATAGCTCATGGAAGTGTATCTATTTTGTCTTCTTCAGCAAATCAGATCAATGATATTGGTTACTTTCCCAAGGAACAATTTGATATCATTTCCCAGCAGATAATATCTCACGACAGCATTAACTAAAGAATGAATTCCCTCCTTGGGTTTTATGAATTTATTTTGTAAAAAAAGGCATACTATTCATAAACAGGAGGGATTTTTTATGCAGGTAAATAATTTTTGGGCAGAGACTTTGAAAAGCGCCCTGCCAGTTGGAGAAAGCTTTGATATTCTCGCAAGAGAAATTCAGATTGGAGACAAAAACGCTGTTATGTTTTTTGTAGATGGTCTTGTAACAAATCAGCTGATGCCTGTTGTTATGTCTTATTTACTCAAAGTTGATTCCAATAACACCAGAAACGTTACAGATTCTAAAGAATTTATAAAAATAAACTTACCTTACCTGAGTACATCCACAGAATCAAAAGTTGAAAACATTTTAAAAGCTGTTTTTTCAGGCTTAGTAGCCATAGCTGTTGAGGGTTTAATGAGGTTATCATTATTGATGTCAGATCCTATCCAAACAGAAGTGTTGAGGAACCTACCAAGGAAAAAAGCCTCAGAGGTGCTAAAGATGGTTTTACAGAAGCTTTTATGACAAATATCGCTTTAATCCGGAGAAGAATACGTGACCCAAAGCTTATTTTTAAATCCCATACCATAGGAAATTCAACCAAAACAGATGTAAGCCTTGTATATCTCAAAGGAAAGGCAGATGAGGCTTTGGTCCAGAAAATTTCTGATAAGTTGAATTCTATTTCCATAGAAGCCATATCTGTAGCAGATCAGACTATTGCAGAGCATATTGTACAGGATCCTAGCAACAAAAGTTTCCTTGGATGGTTAAATCCCTATCCCAAAGTCAGATATACCCAGCGGCCAGATGTTGCTGCAGCGCATATTTCAGAAGGAAAAATTGCAATAATTGTTGATACCAGTCCAACTGTTATATTGCTTCCTACAGGCATATTTGATTTTTTACAGGATGTAGATGATTATTATTTTCCAGCTTTTACTGGTAACTATTTTCGTTTATTAAGAACCATTAATTTTGTAGGAATTATATTTATTACGCCCCTCTATCTGTTATTCGCACAGCAATATTTACCTGTTTATAGTGGTTTACAATTTTTTATCCCTCAGGGTCAATTTGCCATATCTTTGTTCTGGCAGTTTATATTGCTGGAGTTTGCTATAGATGGTTTAAAACTGGCTTCGCTAAATACGCCCGATTCCCTGGGAATGTCCTTATCGGTAATAGGAGCTTTAATATTAGGTCAGTTTTCAGTCTCTTCAGGCTGGTTTATCCCTCAGACCATTTTATGCATGGCCGTAGTGGCACTTGCCAGTTTCACACAGCCCAGCATCGAACTGGGATATGCTATAAAATATATGCGCATCCTCATACTTGTTGGCATTCAGATTGGAGCACGTCTTGGTGAAACATCTGTAGCCATGGATTTATTGGGCCATAACGCTATTTCTATTTGTGCAATATCCGGAGCTTTAATTGCAACTGCAGTGGATTTTATATCCATTGCCGCTACGAAAACCCTTGCTGGTACATCTTATCTGTACCCACTTATGCCTTTCAACGGTAATGCTATGAAGCATCTGCTGTTCCGTACAAAAGCATAAATCTATTTATAGCAAAAGAACCAGAACATATATTGGCCTGTACCCAAAATTGTTTCTGGTTCTTATTTTGTTTTAAATTTAACGTCTGTAAATTTAACCTTCTCTGTTTTCATTAATATTATGCATTAAAGGCCCCTCTGATATCGGCAATGGTTTTAAAACCCTGTTCCTGCATATATAGTTTAAGTTCCTGCAATATATCTACTGGAGCAGTTGGATTTACAAGAGCAGCTGTTCCCACAGAGATTATATCTGCACCTGCCATAATAAATTCAGCCGCATCTTCTCCAGTCATGATTCCTCCAAGTCCCATAATCGGTATATTAACTGCTCTTCTGACCTGATATACCATTCGTACTGCTACTGGCTTAACTGCCGGACCTGATAAACCGCCCATGATATTGGCAAGTACAGGCTTTTTTCGCTGAGTATCTATCTTCATACCAAGCAGTGTATTAATCAGTGATACACCATCGGCCCCTTCTGCTTCCACAGCCTTAGCAATTTCAGTAATGTCTGTTACATTTGGTGTCAGTTTAATAATAATGGGTTTCCTGCTGATGGCTTTTACGGCTTTTGTTACCTCTGCTGCCATTCTGGGATCTGTACCAAATCCAATGCCGCCCTTTTTTACATTGGGGCATGAAATATTAATTTCCATCATGGCTACATCTGTTTCATTAAGCATTTCTACCACAGAACAGTATTCCTCTATGGTCCTTCCTGCCACATTTGCAATAATCCTGGTGTCAAAATCTTTTAGATAAGAAATCTCTTGCTCTATAAAAGCGACAGCCCCTGGGTTTTGCAGGCCCACAGCATTTAGCATACCGCCATAAGTCTCGGCAATTCTCGGGGTAGGATTTCCTGCCCACGGTTCACTGGCTACCCCTTTAGTAATAACTGCACCAAGTTCATTGATATCATAGAATTCCCCGCTTTCTCTTGCGGAAAAAGTTCCAGAAGCTGTTGTAACAGGATTTTTCAGAGTTACACCAGCAAAATCTACGCTTAAATCCAGATTATTCATCCCAGGCAACCTCCTCTCCGAAAAATACAGGTCCATGTTTGCATACACCTCTCTGTTGTATTTCCGTACCTTGCTCCGTTTTGACTTTAACCTTGCAGGTACAACCGACACAGGCTCCATATCCGCATCCCATTCTTTCCTCTAAGGAAACCTGACATGGAATATCCTTTTCTGCACAAAAATCACTTAGTGCTCTAAGCATTACTTTTGGGCCGCAGGAGAAATATTCATCTGAACAGATATTTTTCTCTCTTATCATCTGTACGGCATTACCCTGAAATCCTGAAGTCCCATTATCCGTTGCTACATAAACTTCACTGCAATATTTTCCAAGTTCTTCAACTAAAAAGGGTTCTTCCTGGAATCCTATAGCTGCAGTCACCTGGGCGCCCTTTTCCTTCAGCTTTCTGGCTAAAAGTACCATGGGAGGAACACCAATGCCTCCTCCTACTACAGTCACTGTTTTTCCCTTATAATCATCTGTTTGGCCGCCGAATTTTTTCCCATCTATGAAATATCCATTTCCAAGGGGAGTACTTACTCTCACCTTTTCATTGGTCTTATATGCTGAAAGTTCCTTTGTGCCTTTTCCTACTACTTTATAAACAATAGTTATACTGTTTTCATCTGCATCGCAGATGCTGATTGGCCGAGGCAGTAACAGACTTTTATCCTCCAGATAAATATTTACAAACTGACCTGCTCTTATTGTTCCCATATGAGAACTGCTAATCTGCATCTTATATATATCATTTGCAATCTGATCATTGCATATAACATTCCCTGTTAATATCTTTTTCATAACTACTCCTAATACTGAAGATCTGCCTTCATGGCAAGTGCAGCATCTCTTGCCGCTTCTCCTACATTTTCTCCGTATTTGTCATTTTTCTTGTAAGCTGCTATTATTCCCCTTGAAGAATTAACAATACACCCTCTTTTATCTTTGTCGAAGAACCCTTCTAAATCGGTTCCCGTACCGCCCTGAGCTCCATATCCAGGCACTAAGAAGAAGGTGTGCGGCATCATCTTTCTTAATTTCTCACCCTGTTCTTTATGAGTCGCCCCGACTACTGCACCAATTCTACTGTAGCCCATGGTTCCCATGGACTGCATGCCCCATTCCGCAACAAGTTCTGCTACTCTTTCATAAATAGTCTTTTCATTTACGAGAATGTCCTGAAGCTGGCTGCTGGAAGGATTACTCGTCTTTACCAGTATAAATACACCTCTGTCTTTTTTATTGCATTCATCTATAAAAGGCTGGATACCATCTATCCCCAGATATGGGTTAACTGTAATCCAATCTTCTTTCCATAAATCAAACGCTTGTCCTTCTATTTCAGTGCCACCGATATGAGCCGCATAAGCTGCTGCTGTTGAAGAAATATCTCCTCTTTTTATATCACCGATTACAGCCATCCCTTTTTTGCTGGCATATTCTATGGTTTCCAGATATGCCTTAATTCCTTCTATTCCATACTTTTCATACATGGCAATCTGAGGTTTTACTGCAGGAACAATATCTTCGACGCTATCAATTATTTCTTTATTAAATTTTATAAACATCTTTCCCACAGCTTCAGGATTCTTGCCATATTTTTCGAACATTTCTGCTTTCATGGATGCTGGCATCATTTCCAGGGTTGGGTCCAGACCTACCACTGTTGGATTTTTCATAACATCAATTTTCTTCAATAATGAATCAATCATCTCTTACCTCTGTTTTCTTTCATATAACTTTTTAACTTTATCTTTTTATAAAATTTATGCGACTTATTCAGCCGCATAAACTATTCTGCCATTTACTAATGTGTATAATATTTTACCATAAACCCGCATTCCTAAGAATGGTGAATTTTTCCCCTTGGAGACAAAGTCCTCTGAATTAATTTCATATTCTTCATCTATATCTATGATAGCAAGATCTGCCGTCTTTCCGACTTCAATATTTCCTCTGTCAATGCCTAATATTTCTGCCGGCCTGCAGCTCATTTTATCAATCAGCTCCATGGCAGTCAGAATCCCGGTTTTCACAAGAAACGTATAACTCATAGCAAAAGAAGTTTCAAGTCCTACCACACCATTTAATGCTTTCTCATAGCCGCAGTTTTTTTCATCGCTGCTATGGGGTGCATGATCAGTAGCAATTACATCCAGGGTTCCATCCTGTAATGCTTTTTTTACTGCTTCCACATCCTCTTCTGTTCTTAGTGGGGGATTCATCTTCTTATTACCGTCATTACCTGTACAATTTTCATCCAAGATGAAATAATGGGGTCCCGTTTCCGCTGTAACATTTAATCCTTCAGCTTTAGCCTTTCTAATGATGTCCAGGCTTCCCTTTGTACTGATATGGCACAAATGAATGGGGGAGCCTGCTTCTTTAGCCAGCATAATATCTCTTGCAACGATTAATTCTTCCCCAATTGAAGTTCCTGCCAGGCTTCCGTCTTCCGTATGGGAGAATACCATCAGGCCGTTTGCTTTTCCTTCCAGTATTCCTTTCAGCATTAACCCTGCATTCATAACAGAACGTCCGTCTTCACTTATGGCGCAAATTCCTTTTCCCATCAGGTCTTTAGAACGGGTTTCCAAAAGAGACATTTCGTGAATCTGGGCTAAGGTTTCTCCCTTTTGTCCCTGTGTAATGCTTCCTACAGATAAAACATTTACACCGTTGGCTTCTTTCGCCTTTTCATCAATATATCTTACCACTTCCGGATTGTCTATAACAGGTTTTGTATTTGGCATGCAGCATACGGTGGTAAAACCACCTCTTGCCGCTGCCCTGCATCCAGAAAAAATGTCTTCTTTATATTCCAGTCCCGGATCCCTGAAATGTACATGAAGATCTATCAGTCCTGGTATAATCCATTTGCCTTTAGCATCTATCCTAGTAATGCCATCTGTCCCCGAGTCACTGTTTCCCCATGCTGGTATTAAACCATAGACTCCTGTTTCCGTCTCTATACAGACAATTTTTTCATCTTCTACGTAAAGATTTCCTACAGCTTGTAATCCAAAATCCGGATTAATTATAAGCCCATTCTCCACCAGAACTTTCATGAATTAATATGCTCCCTTCATGGATACAATTTCATCACAGTATTCACATCGGTACTCTCTGTTGTCAGCATCAATTAAGTGGAAAATATGTGGTGCATTTGCTTCTACTGAAGTTACACATCTTGGATTTTTACATTTAATAACGTTTGTTACTGTTTCAGGCATCTGCAATGCAATCTTTCTGACAATCTCGCCGTTCTCTATTACATTTACTGTAGCGTTTGGCTCAATTAACCCTAGTACATCTAAATTTACATCTATTACATTTTGAATCTTTACAATATCTTTTTTACCATGCTTTTTGCTGCATGCATTCATAATAAATGCAACGGTATTAGTAGTCAGATCAATATCAAGATATTCTAAAATCTTAGCACCAAGACCAGCAGTGATGTGATCAATAACGATTCCTTTTTCTATACTGTTTACTAACATATTTTCTCCTCCTAACCTTCAATTCCAAGCAGGCTCATGATAAGAGCCATTCTAACAAACATACCATTCTTGGCCTGAACAAAGTACATTGCCCTTGGATCGTCATCCACTTCAACTGCAATTTCATTTACTCTAGGAAGTGGGTGAAGGACAATCATGTTCTCCTTTGCCAGTTTCATTTTTGACTTATCTAAGATATAAGTGTCTTTTAATCTTATATAATCTTCTTCATTGAAGAATCTTTCTTTCTGTACTCTTGTCATATAAAGTACATCCAGCTTTGGCAGTGCTTCCTGCATACTTCTTACTTCTTCAAACTCAATACCATTCTTTACAAGGATTTCTTTTCTTACATATTCTGGAATCCTCAATTCTTCTGGTGAAATAAGCACGAATTTTACGTTCTTATATCTTGAAAGTGCTTTGATAAGAGAGTGGACTGTTCTGCCAAATTTCAGGTCTCCGCAACATCCTACTGTGATATTATCAAATCCCCTAAAGTCCTTCTGATTGTCAGAAGATCCGTAAGAGTCTGTGTAGGGTGCTGATGTCCTCCATCTCCTGCATTTATTACCGGCATTTCTGTACTATGGGCAGCTACTTTTGGAGCTCCTTCTTTTGGGTGTCTCATTACTGCCAGGTCTGCATAACATGCAACCGTTTTAATAGTATCTGCAATGCTTTCCCCCTTAGCCACTGAACTGGAATTAGGTTCTGAGAATCCTATAACCTGTCCCCCTAATCTCAGCATGGCTGCCTCGAAACTGAAACGTGTTCTTGTGCTTGGTTCATAAAATAAAGTAGCAAGCAGCTTACCATCGCAGGCATGTACATATTTTGAAGGTGCTTCAATGATTCTGTCAGCTAAATCAAATATTTCTTCCAGCTCCTCTAAAGAAAAGTCCATTGGTTCTAATAAATTTCTTCCTTTTAACATAATTTCAATCTCCTTTCAGGCAAAAAAAAATCTTCCACTAATGGAAGATTAAATAATACAATCATCTAAAGAAAAAGGCGCTTCTAACAAAGTTGATTTTCTGGATAATGGGAGTAAACAAATCAATTCAAAAACTGAAGGGTAAGAGGCCAGATTTTCAAATTCTTTTGTAAACTCGTAGTTCTCACTCATATATTTTTCAAAACTCATTAGCATATGTAGGGTTCCTTCCTTAATACAAATTTACAATAGAATACTAAATTTGGGTTTTTAGCAGCTGACCATCCAGCAGGTGTTACTGAAGAATCCAGATGAATTTCATACAGTATATCTCTACCATAAATTCCACAAAATCGCACTTTTCACTTTTTGGCGTGCCTAAATCTTCAATATAATACCACGCATATAAGCATGTGTCAATAGAAAATTCGGTGGCAAAACTATGTATTTTTTATTTTTGTTTTTTTAATTATATAACACATAAATTTAGTTTTTCACGAAAAGGTTCTTCCCCAGCTAGCAGATCTTCATATTGCTGGGGCCTTTTAATCTGTTTCACAGTACCATTCTTCTTAATCATTATAACCCCGGGCCTTGGTCTTCCACTAAAGTGAGAGAGATGGGTATTACTATAAGCTCCCGCATTAATAAATGCGATGAAATCACCGGCTGTTATGCTGTTAGGAAGTCGGATGCAATCAGAAGAGTCATAGGACAGTCCGCTGATTTTATATGGCATATTATGTTGCTCAGTAATTTTATTTACACATATCATCTGATCATATTCCAAATTTTTTTCAGCCTCAGCCCCAATGTTCAGACCTTCATCCAGTACTAACCAGTTTTCATTCAGATTCTTTCTATATTTTTCATTTACTATACTGGTTAAAAGGATGCCTGCAGAAGCTGCAATTTTTCTACCCGGCTCAATAATTAATTCTATGCTGTTAAAGAACTCTTTATATTCTTTTCCCGCCCATTTTTCCACCTTATCCGTATTTAATTCCTGGGATACCGCCTCTGCAATCTGCCCCATATTTTCAGATGAAATGCCTCCTCCGATATTTAAGCTTTGGGGAATAAATCCTGTGAGCTGATGCATTTTTACTGCTGTTTCAAGCATGGTAACAAAAGCCTCCCGAACAGATTCCGTTTTATATAATCCGTTCTGGATATGAAAATGATAGCCTTTTAGTTTTATGTATTTCTTATTTTTCTGAGACATTCTGATAGCTGTTCTGAGCTGTTCAAAGGTTATTCCAAATTCTGCCTCCTGTACAAGCAATTTATTCTGATTAGAGTTATAATAAGAGATTTCAGGGGCTACCATTAAAGCAATGTTCACTGGAGTATTTAAAGCCTCAGCAATTTTAACAATTCTTGTCAATTCGTAGATCGAATCTATATTAATAGATTTAACCCCGCTTTTTATGGCAAATTCAATCTCTTTAGTGGTTTTACATGCTCCCGTAAATATAATCTGCTCCCCCTCAAAGCCTGCCTGTAAACCTTTAAACAATTCTCCTCCGGAATTAACCTGCAAATTACAGCCTGCATCTCTGATAACCTGAAGATTAGCAAGAGTTGATTCACATTGAGCTGCATAATGTATACTGGTCTTATCATAGAAGGTTCTAAAGGCCACTATAACTTCGTTTACATTTTTTCTTAATTCTCTTTCTGAAAAAATATATAATGGTGAACCATATTCTTCAGCCAGTTTTGTCAAATCCCTTCCATCAAAGTATAAATGTTCTTTTTCAACTTTAAATATTTTGTTTTCAAAAATATTCATTTACAAACCTCCCAGTTAAAATAACTGTAATATAACTGCTGCCAGACTGTTTTTATAATAAAAAAAACTGCGACAAAAATCGCAGTCCGTTTTACTGTTTCACTCTATTATTCCTGCCAATTATCCATACTACCCGTGGATTGGCGTGCTCCTCATGCAGGTCTCCTGACTCGTGCCTCAACATTTCTTTTAACCTTCCCGAATGGTAATTCAGTGGTTATCTATCCTCTTCAGAATATTTCTAAAAGAAACTCTTCACTCACAGTGGCGGGTCCGCTCTGGTTTTTCACCAGATTCCCTCTTAGTCGTACTCTACTTATACGTAAAGTCGAAACATGGAAGTAATATAATTTGTTTTTTATAGTCTATCATACAGGAATTATTATTTCAAGGTATTTTAGCTAATAAAGGACAGCTGCAGAATAATTATTTTCCGCAGCTGCTTGCTTTAAAATGTTTAGAGCTAACTACAAAATTTTCTGTTATTTAACTATTTTGCTAACTTCTGAAACAGTGAAGCCATCATGGATGATGCTTCCGCTCTTGTTGCATACCCTGAAGGTTTAAAACTATACTTTCCGTCTGCTCCTTTATAACCATTTATTATGCCGCCTGTCTGCATGATTTCTATGGCTCCCCCAGCATAAGGACTGATTTTACCCTTGTCTGAAAATTCCTGTTTAAGGGCTGTCTTGGTTATTTCTTTCTTTTCAATATTTTCTAGATAGTTTTTAAGCATTACAGCCATATCCTCTCTGGATATGTTGGCATTTGGATTAAATTTGCCCTTAAATCCTTTGGAAATATTTTTTTCTGCAGCCCAGTTTACCGCTTTTGCATACCATGCATTATCTGACACATCCGTAAATACTGCACTATTGGTCACTTGGGGAGCACCAGCCTTGCTGTAAAGAATCTGTACAAATTCAGCTCTGGTTACACTTCCATTGGGATCAAAGGTAGTCTTTGTCTTGCCTTTTACTATTCCTTTATTGGCAAGATACATAACACTGTCATAGAACCATTTTCCGCTGGTCACATCTGAAAAGGCCACATTGTTATAAGTGACAGCATAATATGAAAAGTGGTTGGTTTCTCCCTTCATTGCTTTCTTTGCTTCGTCATAAGAAGCACCCTCCACCGTTTGCTGTTCTCCTTTATCACTGACATAAATAATTTTCAGGTTTTCCTTCTTCTCATTTGCTCCTAAAGAATATGGAAGATAGAAGGTCACCTTCCCATTCTTAAAATCAGTGATTGCTTTGTCGTTGGAAACGGCGGAAAGATTAAACACAGGACGGCCTGCAAGCTCTGGTATATTTGTAGTAACAGGATTTGAAGAAGCGTCAACTTTTTCAATAGCCAGCTTGATATCGCTGCCACCAGCCTCTGCAACCAACGCAGACAGGGCTTCCTGACTAAACCTCATATCCCCTGTAGGCGTAGTGATGCTTAATATACCTTTTTCCTTTACTATGTCTTTTGCAGAGGACGTTGGTAAAGTAGTAACCACTGCATCGGCTTTGTCATCTGCTTTTACCACAATCGATACTTCTGGTATTAACTCCTTGCTTGAGTTTTTCACCGCTTCCATAGCCTTTTTCAATGCTTCTGTCATGTCCTTTGAAGAAACAGCAGCTGCCGCTTTTCCGTCGCGATCTGGTTTGGCAGTAACCTGAACAGTCTCTTTAGCTGAAGCCTTTTGATCGTCGGTTTTAGTTGCTGAATTTTCATGATCCCAATTTCCCTCATAGCCAGTTTCTTTTTTATAATCATCTGTATAGAACCATAAGATTTCATCATTATTTTTTAATTTTCTTTTTGCATATCCTTGATCAGCAATCTTTCCATTTTGTCGATACATCCATCCACTATTGGGACCGTTATCAAATTCACCCAGCCATCCAACTCCAGGCCCTTTGATTTTTGAAATATAATTACCATCCGTATCATCAAAGTCAATCCCGGCATTGTATAACATCATATCGGTCAAATATTTTACTGTGGACCCTTTGGGTACTTCTACTGCCGTGGTTTTAATCCACACCTGTTCCTTATGTTTTCCTTTTTCTCCATGTTTATCATCCCCGGTCAACGTGAATGAAACCTTCAGGTTGTCCAGGTTCTCCGTGCTTTCTTTTGTCTGCCTGTTTACCTTAATTATGTATTTGTTTTGAGTTTTTTGATCCGTTGAAGTTGCTGTTATGTCGAAGCAGTTTTCTCCTTCTTTTAAGCTTATATTATCCGATATAATACCAGATTTTAATTCCACATCACTTCCGCTGATTCCACTTACTCTCATTGATATATTCGGGTTTAACGCATTAAGTTTCAATTTTATATTCTCTATGTTATTAGCAACATTAAAAGAGTATATATTATTTTCTGCCTGTTCCGCCGTTATTGCCTGATCACCTGGGGTTAAAACTATAGAGCTCAAGTCTGCATTTGTTGCAGGATCTCCGCCTCCAGTACATTTTATTACATAAATAACAGGTTCTTTCCTGCCATTTTGAAGTATGACACGAAGCATCCGACTACCGTCGGATTTTAACAAACCTGTATAATTGGCTTCACTTTGGTAAATTTCATTATTCACTGAAATATTATCTCCTGAAGCTCCCTTTACTGAAACTTTAACTGTTGCCTTTGACTGATCATTTAAGTCCATTTCATAATACTTTGTATTATTTTCTTCTATAGCTGCAACGGGAGTCAAAGCAAGTACATCTTTACCATTTATGGTTAATGAAGAAGCTTCGCTTGTTTTTCCCACTGCTTCATTATCCGTCACCGCTCTGGCTAAAGTTCCAACTTCTACAGAATTTTCTCCAAGGACTTTGTTTACAATATCTACAGCGGACTGAACACGAACATACTGAATGCTGTTTAATTTTACGGGTTTACCATCTTGATCCACAGCCCAGGACAGGTCAAAACAATCACCAATATTATTAACATGCTCTTTTGAATAAGGATTTCCTGCTTTAGCTGTAATGGTATACTCTGTCTCAGCATCTTTAGTTTCAGAACATTTATGATAATCTGCGTAACCAAAAACAGCCTTTGGTGCTATATCCTCAATGTTGTTTTCTCCTTTTTTTGCTAAAAGAACAGCATTGATTTTAGAGCCATCCTTTAAGGTAGCTTCCCTGTTCCAGTCCGTCATTAATTCATAATGCCTGGAACCAGCCAAGGTATACCAACTTTCTCCGTCTTCTGATACCAGAACATTTCCCAGCTCGGGAGCAGTACTGTTAGCATATGCAAATCCATTCCCATAAACAATAAAATCAACCCCATACGGGTTAGTTTCAGAATTCAAAATAGGTTCTTTGAATTTAAATGTTATATATCCCCCAAATCCACCAAGAGATAGATACTTATCAAACCTGGTTGTTGGCTTCAGCAGGAAGTCTGCTTCACCATTTTTTATATCCAGCCTTCCTACCTTTTTAGTTTTAATCATTCCTACGAATTGACCCACGGCCGGTTTATAGTCAACTACCTCCATGGCTGCATCTGATGGAACTGTAGTATCTTTCTTTATAAATGAAAATTCATATTTATTTTCTTTTCGTATTCCAAGATCTTCATTAGTAAATGAAGCAATAATATTCGCTTTTTCAAAATTCTCTGTTTCGTATATGTATTTTCCTTCTGGAGATTTTGATAATTCATTTTCCTCTGAAACGGTTTCCTTATACAATTTTACACCGTCATAAGTATTAAAACACAAATTAGCCTTGTCTGTATTCTGCGGCAGGTAAATCCGGTTAATAAATTCACCAGAATTCCATGATAAATTATAATAATCAGCAGGATCAACGGTTAATCCCTTAATAAAAGGATCCTGTACATTTGTATTTACACCATAGACTATAACTTTATATGTATGTCCATTTGTAAATTCAAAATTTACAATAGTGCCTTCTTTATTTGCAGTTAAATTTTTACCCTTTAAGTAAAAAGAAACGCTCATTGCGGAGGAGATTTTTTTACCTTCATCATCGTTAATCTTAATTGTTAGCCCAACATCTTTGCTATTCCAATCTGAAGAAGACATCTGAAAAGAAAAAATTTTATCACTGTCAGAAGTAGTATAAGCATGATACTCTAAACATTCTGAAGAAAATCCAGTTAAACCAGTCTCTTTCCCTGATCCATCAACTTGAAATAAAGTACCTGCCGGTTTTTCTTTTATTTTAACATTAATACTAGGTGTAGTTATAAATTTTCCTAATCCTTTTACAACACTATTATTTGCAAATGAAATAGTTGGCAAAACTGCCAAACCACCAGCCATTAGTAAAAAAATTAGTAACCAGGCTATTAATCTTCTGTGATTCATTCTTATAATGTTCAAAATAATTACCTCTTTTTTCATAATTAAAATTGGCGGAAATCAAGTGATTCCCGCCATTCCAGCTTCCGTGTTTGTTATTTCCAACGATATTCCAGTGCTTCAAAACTTAATGTAACTGATGCATCTGATGTCAGTAACTTTTCACCCATAGAAACGGTTGGATAATCATTTGTACTCTGTGGCATATTGTCTGGAGTATTAACAAAATACATCCATGAAAGACCATCATAAACGTTTTCATGAGTTGTCTCATCATATGAATAGGAATCTTCATTTATATAGTTAACTCCGTCATAAGTAGCTGATTTAAGGAAATTTCCAGTCCATTCAGCTGTTGTCAACAGTCCTGATTTTTCTGCTACAGCTTTATTTATTGCATCTTTCACTGACTGTCCAGACTGAACAGTAACCTGTATAGGTGTTGTTGTTAATACTGTCTGCACGGGGCTGGTACCCATTCTATCTACTTCCTGCACATAAATATTCACATGTACGGTACCATTTGTCTTTTCTGCTGCAAATGACACACTTGCCATAGCGAAAACCATTACCAATGCCAAAGCTACGGCAAAGATTCTTTTGTTTAATAGTTTTTTCATTTTGTCCTCCTTTGAATCACGCCTTCTCTGATAACCTTATTGTCCTCAGAAAAAAATAATAAATTATTTATTTCAAACCCCTTTTGAGGCCTAAAATCCAAATAAAAAGACTGTGGTATCTCTACCACAGTCCGTTTCTACTGTTTATATTTGCAGTTGTTTGTCACACCGCTATCAACGCTTGCCATTTTACCCTTGACACGTTTTCTTATTCATGCAGGTTTTCTGACTTGTGTTTCTGCATTCTTTTCAACCTTCCCAAATAAAACATACTCAGTGGTCATTTGCTCTCACAAATTCAGAAAAGAACTCCTCACTTACAGCGGCGGGTCCGTGCCGGACTTAAACCGGCTTCCCTTTTAACTGCCAACTTCCGTTAACAGACATGAATAACTATTAAATTATTTCCTATATCCATAATATAATATTTTATTCGAGATTTCAAAGGTGTTTTAATTACTTATTTCTACAGATTTCGACAAGTTATAATTGCATATTACTTTTTTCGTTCTTGTTCAATTATAAATAATTCTGCATTAAAACAGAAATCATTTTCGAACACTCTGCTCTTGTTGCATTTTCTTTTGGAGCAAAGTTGTACGCAGTTTTCCCACTAATGATTCCTGCCTTTTGCAGTTCTGCTACTGCTGATTCTGCATAACTTCCGATTTGATCTTTGTCAGAGAATTTCACTTCTTTATTAACTTCGCTGAGTTTTTTTTGCTCAATCTTAGTCATATATCTTGAAAGGATTACAGCCATATCCTGTCTCGTAATGCTTTCATTTGGATTAAATGATACCGTACCATCATTGTTTGAATTTCCTGTTACCAGCCCCGTCTCAGCTGCCCATGCTGCTGAGTTTGCAAACCAGACTCCTTTTTTAGCATCTTTAAATTTAGAATCATCATATTTACTTAAATCGGCCCCTGACAGGTTGGCAAGTATTTGAACAAATTCAGCCCTGGTAACCTTATCATTTGGCGCAAATCCTGCATTATTTACACCTTTTACCACATCTCTTGCTGCTAAGTATACAATCTGATCCTTTGCCCAATGTTTTGATATATCATCAAAGGAAATGTTATTATAACCTACCGCGTAATTAGAAAAATGATTGGTTGAAAAAGTCAGTATCTTTGTCTTGGAATCATATTTGCAGTCTTTAACTGTTTGTAAATTTCCACTGTCGTTTATATAATAAACAACAATTCCATTTACATTTTCACTCTCTGCTGCTGTATACGGTATTGAAACTTGTACATTATTTGCAAAATTAGAGATTTTCTTATCTCCTACCGTTAAATTAAAGTCAAAAATTGGTCTGTTGCCGACTTTCTCCTTAATTTTACTCTTACTTTCTTCTGAAATATTTCCTTCTTTAGCAATGTCTATTTTTCTTACTGACAGCTTGGCATCCCCATTGATGTTCTTTGACATAAGCTCTAAATTCTGTTTATCAAAAACAATATCTGCAAGAGGGGTTTGCACAGTTACAACATCAACCTTCTTATTTAGTTCCACCATAGAGTCTTTAGGCAGTTTGGTTTCTACCTCTTTTGCCTTATCATCTGCCTTTACCACTATCTTCACTTCTTTTTTAGCTGTAGAACCTGATTTTTCTGAGGCTTTTACAACAGCCTCTATAGCATCACTAATATCTTTTGTCTTTACTTCTGCCAATGCCTTTCCATCTTTATCTGTTGTGGCTTGCACTTCAGTTTTTCCTGTGGCTTTATCTTTTTCAGTTTCTTCCAGAGCCTTAATAGCTGATTTTCCTCCAGCTGCCTCTACTGCATCCGGATCTTTTGTCCAGTCCGTGGTATAGTACCATACGATATTATCTCCATCGTATAAATTACACTTGGTCAATGCATTAGCAGGAACTTTACCATTCACACTATAAAGCCATCCTGAATTTTTTCCTTTGTCAAACTCAGATAAACACTTGCCTGATGGGTTAGTTATAGAAGATACGTAGTTTTTATTTGATATTATATAATTAAATCCCTTTTCATTTAAAACTTTAGTAAATGCATGATATACGGTTGCATCTGACTTCACAGTAGTAGTTGTCTTAGGAATCCAGGTTCCTGCATCTGATTTTAATATAAATGACACATTAATTTCTTTATCAGACACTGGATCTTTAGGCGTTTCTTCCTTTCCCCCTGTTCCATTGGCATAGGCATCCGTTTTAGCTATTTTTGAGAAATCATACACATTGTATGGCTGACCATTTTCCATCACTTCTGATGCAGCAATCAATGCCAGAAAGCCCTGGACTGTGGCATATTCATCATACTTACCTTCAGTAACGTAAAATCCGTCATTTGAATCTAATTTATAACTCAAAAGACCATCAACTACACTTTTCCCATTTTTTATGAATCGACTGTCTGTATCAGGATTAATACCTAGTTGTGCCAGAGTGATGATAATAGAAGCATCACTGTAAGGATTCCCGTAACTTCCATTAATGTCCTGTTTCTCAGATAAGGCTAATATTATCTTGTCTATTTCAGGTTTTACATCCTCTCGGTTGTAGTATGGAGCTAATCCCTGCAATACCATTGCCGGGGTGTCTACTCCCCAACTCCAGTCCGCATTTTTTAGTTGATCAATCAAATAGTTTATATATATTATTTTTAAGTCATCAGTATTGTAGTTTCCCTGATTTAATGACAACAGCACATAAGGGGCTATTGTCGAATACCAACCCTGCTTTGCATCTTCCAGCTTAATATTTTTTAATTGACTGACCGCATCTATTTTAGTTTTGTTTACTGTCCATAGCGCTGTAGGATCACACCCAAAAGCACTCATTCCATTGATGGCGTTTGCAAACTTATTGGCATTGACAGATGCTTTTTTATCAAGAGTTGTAATATCAGAAACGGTCTTGTTGATAAATGCCTGCTTAGCATCTGGGGATACGACCTTAATTGTATCTGAAGAAGTATTTTTATAGGCACTCATTCCCACGGCTTGCCACCATGTTGCAGAAGATCCCCACCATTCAGAATTTTTAGCTGCATAAACTGATGCAATCTTGTCTTTTATTTCTTTCATCTGTGCTTCATCTTTGACAATCTTCGGATCCTTAGCTGCTTTAACTGTAATATTAAAAGATTTCGTATCTGATACACTTCCATAAGCAATATTAGCTGTTAGCTTAACTGTCTTTTTTTCACCTATGGTTTGAGTAACCGTTCCATCATTACTTATAGTGGATTGATCATTTGAGGTCCAAGTAATAGTAGTGTTGCCACTTTTCCCGTTGGCAGGTAGGTTTAAATTTTTATCTATATCATCTATTGAAGTATTTTCTCCTCCAAAATTACTAAAAGTGAGTTTCTCTTTATCTTCACGGACATATTCTTCTTTGTCTTCATTACTTACAGGATCAGTAACAATCACCTTACAGATTGGAGGAATAATATTTACCCCTTCCTTTTGAGCTGAAACATAATAAACCCCTGGATTTTCAAAGGAAATAGTAATTTTTCCATCTTTATCAGTAATCCACTCTGCACTTTCGTTAGCAGGTATATTAGCAGTACTCAGATCACCAATTAAAATTTTAGCTTGTGCAAGAGGCTTATTTACAGTCTCCTTATTCATCATTCCATTAGGTCCATTGATAATATCATTATATTTTAAAGTCAAAGACAACTCACTATTTTTATCAACAGTAACATTTTGCTTATCAAAACGTGCATAGATGTCCGTTAGATAATCATTATAAATTGTCCCTTCTATATCATCCCCCTCAAACACTGGATTCTGTCGATTTAGTACCATCTTACCATTAACAAAATAGCCAATGTCCATAGTATTGTTTCCCCAGAATCTTGAAAATACTTTATCTTCAGAAGCAACATAATCTCCTTCATAATATTTATTATGTGCTGCTACAAGTGCATCAAAGGCAGTAGCTCCTTTTGATACTGTAATAGGTACTCGTACCATACCAGTTTCACTATCTTTTGAAAATTGAAGTTGACCTTCCGCGCTTATGGTCACATAAACTGTTATCAAATCTGCACTATCTGCAAAAGCAGTCATGGGTATCGTGGTAAATGTCATAATTAATATTAATAAAAATGACATAGCCCTTTTTAGTAATTTATTTGTCTTTTTCATATGATTTTCATTTTCTCCTTCATTAACATTATTTATTTCTATAAATCATCGCGTAAGCGTTATCAAGTAGTTATTTACCTGTTTTCATCCCATAAAAAGGTAACAAAAAAACTGCAGCATTTCTGCTACAGTCCGTTTTCTCTGTAATATCCCCCTTATTGTCTGTGCCTAATATTTAAATTTCCTTATTATCAACAACAAAAACAAGAGAATTAATAATACAAAAAAACTGTAGCATATTGCTACAGTCCGTTTTTCTCTGTATGTAGTACGTTTAATAGTATAAAGAAAATACAAATATTTTCATCACTCTGCCGATTAACCGTCGGTTCGTTTCTAACATCCTATGCAGGTCTTCTGGCTCACGTATCAACGTTTCTTCCTGCCTTCCCGAAAACATTTCAGTGGCATATAGGAGAAACTACCCGTTTACAGCGGCGGTACCGCGCAGGCTTTTAACCTGCTTCCCTCTTAGCTGCATAGCTTATGGTCACCTTAGTTACAATTAACATGTTAGACATTTTAGCCTCGCAGAACATAAATGCTTTATTAAGTTTTACTATTAAATGGTAACATTAATATGTAATCATTGTCAAGATATCTTCTACATTATTCTACAAATTTCTACACAGTATCTTTATCTGATTTATCTATTGTTTTATGTAATCATTCCTGTATCAGCCCATATTTTACTTTAATTCGGTCCAGCTTTTCAAGCATGGCTTCTGCCATAATCCACAGAAAAAATACCGTTGACGTAGCATGGACCAGATCCACTGGAACTCCTCTCATATAGGCTAGTATAAACATTTCCACTGTTGGCTTTGAATAAAACATAAGAACCGACGCAGGATTTAAAATCCCCCATAAATAAAAAACGTAGCCAGGCCTCCAAAAATAGCCAGAGATATTTTATTACTTCTCAATATTCCCTTCCGGAAAAGCACCCCTGCCGTAAACCCTATTACACCGAATCCAAACATCTGCCACGGAGTCCAGGGGCCTTGTCCAAAGAAAATATTGGAGGCAAAGGCTATTAAAGCCCCTACCAGGAAACCGGTTTCACCCCCAAAGGCTACCCCCGCAATGATAACAATAGCTGCAATCGGTTTAAAATGGGGAAGCATAAAAAAGGCACATCTTCCAGCTACGCCTATAGCACAAAGTATAGAAATAACAATGAGCTCTCTTGCCTGAGGCTTTCTGTCCTCAAACATCATTACAAAGGGCAACATAGTTTCCAATATAATCAGCATGGAAATAAAATAATATTTACGGTCATTCAAATAATAGATACCAATAAAAATGGTAAGTGGTATCAGTAGTAAAATCATTGTTGCTGCTACTTTAGTTCTCTTAGAAAGCTTTCTCTCATTTAAAGCCACCTGATCACAAATGGTTTGTCTCTTTTTGGCTGCCTGTGCAGATTGCTGTTTTTTTTTCTCTAAGAACTTAAGCTTATTCTTTGATATATTCTGGCTGTTAATTTTGTCTCCTTTTGAATTTTTATACGAAGTGAATAAATCAAAGAAAGAATTCATTTGCTGATTTATTTCACAGATCTCAAGTTTTTTCTTTCCACCACAGACTTGAATGATATCATCCGCAGTAACCGCCTCCGGAACCAGATGTCTTGCCATACGGTTAGCTTCAGTAGTATAAAAACTGTTTCCGCTAAAAAACTCCCTGGGTGTTCCCTCTGTTACTATGTTTCCGTCAAAAAACATGGCACATCGGTCTGCGTACTTTGCGCAGAATTCCACGTCATGACTTACCATGATGATAGTAATGCCCTGTGCCTTTAAGCCTTTTAAAATACCCGCAAATATTTGTTTAAATTCCGCATCCAGACCTTTAGTCGGCTCATCCAGCAACAGGATTTTTGGTTTTAAAAGAAGAACCTTTGCCAGAGCTGCTCTCTGCTGCTCACCACCGGACAAGTCATAAGGATGTTGTTCTAAAAGGCTATTTAGCTGGCATAATCCAGCCACCGCATTTATTCGCTGCTCCTTTTCCTCCTTAGAAATTTGAACTGAAGAAAGCATTTCCTGTAAGTCCTTTTTCACAGACTTTTTCACAAACAGAGCCTGGGGATTCTGGGGTAGTACCCCTAAAAGGCCTCCAAATTTTTCATTATCCGGTATATCCGATAGAACTTTCCCCTCTATTTTTACAGATCCACGGTATGGTTTATTAATCCCTGACAGCAAGGATAAAGTCGTACTCTTACCGGTTCCATTTCCTCCTAAAAGAGTAAATAGTTCACCTTTTTTTACCTGGAGACTTACACCTTTCACTACATCCGGCAAGTCTTTTTCATACTTGAACCATACCTGATCCAGCTCTACCATCCATTGTTCTCTATTAGCATTCTTACTTTCTTTATCATTTTTTGATTTCTGTTCAATTAAAGGCAACAGAGGTTTACTCTCTTTAAATGTGTTTAGCCACACTCTGCCTTCTCTAACGGTAATAGGACATTCTAAATTATTAGGAACTGCTGCATAAACCTGCATAGGAACAGGCATTGCAGAAAACATTTTATGTTTCATCTTACTAAGTTCCTGCCCCACGTTCTTTGGGCAGTCATCTGCAATCACACTGCCTTCATCCATTACTATAACCCGATCGGACAAGGGTAGTACTTCTTCCAGGCGATGCTCTGTCATGATTACTGTAGTCCCCAGTTCTCGGTTGATTTTCCCTATGGTTGCCAGAAAGTCTGACGCTGCAATAGGATCCAGCTGGCTGGTAGGCTCATCTAAAATCAGTACAGAAGGCTGCATTGCCATGATTGCAGCCAGATTCAGTAACTGCTTCTGTCCACCAGACAGTTCAGATACATTTTTGTAAAACCAGGTCTGTATTCCAAAGAATGAAGCCATTTCTGCCACCCGGAGCCGAATGGTAGGTGTATCATATCCAAGACTTTCTAACCCAAAGGCCAGCTCATGCCATACCTTATCAGTAACAATCTGGTTATCTGGTGACTGCAGCACAAATCCAATTCTGGAACTTTGCATTCGCTGGTCTAAATTTTCAAGTTCTTCTCCTTCAAACAATATCTGGCCGGCCCGGACACCATGAGGTGACAAAATAGGTTTTAGCTGACGAAGTAAAGTGGTCTTACCACAACCGGAAGGTCCGCATAATGTAACAAATTCTCCTTGAGAGATGGTTAGATTAATGTCTTTTAATATCTGTTTCTGTGATTCAGGATAAGAAAAATTTAACTGTTTAATTGAGTAGCTGTCCACTGTCTTTTCTCCTGTTCATTAATAATAATTGGTACGATACATAATCCGGCATAAGCAATAAAAGGAAAATATGAAAATATTTCTAAGGGATTCCCTTTCATAGAAGGATAATATCGGAAATAGAGAATTCCAAAAATCTGACCTGCCAGTACGCAAAGTCCTAATCCTGCTATGGCCGCTAATGCCTTTTTATCTCTGGAGTCAAGATGAAATATAGAAAATGCCGTTCTTCCCGGCAGTCCATAGCCTCTGCTCCTCATGCTGTCTGCCGTCTCAATGGCATTTTCCAAGGCCCATGTCACCATAATAGATAAAATAGTTATCCCGTTTTTTGCCCGTTGTATAACGCTTCCATTAGAAACATCTCTACCAACACATTTTTGTGCATTAGATATTACTTTTATCTGGGCTTTAAACCGGGGCACAAACCTGAGTATCATAGAAAGTATCAATGACAATGCAGGAATAATCCTGCCAAATAAATATACAAATTTATCGGAAGTCATGACCTCATTGTAACAGGAAAACCAGCATATAACCGCCGCCAGCATAGTAGCTGCTGCGACTCCATATAAAATTGACTCCAGAGTCAAGGGATTTCCATTAGGCAAATAGGTTAAAATGGTAATACCCGCATGGTTAAATGCCGGATTAATAATAGCCGTTACAACCAACATAGGAAGGAGTATTAAAAAATTAAATCTTGCCGCTTTTTTACCTTTAATATAAATTGAATACCAAAATGCTGCAATCAGGGAAACCGTTAAGCAGACAGGATGCATCAATACCATAGAAAAAAATAGTACCAAGGCAAAGTATAAAAAATTTACAAAGGGATGATAAGAAGAAAATGCATCTGCATAGCATTTATTTTTCATCAAATCCGCCCCAACATCGCGGCCCAGATCACAGGTATAAACCCATTCAATCACATCTCCCTGCTTTATCTGATATCGGCTGCATCCATAATTAGGGAACCATCCATTCACTTTATACATCCATCCTGATAATTCTCCGCAATCAAACTCATAGAGATTATGTATTCCTTCTATATAAGCGGAATTATAAATTGGAGTATTGGAAAACTCCATATGTATTTTGTTCTTTTTGGTCTCTCTCTGAAGCAGATTAAATACACTTTCCCCTTCATAAAAAGTTACAGTGGTAGCAGGCATGATAACCCCGTCTTTTGGGACTAATTCCACTTTTTCTTTATTCAGATTGTTCATATTGTCCAAAATAGTCTTGCATTCAATAGACATAGTACAAGTCTTTGCATTCTTAGTCACGCTAACAGACCCTGGTTCTACTGGTACAGGTTTTCCGTCTGGTACTGGATCCGTCTGGTATTTGTCTTTTCCCGTTGATGGATCAATTGCCATTCCTTTGGATTCACTATAAGCCACATCTTTTTTATTCACTTTAACTTCTGCAGTTTTTACCGCAGGCTTTGTTGTTTCTACTGCCTTTTCAGTTTTTAAGGCTTCTTGTGTTGTAACCGTAGCGACCTTTTTTTCTGTGTCTACAGCGACCGCACCCTTGCTCACTTCATCTTGTTTCGATGCTTCTACAGTGGCTTTACTCTTTAAATCAGAGGAAGGGCTGCCTTTAGCAAACCCTCCGCCCCACAAGAATGTAATCGACAATACAGCAATGATGGCAAGTGCTGCATAGATTTTATTCTTAGTAATTTTCACAATCTTATCTCCTACATTAAATCAGCTTTACCTAACATACGATATAACATTTCTGCAATTTCACAGCGTTTAATTGGTGCTTTAGGGGAAATTGTCAAATCAGATTTGTCTAAAACATCATTGCTATAACAGAATGCTAATGCACTATTGGCCCATGAGGCTGCATCCACATAGTCCGTAAACTGTGCAAGTGTATTCTGTATGGTTGCTGCATCCATATTTGTATTCATGCCGCACAAAGCAGCCGCACGGGCTACCATGCTTGCAGCTTCCTGTCTTGTAATACTTCCATTTGGATTGAAATCTGTTGCAGATATACCACTTACAATTTTATATTTGTATGCAGTCCCTACATAGCCTGCATACCATGCCTTATCGGGCACATCTTTAAATACATTGTCAGCTTTTGGGGTAAGTCCAAGTGCCTGTACCACAATAGTTGCAAATTCTGCCCTAGTCATAGTTGCATCTGGTTCAAAAGCAGTATCGGTTTTACCGTTAATAATACTCCTGGAAGCTAAAGCTTCAATTGCTTTTTGATTTTTATGCCCCTTAATGTCTGTAAAAGTCCTGCCTTCTTTAGTAACTGGCATTGCTTTCACATCGGCATTCTTATCTTTTAATCCTGATACCGTTTTATCAGTACCAGTAGCCTGAGTTGATGCTTCCGCAGTTTTCCCATCAGTCATTCTGTACATGCTGCTTTTTCCATCTAATTGTCTCTGAACAGAAACTAACGCATAAAATCCCTGCTCTGTAGCCATTTGATTAGCACTGGTCTCTGAAAGAATGTGCTTAAATCCGTTTCCTTTTATGTTGAACTGTAATATATTTTCTACTAATGTATGTCCATTTTTTACAAATCGGCTGTCATCCACAGAAACCCCCAGTTCAGTAAGAGCCACAATAACCTGGTCCGCACTTTCAGAATTGACTGTTCCCCATGAGCTGAATCCACCGTTTTCATTTTGTAGTTTAGACAGACATGCCAGAGCTTTTTCTGTAGCTGCTTTTACATCTGTGCGATTCTGGTATTTTGCCAGTGCCTGCAATGCCATTGCAGTAATATCCGTATCTGCAATTTCATCTCCTTTAGCTGCTCCTGTAGTTCCTCCTGTCAGTGAAAAACCACCATCAGCCAGTTGCCTTTTTAATATTTCATTTACATACATGTCTCTTGTAGCCTGGACTTCAGCATCTTTGTTTTGCGGCACAGGATAGTTTTTTGAATCCAGTGCTATAAGTGCCCAAATAGGTCCATTAATGCCCTGCCATATAGTTTTATTAAAATCCCCAAGAGGAGTAAGCAGATTATACCCAGCTACATTGGCTGGATCTTTGCCAATTGCACTCAGTGCAATAATAGTTCGTGAATAATCAGAATATTTCTTGTCATGTAAAATTCCTTTACATTCTTTTACATGCTTTTCCAGTGCAGTATAATAACTGTCATAATAACTTTGAGGAACTTTATAATCACTGCGGGCAAGGGCCATTACCACCCAGTCTCCTCCTATTGATCCGGGTTGGGGATCCATTACTGTCTGCTGTAAATATTTTGCTGTCTCGGTCAATGCCTGATTAACCGAGGTTTTCTCAGTAGCCGCAAAAATACTGGTCATGTTACCAAATACCATAATCAGTACTAAGAAAATTGACAGCATGCTCTTCTTCTTTTGTTTCATTTTCCCTCTCCATTTCTTTTTTCACACAAAAAAAACTGCGGCAGCCTGTTAAAACTGCCACAGCCGTATTTCTGTGCACATTATTTATTTACACCCATGACTCGTGGGTTAAATTCTGAACTATTGCGAAGATATTCTGACTTACACTTTCAGGACTCATATCCAGCGTACATGTTTGGCCTTCCCGATTTCTCAGTGGCTGACATTGTCAAAAACATGTACTTAGTGCTTACAGCGGCGGTACCGTCCGAGACTTACACTCGATTCCCTATTACAGCTCCCTGTCCATTGGACAGAAAGAAAACACAAAAGCAACATATTAAATTATTCATGGATCAAATATCCATATCTACTTAAATATTTTATCACCAAAGCATTTCCTTGTAAATACATATGTGGCTTATTACCCTAAATGCTTCATCTTTTATTGGTCTGCTGCCTCCAGCCATCTGTCAGGATAGGCAGGATGATTTTGCTCCTGTCCATCTACCGTATAGATAGTTTCTTTCGTATAATCATCAACATAATGCATTATAATCTGATCACTATCCTTCAGTACTATCCCCTTAATTCCAGAGTTAGGATGCTGTCCGTTTATAGTAAACATCCAGCCTGAATTTGGGCTGTTATTGTCAAATTCCCCCAACCAGTAGCCTCCATATTTTAGTGGTGCTTTTACTGATTTTATATATCCCGATTCAGCGCCTTTCTGAGACAGCTTATTATCATTTACTGCCTTCATAAAAATATCATAAACCGTACTTCCTTCTGTTACCTTATAGCTTGTCGTCTTAACCCAGTTTACATATTTCTGGTGCTTATCAAAACCGTCGTGCTGGGTATCTCCAATAAGTCTGAAAGTTACGGTCATGTCACCTTTATCTGCATCCTTACCTGCTGCAGCTTTTGTAATAGCATTATTATCTTTATAAGCTTTTGCTTTGGTTTTATCAAACAGCCACCATGCACCATTCCTTCCCTGTTCAACCTCCATTACAGAAATTAAAGCTTCTGCATGCTGGTTAGACAGGCTGGGCTGTGTTATTTTCATGTTATTTAAATCAAAACCATCTTTTAAAATTGCATCGATGGCTGACTCTCCATCTTTGATAAATCTTGTATCATCCAGGAGGTTAACCCCCAAAGCAGAAAGCAGTATAACTACCTGATCTGTGGTCCAGATATTACCAAACCTTCCATCCCATTGCTGGGCTCCTGAAAGCTGTGAAATAACATTTTCCCAGTTCTGCCCGGCATAAGGGGCAGCAGACTGCATAGGCATAGACACGAAATCTGATACGGTGGTATTCTGAGGCAGATAAAAATCCGCTTTTGGGGTGAAACGCTTAATCAGTTCTTCTCTTGTGGCATACTGGCTTCCCGTCCTGAATGCATAATTGCCACTGTCCATGGCCATCAATCCGTAACAGGCTCCCATGAATTGTCCATCCTGACCAAAATTCTTATCCGATATAGTGCCAATAAAATCGAACTTTGATCCCTTTTCCTCTTCAGATTTCACAAAATCTTCCGGATTATAGCCCATAGCTGTCATAGCCATTAAGATACGGTCATATTTGGTTGATTTAAAATCATTGTTAGGTATTGCATGAGTTTCCATATAGGCACGTAATGATTCGATGTAGTGCTTACGGTAATCATCAATTTTCTGTTGTTCTTCCTTACCCACCGGATAAAATTCATTTATGTAGGCAAGATCCATCATGATCCACTCATCGCCTTTGTTGGGATCATATTCACTATCCGTATTTAATCGATTGTCTATTATATCTTTATAATAAATAAAAAGAGCTTTTTTAATCTCTGCTATTTTCTTCTGCTTTTCCTGTGCTGTAGGAGCAGAATTTCTGGAAAGGATATCCCCTGTAGCAACATACTGATTCGTTGGCAAAAGTTCATATTTTAAATTTAATTCAGGATTATTATACCGTAACTCCAGTTTATCAAAGGTTACGTTTACCTTCTTATTCATACCAGAATACGGAGAATCATACGCTGCAGACTTCACCTGATAATTCAGCGAAACATTCTTTTTATCCTGATTCTCCAGTCCAGTTAACTGAATATTACTTATTGCTGCTCCAGTAGTTCTGTCAAAGTATTTCTGATTCAGCTGGATATCCAGTCCTAAAGTGACAACTGGCTTTGCATCTTTCCCTGCAAACAATTTCAAAACAGGTTTTTCCGGGTTGTTTAAATCCCAATATTTACAATCTAGTTGTTGAGAATGCTGATCAGGGTTTTTTCCCTGGTTCACACCTGCATAACAGCAATTTTCCAGAGTTCCCTTTCCCACAGGACCCTTCAGAGAACCCTTATAACCAATATCTGCATAACAATTTTCTATTTTGCCGTTATTTTCAGCAGCAAAAGCATATACATCAGATTCTGTTTCAGATTTATTATTTACACTACCTCTAACTTCGCAGTCATAAATAATCCCTTCATTCTTTCCTGTAAGAGCGGCTATATTTTTTCTATTACTATTCTTATCAGTAATATCTCCACTAAATACAAGCTTAAGATTCTTAACACCTCCAGAAGCTTCTATCTCTTCAAAGAAGCAACAGCTTTTATTGTCTTTGTCCTGAAACTCACTGGCTGTATCATAATGCAGTCCGGAAATTGTATGTCCATTTCCATCAAACTCTCCAGAAAAACCAACATAGTCATTATTACCACACCATGATGGAGATACAACTTTCATTTTATCTCCCATAGGTTTCCATGTTTCTCCTTGTTTTCCTGATAAATCAATATCAGCCATTAACTTAATTTTTTTTCCAGCGAAACTGTTCCATTTTTCATATTCAGAAGTAAATTGCTTAAAATCTTTTAAGGAAGAAATAGTATAGGCACCTGCTGCTGAATCATAAGGTAATTTTGACTGATTTTCTACCGTTTTCACTTCAGCCGAATAAACTGCATCTGGATACAACTCATATTTATCTGCATCTTTTCCTGTTAAATATAGTGTTTTGAATTTAACCGCGGCAATGTCGGTTCCTCCGGGTCTGCATGCTTTTACATTCTGCCCTTGAATTTCTGAAGAAACAGTTTCAAAATGAACACCTACCTGATCGCCATTTTCTACATTATTCAGTTTTACTTCCTTTACAACAGCATCCTTGCTTCGATCATAAGGCTTATCTTCCATAACTGGTGATGCCATCACACTTTTTGTGAGAGGCTCCTCATGGGTTTCAAATACCCGTAAATATGGATACCCTTTATTTATTTTTGGATTCATGTTCCAGACAGAATTAAAGTTAAATCCAGGGTAAGTTGTTTTTTCCTTTAATTCCTGTGTAGTTCTTCCCTGCGCACAGTAAGCAGTATTATTTTTCCCAAATAGAGCATTATCCAGATAAATATGACTGTTTCCATATATTCCAACTTTGTTGCTGGCGGCACTTTCATTGCCAAAAAACCATCTGTCAGAGATATTCTCCGGAATATTTCCAAGAGCCAGCACATTCATCAGCTTGCCAAAGCCCTTGTCGTATGCTGCTACGGAGGTAAAGCCGCATGCAGTTCCCTTTACTGTCTTTATTCCTGACATTGGAACAAAGTCAACATCTGAATAACAGTCTTTAATGTATTGAGTGTCGGTGCATAAAGCTGTACTTGTGTTATCATAAACAAAGCCGGCTCCATCAAACAAATTTCCATACTGTATGTTTCCTGAAGTATAGCAGCGTGAAATCAGTCCCCCATTATTAAAAGCAAACATTGCGCCCTTTGCCCCACCAGAAAGTTCCATGGTGCCATCTATCCCTACATTTCGGATTTCTCCGTCAGCAGCAATGTCTCCAAAAAAACTAATCTGGTCATCCGCCTTTGTTCCGTTCATATATACATTATAAAGTTTGTATCCCTGACCATTGATTGTGCCCCTGAAAGAGGTAGCAAATGGGTGCCATACATTTGCTCTGGAACCCTTCATATCAATATCCCTGGCCATAAGGAATGTCTTTCCCTGGAACTGTTCTCCTCTTGTTGAGCAGTACTGCATCCATACCAAATCCTGAGGGGAATCCAATATATAATTGCCTTTTTCATTTATTTCCGGCTGAGGAAAGACTTTATTCACCGCTTTTTCTAAAGATGTAAGTTGTTCTTTTATTCCTTCAACGGTCTGTCCATTTCCACAGAGATACTGCTTTGCTTTGATAATTGCGTTTTTTACTTCGGGTACGTTATTTACCCCTTTATCTCCTTGAACTTGAAAAACCTTTTGAAAAAGCTTAGTCATGGATGTAGAAGTATCTGTTTTATTACACTGGGGAAACCCCACATCGGTTCCTCCATCTTTTGAAAACATAATACGTACTACATCTCCATCATTAAGAGCATTTTTGTCCACACTATTTACTTTCGTCCCATTAATTGACACAATCCATTGGGATTGCGGACCATAATCACCATTTTGGAGGAACCCGCCCTTTTCATTTTTCTGATATAATCCTGTTAAGCAAGTATCCTGCTTAATACTGGACTCTTTTATCTTAACCTTGTCTTTACCCATTAACTTCTCTATTAGAATTCCAACGGTTTCCCCCATAGAAATTTGTGCGGTCTGAGGCATTAAATAATAACTTTTATCTATGGCGGACTGTTCTATGGATATGATCGCTGTCCCTGCAGGCTTATAAAACTGCGTCTTATACATAGCATACACTTGTTTTTCTATGCTGACAGAAGTTCCATCTGGTGCTTTACCCTCAATGCGGATTTTATATGGTGCATAAGTATTCTCCATTTGAGAATCTAAAAATCCATTAATATCAATTGAAATATCCCATCTTTTTGTTTTTGCATTGTAATTTCTATAATTACCACATGAATTATTTTCTTTATCCAGCCACCCTTTAATCTGGCACTCATTTTTTAATGAATTGGATGTGCTTTGCAGATATATCTCCGGAGCAACTGGCTTTCCTTTATCATCTACAGCTCCATTGTTAATATCAACAGTAAAGTTCAGCTTGCTACTAGTGTCAAATGCCTTGCATACGAAAATCTGTCCATCCGAGAGACTGGTACCCATATGTACGGAATTCTCTTTCTTTATGGTATCTGCTGAAACAAAAGACGATGAACTGATAGTGGTAAATAGTACAGTTAGCGTTAATAAAAGTGCAAATATTTTATTTATATTTCTTTTATACATTTAATCATTTCCTCAATTTTCTCAGTTCTTTTTCAATCTCTTTCTCCTTGGATTTTTCAAGAGGTTCAAGATTTATCTGATATAAAATATTTCTGTAATTTACACATTGTCCAATCAGATTGTTATATACTTCCTTTGGTATTTCTGATTTCACCAAAGGTCTGTTAATTCTCGTGGCTTTGGTTTTCAGTGCTTTTAACTGCCTTACTGTTTCAGCATTGGGATTAACAAGTTTAAAAACACTTCCCTCTAAAAGTTCGTTATGCTTAATAAGTTTATTTCTTCTTCCGTCCAGGTAGGTTGCATTAAAAGGTTTTATTTTTTGAATGGGTTCCAGCCCTATCTGGAACAATATATTTCTCCAGGTACCACAACGTTTTTTTAACTTTTCCCTGATTTCATTCCTTATTTCCGTACGCATAGGAGGTCTTCCCAGTTCAATTGCCTTTTCACGTATACACTGAAGGAGCTTTTGTTCCTCCTCCGTTAAGTCGTCCAATTTATATACAGGCTGCCAGTTTTTCCACTGGTTATCAATACCTGCTGCATCAAGAAGCTCTGCCCATGTATCAAACTTGTATTTAAAGCTTTCAGCTATTTCTCCCATTTCATGCATATGAGGGGGTCTGCCTAATTCTTCAGCCTTCTTCCTTAGATTGCTGAGTAATTCTTTTTCAAGCTCTTTATCCATTTTGACCTTTTCATAGGTATCCCCGCATTTTCCTGCTTTTTTTGAAAGCCCTGCGGTGATCAGTGCCTTAGGCCAGTTCCCAAACCGCCTCTTTATGTATATCCTATATAACCAGTAAAGTTCTCTCTGTGCAGGAACATGCCCCAGCTCTCTGGCTTTACGTGTCAATATTTTACATAAATCCTCATCTGAGAAGCTGGAATAAACAAGTCTTCCTTTCCCAGAATTGGTCTGGGAGAATTCAAATATACGCTCTGCATTTTTAATGCCCTCATCATACTCCAGGTTTCCTGATTTAATGCCTTCGTCTACTATTTCATAAAATTCTTTTATATACTTTTCTGCTGCGCTCTCCTGATGCATTTTAGTTTCCTTTCTTACTGTTCAGACAACACTCTTTTTCCTCTGATAATTTACCACACCAATATAAAACATCAGGGTCTCTTCAAGGTTTCTGTCTGTATGTGCAGGACCTGTTCCTTTTCGTTTCTGTCAGAGGCTGCCAGTTCATGGACCAGATAGTCGGGGTTTATTCTGTCTATGACACTTTTTATCCCAGAATCCGTTACAGGCCTGTGAGTGTCTATATTCAGAATATGCTTATACCCAACACTGAACTTCTCAAAATAATCCTCTGGCAAATCAGGTGCTATGCAAAGATGTTGTTTAACATATTCGCCACTCAGGGACTGATGTAAATGAATTCCCTTTATATATCTGCACAATATATCATGTTCATCTAGCATCCTGTGAACATATTCTATTGCCTGCTGCTCACTTTTTAATTCCAGATTCGTGCACATGAGATGTCCTATATCCAGCATTATTCCTTTGTTTTTATAGTGTACTTTTTTTAGAAGCCTTTTAGTTATCTCTGGCCGTGTAAAATCCAGGCCTGCCCAGTTTAAGTTTTCCATTAACAATTTAAACTCGTATTTCTGGCCATCAAATAACAAATTAATTAATTCTGCCGATCTATCTACTACCTCTTCATCTGTATGAAGCCATTTATATGTATATCCTTCTTCTATGGAGACATCTGAAACATGGAAAACTACGTATTCCGCACCCGCACGGCTTGCCCTGTCCAAATCCTCACGCAGCATTTTTATAAGTGCCTCCCTGTTTTTTCCACCATAAAACATTTCCCAGGTTTCTGCATTTTTAAATTTATGAATTAACTCAATTTCGTTTTCATTCCAAAAATCCAACCAATCGCAAAAAAAAGCTAAATGCCAGCCCTTAATGAGAGTTTTATCTACTTTAAATTTACATTCCTGTCCCCCCATATGGCTTCGATTCCATGGCAGCCATATTTACTGCATACTTTTTCCAGCTCGCTGCTGTCTTTGTACTCCTTTAATACTTCATCTACAAGAGGCATATTTATCAGTTGAATCATATATTACTTTAATCCTTTCTACGTAAAAAAAATCCCTTAGCGAGCACTTGAAAAACTAATTCCTGTTTTACTCAACTAAGAGACTTCTGTATTTTATTTATTACAGTTTTAGTTAATACAAACAATAGCTTTCATAGTTTTCTCCCATGTAAATCCATACATTTTCTCCCATTTCTATTTTTTCATTAAACGTCAGATTTGGTACTAAAAGTTTTACACTTGTTCTTTTTCTTCCAATGACAGTGACTCCATCTGCAGTTGGAGATTTTTTAAATTCTTCGATTTTTTCTGCCAGATTAGAAATCCCTGTTTCTTTAGAAAAATTGTCCACAAATTCCTGAGTATTTGCATAAACTATATTGTCCTGATTTTTGAACCAATTAACATTCATGGCGTTCCTCCTTGTATCTAACTATATTTAATTAATATTTAAAAAGTATATTTTTAACTTTAAGTCCAAAAAAGGATGAGGGTTATAACAAATCTGCATATCTTGCAAATCTGTTACACCCTCAGGAATGAAAAGACTTCTTCATACGAATGAAAACAAACAAAAAAAACTGTAGCAAGATTGCTACAGTCCGTTTTTCTGTAATATTTATCATTCTTAAAAGCCCCTAAGGCCTATAAGCATCACCGATTACCCGTCGGCTACTCCAACAATTTATGCAGGTCTTCTGGCTTGTGTATCATTGTTCCTGTCTGCCTTCCCAGTTAGAAAACCAGTGGCTTATAGAAAGGAACTCCTCACTTACAGCGGCGGGACCGCGCAGGACTTTGACCTGCTTCCCTCTTAGCTGCATAACTTACCGCCAAATCAATTTGCATGGTTTCAGTTTGCAGAACATAAATGTTTATTCAGTTATTAGCCTAATGGTATCATCTTTAGGTAAGTTTTGTCAACCCTATACTCATTAATAAATATTTTTTATTTCAGCCAATTCATAACTTTCTATTTTGTAACCCACATTAATTCTTTTCAATAGTTACTAAATGAGTATCAGGATTACTTCCATTGTAGTTTACTTTATATCCCAATTTTTCAAAATCCCGGGCTTTCACAAACACTGTCTCAGTATCATAAATGCCATTAATCTTGATTTTTTTCCCGTCTCGGACAACATATGCTATTTTGTTTTGATTGTCCCAGCCAACCTCTTCTCCAAAGTACTCACAGATTTGTCTCAGTGGAACGTACATTTGTTTATTTAAATTCTGATATTCGCCCCAGTCATAATCTTTTTCCTGGGATAATGGAGACGCACTTTTTCTTGTATAATAAATGTCACAATAATCATAACCATCTTCCGCTGTCTCTCTGGACTTTTCCCATGAAATTTCAACTTTTTTAACCGGGTTGTATTTATCCTCTAACTTTGAAATATTTTGAGAAATAGCACTTATATCTGTCCCCTGTACAGGAAATTTCATATCTACTTTTTTTGATTCCATAGTAGATTTACTTTTTATGTAAAATAAATCCTTACTATTCGTATTCATTGAAAGGTTTTGTTCACAGGTATAAACGTTTCCAGATTTTTTAACAGTCTGATTATAGCTAAACGGTTTAATAAAGTCCAATTCACCTTTTTTATGCATATAGTCCAGCTGCGTTTTAATTGCTGCAATCTGTCCAGCCATTTCTGCCCTATCTGCATCACTGATTTTCATATTCTCTTCATCACTTTCAATACCTTGCAGTTTTTCCATATAGGATGTAAACTCCAAAAAGCTGTTAATGATATCATCTATATTGCTGCCCATATAGCCTAAACACTCTGATGCAATCTGAATCAACCTGTCACCATCTGCAGAAACACTGTACCCTCCAGGAATACTTGTTACTGTGCCTGAAGTATATCCTTTAAATATGTCTTTGATGAATTCCATTGTTTTATTGGTAAAATCTGCACTGTTATATACGCTTGAATCGAATGAACTTTCGTCTTCAAGTTCAAGTGCATCTTCAGGATTAAACAACTGGATATATTCTGACGTACCAAGTGCATTTCTTAATTCTTTTTCGTAAGCTGTGCTATAAAAATAGGAATTTTTATAATCAGTAAACAAGTCTCTTGACAGCTGATATAAATTAATAAGCATATCTCTTTCTATATAAATGCCTTCTGTGGAGCTTATGTAAAGTTTTCCCAGTTTTCCTTCCCTACCATCAATTCTGGCCTTGATATCAAGCTCATATTTACCTTCAGTGTCACTGGTTTCTCCACTTCCACTGTAAAGGAGCTCAATTTTTTTCTTTCCAGTAAATTTGCTGAAATCCTTTTCTAAATCCTCCGTTAAATATTCATCTTCCGCATATTTAGCTATAAATTCTTTTATAGCATCTGCATCGTAATAAATTTCTGCAGTCCCAGAGAACTGACATGATTTTATATTACTCATCTCTTTGCATAGATCTAAATACCCCAGTTCATTACTGGAGCATCCAAAGAAAATCACTGAGCATAACAACATACATAAAGCAATCTGAATTTTTCTTTTCATAATTTCCTCCCGTTATAACGATTCACACACTTTTAAGTAAAATAAAGACCTTTTAGGTCACGCCAAAAAGGTCTTACATTTCCACTTCTTTCACTTTTTCTTTTATGTATTGTATTTACACAATAGTATAATTTTGTAATCCATTATATCATTAAAATTTTCTCAATACCAGCATTTATTATATTTTTTCTATTGTTTATGTTTCTTACAAAACACTGTTTACTATGAAATCTATCAATTGAGGAAGTCTTTCAAAAAGATCCTTTTTATAAACTCTTTCTGTATATTTATGTAAGTCTTTTCCCCATGGTCCCACATTTAATACTGGCATGGATTGCTCTCTTATGGTATCAAGTGGTATATAATACATATCCCCCAGAAAAGCATATTATCCTGAATATAGTCTATATTCTCCTTATTTGCTGTGAACATAGCATAACTTAAATCCGAAATACCTGTGAAATAATTCTGGGTATAAATCCCGTTTCCTGTTTGCTTTCTTGCATATTTATCCAGTTCAAATATTAATTCATTAATCTCTCTGCCACTATCAAGCATGGCGTTATTGGTACTTGGATAATAGGGAGGTGCCAGAGCAATCACCACAACTGGGGATAAATCGCTATAGTATTCCAGAGTTTTTTCCATTAAATGGTACGCTCCGTCTATTCTGGTTAATTCACCCTTATCTATTTTTTCTTCAAGCTCTTTCTGAAATTCCGCTATTTCTTTTTTAAATAGTTCGCCTTTTTCTTCCAAAATTTCATTGTAGATTTCACCATAATATTTTACATTTGGCTTCCAGTCCATTTCTCCATAATCCATGTCCGTCAGGCTTCTGTATTTTTCATAGCTTAACTCCATATCTGAAATCACTTCTTTAAATGCTTCCTCACTAATGGCTTTTAATCTGTCTAAAATTTCCTTGGGTGGCTTATTAAGAGATAATACAGACATATATCCACCTGCTAAAAGGGGTAACGAAACATCATATACATCTTTTCTGTCCTTAAAATATAACCAGGCTGGTGGAGGGGTGACAGTGTTTCCTGCCTTTTCAATGAATTCTGGGTTTAATTCCGTCTTTCTTACAATAGCAGACAATAAATTAACCGGATTTAGCCCTTTATAAATTTGTCCCACATGTGCAAGTTTTCCTCTCACCAGAAAAATAGGCATAATTTTACCGACAGAACCATCATAGATGGTTATGTTATTTTCATCAATTCGGTCATGAGGTTCCACATTTAAAAGTAATACATACTCCAATCCATGCTTTTCCTTTAAGTCTCTCAGCAGGTTAACAGCTGACCTCATACCCGCAGACAGATTCTCTTCATCCGGGACACCAATCAGAAGAATATTTCCGCTAAATTCTTCCCGCAGGCTATATTCCTCAAAAAGAGACAGATGGATGCACCCTCCGCCTTTCATGTCAGAAACACCTCTGCCAAATAACCACTCACCAGAGTTTAAATCCTTCCTGGTAGCCTCATCTAATTCAACTTTTCCTTCAAGGAATAATTCTTCCAATTCAGAAGGTTTATAAGCATACTCTTTATACTTCCCAAAATCATCAATATCTACAGTATCCGTGTGATGCAGCATAACGATAGTCCTGTTTCCCTGTCCTTTTAATAAGGCCCAGGGAATCCGCCTTTTTAAACAATCCTTTTCAATATCATAAAATCCGCATAGTTCTGGATTCCTGTTCAAATATGGAATCGAATCAAACCATTTTTTAAAAAAGTTTTCATTATTCCTTTCCAGCTCTGTTCCAGTATGGGTAATTTCTTTTAGATAATTTAACAAATTTTTTTCAATTCTATCTGCTCTGTTCATTATTTTCCCCCCTTTACTCTACGCCTGATTTTCTGAGTCTCCGTTTTGTCTAAAGGCACTGCGCCCACTTGAAACAGCACATTCCGATAGCTTCCACAGGTTTTCATCAATCCATTGTAAACGGCTTCTGGCAATTCTTCCTTAATGGGAGTACGTCCCAGTTCGTTAATAATTAGTCTTAATGCCGTTAAATCTTCCTTTTCTTTTTTGTTTAGTTTAAGTACTTTATATAAACCATTACTTAAAATTTCCTTATGTTGTCTGCCTTTATTTTTTTTATCATCCAGATATGTTTCTGTAAAAGACTTTGGCTTTTCTATTGGTTTCATGCCTATCTGATATAATGTGTTACGCCATGTTTTACATTTTATTTTTAGTTGTTCTCTTACTTCCTCATCAACTTCCTTTCGGAGGGGAGATCTTCCAAGTTCAAGGGCTTTATCTTTTATTTTTTCCAGCATAGCTTTTTCTTCATCTGAAAAGTCTTCCACTAAAAAAAGCATGTGCGTATTTTTCCATTCCTGATTTATGCCCGCAGCATCAAGCACCTGATTCCAAGTATCAAACTTATATTTTAGTGCTTCAACATAATTTTGCATTTCAGTTAAGTGAGGTGGTCTATGAAGTTCATCTGCTTTTTTGCGTATCAGCTCAAGAGTTTCCTGGCATTGTTTTTCTCTTTCTTCAATAATCTTATAGCTATGCCCTCCACTGCCAGCCTTCGTAGACATAACTGCTGCTTTTAATGCTTTTGGCCAGTTTCCAAACCGATGTTTAATATACATGTGATAAACCCAGTAAACTTCTTTCTGGGTAGGCACATGATCCAACTCTTTTGCCCTGTTCCTGATATAATTGCAAAGTTCTTCATCTGAAAAGCTTTCATACAACTCTTTCCCTATTGCGGACTTTATCTTGTAAACACTCATCAGTTCCTTATGTTCTGCAGATTGTAAATCGTATTGTAATCCACCATGTGCTGCAGCATTGGATGCAAGGTTCTCCAGTTTTCTTTTATATTCGTTGATTTCATTTAATTCTATGGCCATTTTATCCCTTTTCTCATATTATATGTTTAACTTTTATATTGAACGGTGTGACAGTTCATCCTGCACAAATTTCTTTCATTTTTCAAAAATCTCAATAGATTTGCATTTACTTCATCATTTTTTTGTACTGCACGGAGCTTCCCCTCTTCGTTGGCACATTCCCCGCAAAGATCAATGCCAATTATATTTTGCTTGGGAATAATCCCATGAAGAATACTTTTCAGTTCCGTCAGTTTCATATCTCCCTGACTCCAGTTTGTTTCCAGTATATTTCTGCTCAACACATCTTTATCTATAGATATATAAACCGGATACTTTCTGTTCAATCCTTGTAATTCTAAAAAATCGTCTTTCTTTATTTGTTCATTATCAATGCAAATCAGCCTGTCTTTATATTTTCCAGTTAAGGCTTTTTTCTGTTCTTTGCTTATGCCCATTAAAATAATTTTATCAATATATGTATTGTTCTCCAGGCACTGTGCAATCCATGAGCCACAACTGAGAATGCTATAAAATGCAGGCTGCTGCATATCTGAATGATAGTCAATCACAATCAGGTTAAACTTTTCTTTTATCTTGTCTATCCAGAATTTTGTGGCATAATGGTAATTACCTGAATCAATAAAATGTAACCCTTGGGGAGACATATTTTTGATTCTTTCTCTGATAAGCTTTTCCGCTGAATCGTCACAATAACAGTTTTTTCCCTGAAGACCGGAAAAATCCAGCCATATGACATTTTCATCTTTATAAAACTTCTCGTATTTGTAAATTCCTGAAAAGTTCATAATTGTTATATAGTTTCTTTTCTCACTCATATTCAATTATAATCCCCGCATTCATCAAATAAATATATGCATCCTTTACCTTTACACCTTTCACTACTTCTATGGCTTCACGGTAAAGTTCAATCTGTTCCCTGTAAGTTTCCTTAAGATAGATAATTTCATCCGGATCATGAGGGTTATTGACCTTATTGGTTTTATAGTCCAGTAGTATGTATTCATCTCCTTCTTTAAAATAGCAGTCGATAATACCCTGTACGATTATATCTTCCCCTTTAATTTTTTTCATTAAGTTAAAGGGGGTCTCTCTATATATTTCATCTGCTTGGGCCATTCTTTTGCCTAAAGATGAGCATTGAAACTCCACTATCATTTTTGCATGTTTTCTGGCCTCATCCGCTTCTTCTTCAGTAAGCAGCTGCCTTTCTTCAAGTTCTGTAACAAAACATCGGACATAATCCAATGCCTTATTCCCCTTCTCTAAACATTCAACGTAACCTTCTCTGAAATTCCAATGTTCTAATACATTATGCATAATAGTCCCACGTTCTGATGCACTAAATCCAGTTTTAATGTCTTGTGCAAATTGAGGAACTGCCAATGCTGCTTCATAAGAAGTTTCATAATAAAGTCGTTCATATTGTTCGGGAGTGATGCTTTCTTCCGACAAAAATCCGCTTATCTTGTTAAGCTTGCTAACAGAGAATTTTGATTTTAACAATCTGGCATAGTCAAATCCATATTTGAAAGATAACTGTTTATCAATCTGGGCATAAATCTCCGCAAAACCTGCCATCTGTTCATTCTTCACCTGTTCTTTTTCTATGTTATTGAGGAATTCCCTGAGTTGCTCCCTGTTTACATGGTTTCTCACATTATCAAATGAAATTTCCTGTGCATTATGGTGATATACTGAAATACTGCTCTCTGAAATAACTGGCATAATCATATCCAGGTAACTGGATGCTCTGAATACATCCGGTCCATCCATACCAGTCTTTGCTTCCTGGTATTTCTCCAGATCCTTTACACAACCCAGTAATACAAGCTTATCCTGTGCCCTGGTCAGTGCCACATAAAGAATTCTGACCTCTTCCTCCATGTCCTCCTGTTTTCTCTTGTTGTCAATAGCCATCTGAAGTAATGTTTTTTTATAAAAATGTTTTTCTCTTTCTATGTAACGAATACCAAGTCCAATGTTTTTATGCAAATCAATTGGCTTTCTGGAATTGGCATTATTAAACCTTTTTCCCATACCCGCTACAATAACCATTGGGAACTCCAATCCCTTGCTCTTGTGAATGGTCATAATCCTGACAACATCATCATTTTCCCCTACAAGAGTTACCTGGCCCATGGGGACTTTTTTATCTTTGACAGCATCAACATAGGTAATAAAGCCGTAAAGACCTTTCATCTGGGATGATTGAAACTGAACAGCCTTATCTATTAAGGCTCTGAGATTTGCCTGTCTTTGTCTGCCCCTGGTAATGCCCCACAAAGGTAAAGTATCCAGTATCCCATAACAACTTCCAGATTAATTCATCTAGTGGCATGAATTCAGAAACCTGTTTCCACTCTGCCAGTTTTTTTAGTACGTCAATACATTTTTCTGATAAAGTGCTATGAATATGCGGATTTATGGCTGCATATCTGTAAAATGCCTCATAATAGGATGTATTCTTGCAGTTACTTCTTATCTCTGCCAGTTCTTCCACAGTAAAATCAAAAATGCAGGAATGTAATACACTTATTAAAGGAATATCCTGTCTTCTGTTATCAATAATTCTTAATAAGTTTAAAAATATCTGAATTTCAAGGGTATCAAAATATCCGTCACTGTCATTTATATGGGATGGTATATCCATCTCTGTAAGCACCTGCTGGAATTTATCCGCATAGTTTTTCTGTCCTCTCATAAGTATGACAATATCCCGCTTTGTCATAGGTCTTTCTATATTGTTCTTTGCATCAAAGATGCTTTTGCCTAAAGATTCTTTGATAAGTTTTCCAGCTATGAAAGCTTCCATTTCTGCAGACTTCAGTTCACGGATTTCTTCATCAACATCCATATCCTCCGTAATTTTCTGATCTACCAGATGTAATTCTGCCGGATAATCAAGCTCTCCCTCATAGGATACCCCTTTATACAGGGCTGCATCACCATCATAGCCTTCCATGAGTCTTGCGAATAAATCATTTACCGCTTTTATAACATTACCTTTACTTCTAAAGTTTACATTTAAGTCTATCTTCTCATCCTGTTGGTTTTCCTGTTTCTTGAAACGTTCATATTTTTCAACAAAAATTTCCGGTTCTGCCAGTCTGAATTTGTAGATACTCTGTTTTACGTCACCAACCATAAATAAGTTATTTTCACCTTTGATAGCAGCGATAAGGGTATCCTGTATAACATTGCTGTCCTGGTATTCATCAATAAAGATATATTTAAATTTATTTCTGTATTCACACGCTGCCTGTTCATTCTTTAATATTTTTAAAGCATAATGTTCTATATCATTGAAATCAATCAGTTTTTTCTCTTCTTTTTTTTGCCTGTAATGCTCACTGAACCTTTTTACCAACAGCGCCAGTGTCTTTGCATATGGATGAACTTTATTCATATCTTCAATGTACTCATGCAAAGGCCGTGAAAAATAGTTCTGCTTTATTTCCTTCAGCGCATCTTTGCATCGTTCACGGTATATTGCTGCGAACTCTTTAACTTCATCAAAGGGCTCTTTTTCATCCTTCGTGGTTACCATTCTTGCATAAGAAATTTTGCCAAGATTTTCACCAAACTTCTGAAAATTACCTGATTCAAAAGTTTCAATGGCTTCATCAATAGCTGCTAAGTCTTCCCTGCACTTTACCGCAAACTTTACTGCTCCCGCTTCTTCAAAAATTTCAATAGATTTATCGTAGTTTGTTCTGGCATAAAAAAGTTCTTTTTCTACATATTCCTTTATCTCTTTGAATAAACCGGATTGTAAAAAATTTTCTTCATCCATGGCTAAATTTTCTACACTATTTTCAAGCCATTCCCACGGTTCGGGTACACTTTGTATAGTCTGGAATACTTCCCGTATCATTTCTTTTACTGCATTTTCATTTTTGCTGGAAGCATAATTGTTCAAGAACGTTGTAAAATCAACATTATCCTTTTCAAACATTTCTTCAAACAGCTCATCCATTGCATCTGCCTGAAGTATGATCTGTTGAGCTTCATCGCAGATCTTAAAATCAGGATCAATTCCAATCACATGAAAAAATCTTCGTATAACTTCCAGTGCAAAGGCATGGAAAGTGCTGATATTGGCCTTATATATTATGTTCAACTGCCTACGCAAAAAAGCTGTATCTCCTGAATTCTTTTCAATCTCAGAGGTTACAGCCTGAACGATTTTTTCTCTCATTTCTGCTGCTGCTGCATTAGTAAAGGTGACTACCAGCATCTCATTGACAGAAACACCTTCATCTATGATTAATTGTTTAATCCTTTCAACTAAAACAGCAGTTTTACCAGAACCTGCCGCCGCCGCAACCAGCATATTTTTATTTCTAAGCCCGATGGCTTCGGCCTGCTTTTCAGTCCATTTCATATCCAACCTAACCTTTACATTTGCTTAACTTAATCTTTTTTGTTTTATTTAAGTCTCTTTTATTCTATAAAGAATTTTTGGATATTTCAACAACTAATTATATTTTTATCCTGATTCTGGGTTAAAATAAATTTTTATTACTCACTCGGTTATATATCCTTGCTGGTTCTATTTCTTTAACGATAAGATCTTTGGTCTTTTGAACAAGTTCGAACATCTCCCCTTGTTTCATGTATCCCTTCATTATATCTGCAACTCTTGGGAACAGTTCCTTCTTTTCCCCATAAAAATCAATGAGCAGCATCCAATGCTCTCCATATGCATTTTCTCCCATGACTTTCATTAACCAGGCAGCCTCAACCTCAAGACTTCTTTCAAAAAACCGTTTTAAGGCTGATGTCATTCCGCTGGGTACACTGTCTGGCATTCTCAGGCTCATTTGCCCAGTATATTCTTCTCTTCGAACATTCATTCCTGTTGCCTGGGAATCTATTATATCCATTAAATTTTTGTCCAGAACTATGTTTTCTTCATAAGGAGCAATGGCAATTCCATTTATCTCTGGTTCAGCATCGATTATAATATATTTAAGCTTGTTATAGGGTATTTGTATCAATTGCTCTTCTTTAAATCTGCCCAAATTTGACTTCTTATGTAAAAAAGCTGGAATTAATTTTTTTCCATCTGCAGTCATTAACAGAGCAAAAGTCTTCTTGTTGTTTCCATGCCCAGAAGAAACATCAGGTACCCATAGCATCGTTTCATTGAGTTCTTTATAAAATTCCATCTCCGTTTTAAGAGATCTTTCCTGTGTCAGCTTTTTAAAGAAATCCATCAGTTGTGTTTTGCTTTCCAGCATATTATCCTTCCTCCCTTTTTTCCTATATTCAAACCTCATCTTTAATATTATTAATTTATATACGATTACAAAAAAACTGTGACTAATAAAGTCACAGTTCCGTTTTTAACTGTATATGTTTTAATGGGCTCTATACATGCTAAAATTGCAGCATATAAGCAAGCCTTCACCCTTACCGAAGTATATTCAATTTATGTTTGTCTTCTGACTTATGTATCATCACCCTTTGCCAATCTTCCCAAGTTTTCACTCAGTGACTGCTCTTTCTAAAGAGCTGCGGCTCGGACTCCTCACTTACAGCGGCGGTACCGTCCCGGATTCTAACCGGAGTTCCATCTTAGCCATTAACAGCATCAACTGTTAACGGAACATAAATTACATTATTTATTAATTTCTCTTTTCCCTATTTATTTCATATTATCAACAAATTTTACCTTTGTCAATTAGAAGAGAGAAGAAACACCCTAAGTCTGATAAAACAAGCTTAAGGTGTTTAAAATGATTACTTCATATAATTTGCAATCATGGCAGTTGCTTCTGCTCTGGTTGCCTTGTTCTTTGGATTAAAGTTATATGATCCTAAGTTATTCTTCTCTCCGTTTATGATACCTGCTTTCTGCATGACCGTAACAGCATCTTTTGCATAGCTGGCTATCTCATAATCATCAGCAAACTTCAAGGCTTTATTCGTTTCTGGAAGAGTTTTCTTAGAAATACTGGCGACATATTTTGAAATCATTACAGACATATCCTGCCTTGTAATATTTGCACATGGTGAGAATTTCTCGTTTCCTGTACCACCTGCAATGCCATTTTCAACTGCCCATGCCACAGCATTTGCATACCATGCATTTTCCCATACATCTTTAAATTTTGAACCAGTGTATTTACTCAAATCAGCTCCACTCATGTTAGCAAGAATCTGTACAAACTCTGCCCTTGTTATATTGCTGTCTGGTGCAAATACTGTGTCACTTTTTCCTTTAACGATATCTCGGGCTGCCAGATATAAAATCTTGTTTTTCGCCCAATGATTAATAGTATCAGCAAATTTTATTTCATTGTAACCAATCACATAGGTGGACCAGTGATTATTTTCCATAACAAAATACTTGCTGTCATCTGTCATGTGACCATTTTTAATAATTTCAAGCTTTCCATCAGGATTTAACCAATACGCCACAACACCTTCTGCTTTTTCACCATTTCCAAGAATATATGGAAGAGTGGCAGTGGCTGTTCCACCCAGTTGAGAAACGGTCTGACTTCCGTTCCGAGCGGTAAATTCATACACGGGTCTGCCTTTTAATTTTGCCTTGACTTCATCGGTTGCAGATGATAGCTTAGCCGTAGCACTTCCTTCTTCTGCTTTTGCCACACTAATGCTCAAATCTCCTTCCACATTCTTAGTCAGGCCCTTTATAATATCTTTATCAAAAGTTATTTCACCTATGACCGTATTTAAAGTGATTGCCTCCACAAAACCATTTGACAGGGTAACTATTGAAGACTTAGGTATAATTGTTTCTATTGATGAAGCCTTACTGTCTGAATTTACGTCTATTCTCAATTCTGGTACAACTTCAGTTTTTCCGTCTTTCTGCGCACTTTTTACTTTATCCTGTAATTCTTTTAGTGCCTTGGTTATATCATCTGATTTTAAAACAGCCTTCGCTTCGTTTGTTGTATCATTCAGAGTTGCTGTGGCTGTAGTTGTAACTGTGACATTATTGGTATTTTTTTGTGTTCCTCCTGTTATAGAACCTTTACTCCCTTCTACTCCAGGAATATACCCCCAACATCACGTCCTAAATCCTTTGTATAAAGCCATTCCACATAATCATTCTGGTAGACTCGTTCCAGAGCAGCTGAATGTCCTGGGAACTTTCCGTTTACCCGATACATCCATCCACTTTGATTGCCCCTGTCAAATTCAGACAGCCCATTAATTCCTCTTATGTAAACACCATATTTAGTATTTTTGTCTACCTTTAATGATGCTCCTGTTTTTTCTAACAGACTGAAAGCCGTCTCACCGGATTCAATCTCTATTTCGGTTTTAGCGTATTTGCCACCCCATTTTTCACCTACCGGACCATCTATACTGATATATGCTTTTTTTGAAGTTGGTACAACCGGAGAATCACCATTTAAGGATTTTACCTTTACTGTAAATTGTTTCTGAGTGCTTGTCCCATTTAAATATATTTTTGCGGTCAATAGCACAATGATATCTTCTTTGGCATCCCTAGTTACTTTACCGTTCTCATTAATGGCAAACAACTTATTTGGAAGCCATGTAACAGAAGTACCAAATAATCCGTCATTGGTTAGAAGTAAATCTCCTGTGACCTCATTGCTCGAATCAATGGCCCCACCAATCTTCAATGCTTGAGCTGCATCGTATACCAAATGCTGATTTAAAGTTGAATTATCTGGTAGTTTTGAAGGGTCTTCACAATACTTAAATATTAAATAACTTCCTTCTTCCACATTATACTGGTTTAATGGCTCTGTAATCCGGATACCATCTCCATCTTCTGTTTTTTTGTAAACATACCACTGCCCTTTACCATCAGTTTTAACACCTCCCAGCTCCTGAATAGCTTTATCGCCAGCAGTAATGCTTATCTTATTTTCCAAAGCTGTCTGCTGTAACACATCCAATATAGTTCCGCTTTTGTGTACAGAAGCATTCTCTAAAATCTTGCTGTTTCCTGTTTTACCGTAAATGGATATCTCTGCAGTGCCTTTTTCTTTCAGTCCGTCAACTGCATCTTTTAAGTTAAAATAACTTTGTCCAAAATAGTAATTCTTCATTCTATCTGCATCATTTTTAACCTGTAATGCAGCCTCATAAGCATTCTTTAAAGTGTCAAAACTTTTTGTTGTATATTTACCGTCACCATCTGTCACAAGGGTTCCTGCACTTTTTATTGTTTCTTCAAATTGTTCAGGTTTAACCCCTATTCTTCTCCATACACTATCACCGTAATATACATCTCCAAATTCAATGGCTATCTGTGTATTCACATCAGTTTTCCCAGCAACCTCTTGGTTATACAGCGTATCAAGAACTCCAGTGCCATCTTTTTTCCATTCTTCGTTAGTCAAATCAAAACCTGGCACACCAGCCTTCTGCATAGCCGTAAAGCCACTTACTACGCAGCCATTGGATAATGCAATACTTCCGCCATCTACTCCACCTGTATTAAACAAGCCTTTATTTATCCCCGTTTTTTCTTGCTTTTCCTTTAATGTTGCGATGAAGTTATTTAATTCATCTGTTGTATCGGAATTTCCATTACGCATCATAGTGGTTGCCATTGGAATTAAAGACCATCCTGCAAGGTCTGGACCATACTGCAAATCACCTAGTTGACTTTTGAAAAAACCTTCTATACTATTTCTATTGTACTTATGTGCCTGTGGATCAGCTGCCGCTGCGTCTAAAGCCATAGCTGCCCAAATAGGGCTGCCCCATGCTCCCCAGCTTTTTTCATCTAGAAATTTCTGTAATTTTTCAACATAGTTTTCTCCCTGATAATTATAGGGTTATCTCCCTGAGCTAAAATCTGCAGAACAACAGCCCCATAATCTGTTCCCTGCCAAGTAGAAGAGGCTCTATGACTTTTTACATCATATAATTTAAAGTTATAATTATCAAAGTCATCGCCCAAAACGGATTTAGCTGCAAAAATATCCCAATAAGAGCTTGTCAAATCTCTGTTATGATTGTAGTAGGAGCGAAGTTGAGCAACAGCCTTATCCACCACGTCATCTGACAATTGCCTGGATACAGTCACTTGGAATTCTTTTACCTTAATAAAAGTTCCATTTGTTACAGTTGCCTTTAGTGTTAATTTTGTGTCTGTATCTCCTAAAGTTACTCTACCTTCATTTGTAATAGTCTCAAGTTTAGAAGACTCCCACACAATATTACTTCCATTTTTCCCAGTTGTAGGCAGCTCTATATCTCCTGTAACAAACAGTGGTATAGATAATGAATCATAGTCTTCTGTTCCTTTTTCATTGTTTTGGTCAGCAATTGCCAGCACTTTTACAAGAAAAGTTTTTGTCTGGGATGCTTCTCCTCGCTTAATATTAGCGGTTAACGAAACGACTGCATCCATTTGGCCTTGCTCTGGTCTGACTATATTCCCTGTGGAAGAATTGATTACATCTGAATTGGATGATTCCCATACTATAGTACTCCCGTAATACCCTTTTACAGGCAGGGAGATTTTTTCTGTTGCAATGTCTGGAAGTTTGATATTGTTGGTATCTTTCTGTACAGCCTCTGCATCAGTAAGTATGGAAGTATCATAAGTCATGGAAGCCAAAATAGACTTGCCATTCTGGTAATCTCCCATGGCCATGGCAACCCCCATGGTTGCAGGATCCCACGGCATATCATCATGTACTGGGTTTATATAAAATGCTCCATTATCTGCTCTTCCGTTACGAAGTTTGTTCCAAAGTCCGTATTCATCCACTTTATCTTTGTGACCACTGGCAACTAAAGCTGAAATATAATAGGCATATTCCTCTGTTCCATAATTTTTTGAGTTATCCAAATCATAAACGAACTTTAAAGTCTTTAAAATTCCATCTATTTCTTTTTGCGCAAATTCTTTTAACGGCTTTGTCTCCCCCTTAACGGTAATTTGCGTACCATCATTTAACCAGCGGCTGAATAGAATAATCGCAAGACTCTGATCTACCTGCCCATCAATTTCTAAAGATCCATCCCTGTCAATCTCAGCTAAAGCCCGCCCACCTTCTACATTTATATCCTGACGTTCCTCTGCATACTTGTCATCTTTTGCATCTATCATGTGCGAGAATATGTCTTCAATAGCTCCTATTCTGCCATAATGGGTTCCTGCCTGCTGCTCATTTCCCCAGTCTTTTCCCCCGAAGTAAGCCTCTAGTGCCATTGTGTTTACAACACAATTTCTTACAGGATATCCGAGTGTTGAAGAAGGATTAGAAAAACTCCCATTATCGTACTGTCCAGATATCATTTCACTAATTAAATCTGCCTGCTCTGTCAATCCTGTGCTGGGATAAACCTTTATATACTGCCTTGGATCTTTGTCCATGGCAATCCAGTCAAGCACCGCACTTGCTTCAGGGTTCCTAAAAGTTACATCATCGCTATAGTACCCACCTGTGCCATAGAACTGTGTATTGTCCGCTATACCTCCAAGCTGGGGATCATTCATTAACGAAGCCAGCGAAAATGCCTGATGGCATTTGTTAATGCCTTTGCTTGCTTTATCCAGCGGATAGCTTTTATAGTACTGTTTTAACAGTTCCATATTTTTTCCAAAAGGAAATGTTTTATCCTCTGGTTCTATATTAAAAACTTTTGTCCGGATTACCGTTGCACAGTTACCACTTTTGATGATAATTTTTAGCTGAACCGTGTTATCCGGCTCCCCCGGTTGGAGTGGATGAACCTCTTTATCTGCAGAGGAAACCACTTTTTCATTAGAGGATACTAAGGAAACAGTATCTTCTTTTTCTTTAATAAGAGCAACAATATCATCTACTGTTGCCGCAGAATCCACGGTGGTTTTTAAATCTGCCACAGTTTTAAAAACTGCTTCTTCTGCTTCTTTTCCAGCGGTACGGTCTGCCTGATTTGCTTCTGCCAGTCTTAGAAAAACTGATTTTGCGTTTGCATCACTTTCCAGTCGTTTTCCATAATCCAAAGCAATGGCAGCCATAGCAGTAGCTTCTCCATTTGCTGATGAAGCACTTGCCGTGCGCTTATACTGCCCGTCTTCCATCTGGAAACCCGCCAGTTTCTTCCACTCATCTTCACTAACCGCTTGCCCTGTTGAAAGTTTTGCAACGATATAGGCTGCCATTGTCTCACATTGAGAAGTATAAACAGTTTTTCCTGAAGCTTTTAGTGTTGCTAAAGCAGTTGCTAACTTACCAGTACCCGATTTTGCTTCTTCCGAATTGTCTAAAGAAAGTCCCTGTGTCAGCCAGAAGTTATTGTAAAAGGTAATGTTTTGAATCTTATTGCTTAGTCCCCATTGCGCTGTTCTAAAGCTATTGATTTCCCCTGCAGAAGAGTTTGAAGCAGCAAGGGCAGTAGTTGCCTTTATTTTATATTATTTAAACAAATATTTTTACCTCTATCCACTCCATATGCAGGCCAGGTATCGCCCCAATATGCATTTAGTGCTAATAAAGCCAGACCATCTGCGGCTTTAGGATTAGTATTATTTTCAATATTTGTAAAATATCCTGTTTCCCCAGACTGAGAACTCAGCAGTTCATGTATATAGTTATGCCCCTGAAAATCTGCAGGATCTCCACCTGCTGCCAGGATATCCAATATAATCTGTGCCAGCCAGGTTTGCGCATTTACTCCATTTGTCGTTTCAGATAAAGTATCCGAAGCGTTAGCTTCTCCAAATTTTAAGTCACTTATTTCACGATATTTTAAATGGTATTGCTCTTCCATCTGCGATGCTGTTTTTAAAGCCTTCATACTGGCTCTTTCGCCAACCGCAAAACGGGCTACACCTTCCATGGGTGTTGAGAGTTCTGTGTCCTGTCCCAAATTTTTATAATATGCTGTCACTTTATCCAGCTGACTTTCCAGCACGTTTCCTTCCTGTGGTGCCTCTTCTGACAGCAACTTTATTTTTTCATTTGACTTTATATCTGAATTATCTGTTTCCCCTGTTTTTTGTATATCAGTTTCTCCAGAAATTTTATTTTCATGCTCATCTTGTATCTGTTCATTTTTTTCCTTATCTGTGTCCTTATTTTCCCCAATATCTTTAGTAGCTTCTTTCTCTATATTCCCTTGTTTGATTGTTCCATCTCCACATTATCCAAAAGAACAGTATTCTGATTTTCTACAGACTCATTTTCTAGCTTACTTTCTGCAAAACTAAATCCCATACCCAACTGTGATATCAGCATTACAACAATTAATACCACTGCTATTTTTCGTTTTATCATATTCTAAAACCTTTCTAGAATTTCAATCTGATTTTTATCTTAAATTATATCTAAAAGAGACGGCAGTTATAAAAATCTGCCGTCTTCCATATTGGGATAAAATCTTAGTAATACTACTTCGTTGTAGGTCCGTCAATCTTCCAAGTGTAATCATAAGTACTGTAATCGAATCTGATTTTATCTCCCTCATGAAGCTGGATTCTGCTTAAGTATTCAGCTGCAGATGTTTCTGTACCACCAGCTGGTGTAATATATGCACTCCAGCCTGCTCCAACAGATTCACCCCACCACTGTCCATTATCATCCTTGTATTCATCATACTGATTGTAAGAGGTATAGCTTCCTACATCTTTAATATATGCACCTGGATTTCCATACTTTGGCGCTAAATCAACACCGGTAGTTACGGCTTTGTTAGGAATATAAGTTTTTGTTGCTGCAATAATAGCATCCATAACGGATGACTTTGTCCCCAAAGGATTGATTGTAGCAGAATTAAACTGATCTGCTGTAAAATAGGATTTTGTTGCCAGAGTTATGTTAATACCCATAGGTACATTTATTGGTGTACTTGTATTCCAAATGGGATTTCCCTGAGACGTAAACTGCACTTTTACATTCACCGTGTTTGTATCAGCAAATGCAGTTACGGACATGGCAAATACCATGGCAACAACTAAAACTAGCATCATGATTCTAGAGTTTAAAAACTTTTTCATCTTAAATACCTCCACTTTTAATTAAAATTTATCCTATGTTTTATCAGCCTTATTCAAACTAGCTCTGTATAGATTCCTCCCCTTTCTGTAAATTTATTTTCAAGTGTAAGAAACACCTGTTAACATTTTTCCTTTTCTTTTTAAGTCAAAATAGATTTTTATTGCTTAACCTTGTATAAATTCTGGTAGTTTCTAGCTGGTTTGTATCAAACTCAGGTGACTTCTGTATTAATTCAAATTTTTCTCCTGGTTTCATATAAGGTTTCATTATTTCTGCTACCTGAGGGAATAATTTTATTTTTTCTCCATAAAAATCAACTAACAGCATCCAATGTTCTTCACATTCAGTCTCTCCTATAGCCTTTAAAATCCAAGCAGATTCCACCTCAATACTATTGGCAAAAAACTGCTTTAAATTTCTTGTTAAGCCTTCTGGAACTTTCTCTGGTTTCCGAAGCTTAAGCTTTCCCGAGTGTTCTTCTCTCCGCAGCATCATACCCATTGTACGGGAATCAATAATTTCCATAATCTTCCTGTCTAATACAATGTTTTCTTCAAATGGGGATATGACAATACCATTTATCTCAATAGCTGAGTCAATTACCAAATATTTAAGTCTGCTATAGGGTATCTGCACAAGCTGCTCTTCTGTAAATCTGCCTAGTTTTGATTCCTTATGTAAAAAAGCAGGAATAAACTGTTTCCCGTCTCCAGTCATAAGCATTGCAAAATTCTGTCTGTTATCTTCCTGGATTTTACCCAGACTAGGTATCCACAATGTAGTTTCAGTAAGCCTCTTAAAAAACTGATTCTCACTTTCTGAAGATTTTTCATTTATCAGCTGCTTAAATAAATCAATTAACTCTGTATTTCTTTCTTCCATGTTATTCTTTCTCCTCTTCACACTTGATGTTTTCCCTTTTTATCCATTAAAAAAACTGTGACGCTTATCGTCACAGTTCCGTTTTTAACTGTATTCTAATGTACTTTAAACCGACACTAAACCACGCTTTTTTATAAGCGCGTTGTTAGCCCCCACCTTTACCGAGGTATGCTTAAAATTTATGTTTGTCTTCTGACTTGTGTATCTTCATCTTTTGCCTGCCTTCCCAAGTATACACTCAGTGGCTGCTCTTCACAAGAGCTGTGGCTCAGACTCCACACTTACAGCGGCGGTACCGTCCCGGAATCTCACCGGAGTTCCATCTTAGCTATTAACATATTTACTGTTAACAGAACATAATACATAATTTCCAAATTTTCACTTTTATTTTTTATTTCATCCTATCAACAAATTTTCCTATTGTCAATTATTTGTTTTATTGATTTCATCGTCATTTTTCTCTCTTTTTCGACCTTGATATTTACATTTTAATCCGTAAAACCATGTATTAATAGCACCTTTCCAGAATTACACGGGTAGTTTGTCTATCAATATTTTCTAATACATTTTTGTCCAGTACAATGTGTTCTTCAAAAGGAGCAATAACAATCCCGTTTATTTCTCCCCTGAATCAGCTACTAAACCTACCAGCCTTTTATATGGTATTTGTATAAGCTGTTCTCCCTTAAACCCTCGTAAACTGGATTCTCCCTGAAGAAAAGCTGGCACAAACTTCCTTCCATCTGAGGCGGTAAGCCATACCCGTTTATCTTGTTCGTTACACTTGAAATCTAGTGCTCTCGGTATCCAGAATTTAATGTCAGCCAACCTTTTAAAAATGTAGTATCTCTTGCTTCAATTTTTTCTTTAATCAACCTTACAAACAATCTGGTTAAATTTGTATATGATTCTTCCACGTTTCTTTCCTCCTTTACTCACAAAAAAACTGTGACCAATCAAGTCACAGTTCCGTTTTCAACTGTATTTTAATGTATCTTAAACTCACGCTAACCTACGCATTGCTTATGGTTATATCTTTTTCCATAAAAGCACGTTTAACTCTTATGTTTGTCTTCTGACTTGCGTATCATAATCTTTTGCCTGCCTTCCCAAGTTTCCTCAGTGACTGCCCCTTTTCAGGGCTTTGGCTAAAAACTCCTCGCTTACAGCGGCGGTACCGTCCCGGATTTTCACCGGAGTTCCATCTTGGCCATTAACAGTATATCTGCTAACGGAACATAAAATACATTATTTTTATTTATTCATTTTTACTCTAAATCATATTATCAATAAACTTTCGTTTTGTCAAATACAGGATAAAATCTTTCTGTTCACCCCAACTCTTTTTCGCAGGTATTTCTTATACTAATTTACATTTTCTAAGTAACTTAACTAAAGCTTCACCCTTTGGCAGCATACCAATTTCATTTTCTTCTATAGCTTTTATTTTTAGCAGCACCATTCCGTATGCTACCGCTCCAATACCAATGGCAACTACAGTGGACATGCTGTTACCGATAAATCCAGCCAGTCCCTTATAGGCACAAAGAACTAATACAAACATCACAAGACCTGAGATAAGCGGTTTCCATACTGATAGTTTCAAATCAAAAGTAATACCTGTCATCTTTTTAACTGCTGCAAAATTAATCATACCAATAGTAATATATCCAAGAGTGCTTCCAATAGCTGCACCTTCAACATTCAGGTCTGTTATACCCGTCAGAATAAAAGTTGAAATACATTTAACTACAAAACCTGCTGCCAGCCCCCATACTGCAATTCCAGGTTTCCCCAGCCCCTGCAGGGTTCCTGCCATGGTCTGTGCAATACATAAAAAGACAATTCCAATAGACAGGAAAAACAAACAGCCGGCAGAGCTTACTGCACTTGCTGCCTGAAGCGGATATAAAAGTTTCATGATAGGTTCTGCTAAAGCCATAAGCCCAAAGCTGCACGGAACGCCAATAATCATGGCAGTTCTCAGTCCCAGTCTGACATTTAGCTTCAGGAAAGCAGCATCCTTTATACTAGCTGCTGCTGCAATAGCAGGAACCATAGACAAAGCCATTGACAGTGCCAGAGCCATAGGAAGATTGATAACAGGCCCTACCATACCTGTCAGCTGACCATACAGAGCATTTGCTTCCCCAGCAGAAAAGCCTACAGACTGCAGCCTTCTCATAACGATTATAACATCTGCAATGTTCATAATAGGAAGTATAGATACACCAATGGTAATAGGAATAGCAATAGCAGCCAAGGTTTTTAAAATACTTCCTGCGCTTTCTTTAGTGGTATCCTGGGTTTCATTTTTTAATGGCAGTTTGGATTTCTTATATAAATAAATAATTAATAAGACCAGAACCCCTGCGATGGGACCTATGCTTGTCCCAACAGTAGCTCCTGCAGCTGCATATTCGATTCCCTTTGGTACCAGCATAATAGCTAATGCCAGGCCGATTGTGACTCTTACAGCCTGTTCCATAAGCTGCGAAGTGGCTGTAGGGGCCATTTCCTGCATGCCTTGAAAGTATCCTCTGAAAACTGCCATAATAGGCACAAAAAGCAATGCTGGTGCTATAGAAATCATAGCATAATACGCCCCTGGATTTCCAAGTGCTTTTACAATGGGTTCTGCCCCAAAGAAAAATATAGATGAAGCTACAATACCCAAAGCAAGCATCAGGATAAAAGATAGCTTAAAAACCCTGTGAGCCTCATCACTCCTGCCAATTGCTATACGCTCTGAAGTCATCTTTGATATGGCAGCGGGTGCTCCGTTAGTGGAAAATACCAGTAAAAAGACATATATAGGATAAGCTGTCTGGTAATATCCCATACCAGCATCCCCTATGATATTTCCAAGGGGATTCTGAAAACTGCCCCCATAACCTGTACTAATAATCCCGCTAAGCCTAAAATTGCGGCACCTTTTAAAAATGATTTTTACTCATCTATATGAATCTCCTCTAAGTATTATTTTTTTCATTGTCAGACGCAAATGAATCAATTATATATTATACCAAAAAAACTACTATAGTGTATATGTTTTCTTTGTGAATTTTGTTATACTAATATCAAATGTCTTTTAAACAGTGTTTTTTATAAAATATATCATAATATAACGATAAAAAGAGGTACGAAATGAATACATTTGCAAAACCAACCATGTTAATGATTTTAGACGGTTATGGAATAAATAAGAATTCCTACGGCAATGCAATCGCTGCCGCTTCAAAGCCCAATTTAGACAGAATATTTAATACCTATCCCCATACCACTTTAAAAGCCTGTGGCCTTGACGTAGGGCTTCCTGCTGGTCAGATGGGGAATTCTGAAGTGGGACACTTAAATATTGGCGCTGGAAGAATTGTCTACCAGGAGCTCACTAAAATTACGAAAGAAATTGAAGAAGGAAGTTTTTTTAAAAATCAAGTCCTGAATAATGCTATGGAGCGTGTTATGGAAAACGATTCTGCACTCCATTTGCTTGGACTTGTTTCTGACGGTGGAGTTCACAGCCACATACAGCATCTTTTTGCATTGCTGGACATGGCAAAGCAAAAAGGAGTAACTAAAGTTTATGTCCATGCTCTTTTAGATGGCAGAGATGTACCTCCAAGATGTGCAATGAATTATATCAGCCAACTGGAAGCTTATATGAAGGAAATTGGTCTGGGCAAGATTTCAGTAGTTGCCGGAAGGTATTATGGAATGGACAGAGACAAACGTTGGGAAAGAGTTGTGAAATTCTATGATGCCATGACACTGGGGGAAGGTGTAAAGTCCCAAACAGCTGTGGAAGCCATTGAGCTTGCTTACAGCAACGGTCAGAATGATGAATTTGTCCTGCCTACAGTTATTGGAGCAGGTGAATCACCAGCTACGGTAAGTGACAGGGATTCCATCATTATGTTCAATTTCAGGCCTGACCGAGCAAGGGAAATAACCAGAGCTTTTGTGAGTGATGACTTTGACGGATTTGAAAGGAAAAAGATAATAAAACAACTGCACTATGTCTGTATGACCCAGTATGATGCTGAAATGCCTAACGTATCCGTGGCATTTCCTCCACAATCTTTGAAAAACACTTTAGGAGAATATCTGGCCAAACAAAATCTGTCTCAGCTGAGAATTGCTGAAACTGAGAAATATGCACACGTGACATTCTTTTTAACGGTGGTGTAGAAGCCCCTAACAAAAATGAAGACCGTATACTCATTCCGTCACCTTCTGTTGCAACTTATGATTTGCAGCCTGAAATGAGTGCTTATAAGGTAACCGAAGCAGTTCTTGAACAAATTGAAAAGGAAAAATATGATGTGATTATTTTGAATTTTGCCAATGCAGATATGGTGGGACATACTGGAGTTTTCGAAGCAGCAGAAAAAGCTATAGAAGCAATTGATCAATGTGTATCCCAGATTGCAGACGCAATTCTTTCAAAAGGTGGACAAATACTACTCACTGCAGATCATGGAAATGCTGACTGCATGCTGAATGAAAAAGGGGAAATCGTTACAGCCCATTCACTGAATGATGTTCCGCTGGTCCATATTTCCAAAGAACCTGTTAAGTTAAAGGATGGAGGTATTTTAGCAGATATTGCTCCTACCATGCTTGACCTGATGGGAATCACCATACCAGATGAAATGACCGGGAAAAGTCTGGTTGATTAAACTTATGAAAAATGCTTACAAATTTACAATTTGTAAGCATTTTTTATCTTTATTTTTCCTGTACTTAATTTACCTTACCCTGAATTTCACCCCAAGGTTTTCTGCTATTTTTCTGCATTCCTGAATATCTTCTTCCGATATGACACCCACCACGGACATTCTAACATCTGGCACATATTTTTTTATATCTTCTGTCCACTTTAAAATAGCATCAAAGGATTCCGTTCCAAATTCAGGATGACACAAATCACAATACTTTTCGGCAGTAGGAGCGTTTAAGCTGACTGAGACTGCATCAACTACACCTTCCAGCAGATGGGCTGTTTTCTTTTTATGAATTAAATCTGCCATCCCATTGGTGTTTATCCGGATAGGCTTATCCGTAAACTCCTTTATTCCTCTGGAAATGTCTATAATCTCTTCCAGTCTTTCCGTTGGCTCACCATATCCACAAAAGATTATTTCATCAACGGTTGTCTTTTTCTCACAAATCTCTTCTTTTATTCTGGATAGAACTTCATCTGCTGAAGGTTCTCTTTCTAGCCATAGATTATCAGCATCCCCTAAATTATCAGTGTAGTTTCTAATACAGAAATTACAGCTGTTGGGACACTTATTTGTCAGATTAATATACAAACTGTCTCCATATAAATAGACGATTGTACCATTTTGCATCTTTGCTTCATCTCCTAACTTTATAGCCAAACCAGTGAACTGTGCTCGATAAATATTATTTGCTTTCCTTCAATATCTCCAATAATAATTTCCAGGTTCTCTCTACTGAAGAAATGCTCAATCTTTCTTCAACCGTATGTACACCTGTCATATCCGGTCCAATGGAAACGCAGTCTACATCTTTAATTTTCTCAGAGAAAAATCCACATTCAAGACCTGCATGGATAGCTTCTATAGCTGGCTTCTTACCATACTGTTTTTCATAAACTCTGATTACAGTCTCCCTTAGTTCAGAATCCTTTTTAAATTCCCATCCTGGGTATGCCCCTGCAAATTCAACTTTACCGCCTAAAAATTCCAGTAAAGCAACCAGTTTGTCACAAACTGCATTTCTTGCACTTTCTACAGAACTTCTGACAGAAGAGATTATATGGATGCCATCTTCAAGTACTTTAAGTATTCCCAGATTCAGGGATGTTTCTACAAGTCCCTTTATATCTGCACTCATAGCCTGAATTCCATTTGGCATATTAAGCAGCATTAAAACCACTTTTTTTACAGATTCCTTATTTAAGACTTCTGCATTGGTTTTACCAAGGTCTTCAACCTTAATGGTCATATTAGGATCACTGGTTTTGTATTCATTGTTCAGGATACCCTGATATTCTTTAACCAGGCCTTCCACTTTGGACAGGTCCTTATCTTCGACAATCAGATTCAATACAGTTTCCCTTGGGATTGCATTGTCTGCCTGGCCACCTGTAATATCAATTATATGTAAATCCATTTCTTTATTTAAACGGTATAACAATCGACCCATCAGTAAGTTGGAATTTCCACGTTCTTTATCTATCTCTGAACCGGAGTGTCCTCCAATCAACCCAGATAATACAATCTTAAGCTTTGTACCTTCTACCTTTTCGCGGTTAACCGGAAGGGTACATTCTGCGGTCACTCCTCCGGCACAGCTTACTGTAATAATGCCTTCTTCCTCAGAATCCAGATTAATTAATTTTTTGCCCTTAAGCATTGAAACGTCAATGGCTTCTGCCCCATATAGGCCAGTTTCCTCATCAACAGTAAATATTGCTTCTATTCTAGGATGTTCCAGGTTATCTGCATCCAGAATTGCAAGGCCCATGGCTATGGCAATCCCGTTATCTCCCCCAAGAGTAGTACCTACCGCATAAAGGGAATCCCCATCAACGGCAAGTTCAAGTCCGTCTTTCATAAAATCAATATTACGATCTGCTGCTTTTTCACAAACCATATCTAAATGCCCCTGAATAATCACAGCCGGAGAATTTTCATATCCCTTTGAGGCTTCTTTTATAATAATTACATTACTCAGGCTGTCCCTGTAATGTTCCAGATTATGTGCCTTTGCAAAAGCAACGCAATAGTCAGCTATCGGTTCCATATACCCTGAACCATGTGGAATACTGCACAATTCTTCAAAATACCTGAATACAATTTCAGGCTTTAAATCTTTTAATACTCCCATTTCATACCTCTCTTCCATATTAGGAACTTATAATTTTTATCAACATTTTCATTATATCATAATGTTACAAATATTAACAGTACGAGCTTTCGAACAATCTGCTGTTATTAAGACAATATTTTACTTACCCATTCAACATTAATGGCCTGATAGCCTTCTTCTGTATTTTGCTCTATTTTATCTTTCAGATTAGTCATGGTTTCTTTTATCAATTCTTCTTCAATTGGGATAAAGGTTTGTTTGCCGTCAGCAAACATAATCACAATCTGATGTTTATGATCTTTTGCCGGATAGTAGAACATACCAGCTATACTGTCTACGTCCATACCCTCATTTCCTGACTTAAACAAAATCAGCATTTTAATAATTTCAATTACCCGGTCATCCAGTTTCATGTCATGTATCATGATTTTCTCTGCCATTTCATTTACAGTACTTACGGCTCTGTAAATATATCCCTGTCTTGCCTGTATCTCAAAAGTTTCTGGAGAATCAAAGAGAATCTTGTTCATTTCATTTATAGATTCTTTATCACTGGTCAGATAAACCATTAAATGTTTTCCCATATCGTGGTACAAACACGGATATGTTATAGGAAACTTCTTTCCGCACTTTTTACAATCAAATACGAATAATTCACCGTTTAAAACTTTTTCTTTTAACTGAGGGTCTATGTCAGCAATAATACTTTGCCACCTTACATAATTCTGCTTATTACCACATTCAGGGCATTCTACTTCGTTGGTTATACATTTTGACATATTACTTTTCCTTCCTTTTTCTTCTTGCTATTTCAAGAGCATTTTTCAGCATCAGGTTTTTAAATTTTCTAATGGTTTCTTTTTCTAAATCTGGTACATTTGCCATGCTTACAATTTCAATTTTGCTGAAGTAATCTGAAGTTCTTAGTTTTTCTACTACTTTACGATAGATTACTTTGGTCACTGTCTCATTATCTTCTTGCAAGAATATAAGAAAGCTCATTCTTCCCCAGGCTTTTCCAAACTCTATGTGAACCGGACTGCTGGTTACTTTACGGATAAGTTCTTCTACACCATTTTTAAGTTCACCGCCAATAAAATCTACTATCGCACCATTTATAATATAGAAGAAACTTCCTCCAAAAACTACAGCCAGAACAAATCCAACAGGATTTCCCCAGGCTTTTCCTGTGTAATAAAACATAAGTAGTGAAAGGGGAATAAACAAAAGTCTAATCCCCTTAAATAGTATAATTTTTGAATTTGTTTTTTTATTTTTATTTTGCATATTTTTTCCCACTATTTAAATATTTTTTATTTTTCTATGCATAAACATCTTTATCCCATGAACTCTTTAAATATTTTTTAAAAGTATTTAATAATGTTGGTGTCTCATCCATAAAATAAGATCTTGCCACATTACCATTTGCATCCCAGTCGCATCCATCCCACCATACAGCAGCTTTTATACGGTCATAATTTTTTATTGTATTAAACATATTAATGACCCACTGATTTTTATCGCCTCCCATACTAGCACAGGAAAACTCTGTAATCATAAGAGGCTGCTGGAATTTTGCACAATAATCATAATAAAGACCTTCATACAATTCATCAAATTCATGCCACTTTTCTCCTGTTGAAGCATAATATGTACCCGTATTGTATGCTGTCATACCCACCACGTCTACATATTTATCTCCAGGATAATACATCATTTCATTATTCCAGTTAAAGTTCGGAAATGAAGCACAGTTTGGATTCCATATCCAGATTACATTTCTGGCTCCTGCCTTTTCAAAAAAGCTGTAAACATATTTATAAAATTCTTTATAGATAGTCGTATCTCTTGATGTGTTATAGCTGGAATATGGGCACCAGTCCCCATTCATTTCATTACCAAGCCTGAACATTACAGGATGTCCAAAATCAGCTACTACCTGTGCATAATCCTTTAAAAATTCGTCATACTGACCATCCAGTACATCATAGACCATGTTTCCATCCTGTTTCCATGTTGTCTGAAGAGTAAGTTCCAGTACTGTATTGTGGTCATAGGCAGTATCCAACCTCTGCTTAAGATTCGGATGCTTATAAGTATTATCAAATTCACTGTAGTTTAAAAGAATTGGAAATTGATAATCATAATAGTTCTGATAATAGTCAAACATTGAGTAATCGAAGCCGGCAGTAGCTGGTTCAAATATTCCCCATGTTAAATCTGCTTCATCACTAAAATACTTCTGATAAAAAGCTTTTGTTTCATCATTCCAGTTTCTATATTCAAGGTCTGTCTTCTGTGCCACACGCATATAGGCAGGTTTTGTGGGAGCAAATGTACTGAAGTTTTCAATTAAATAAGTGTATCCTCCCATGTTTGCTATAGGATCTGTTGCCTTCATAAATATGGTATAGCAATAATCTCCCTGTTGTATATCCATACAGATATAATAATTCTTATCATTTACAACCCTTGCCAATTTATTCCGATGCCATACTACAATGTTCACGTTATGACCGTTGATGTTCTGTACACCATTATAATCAGTAACATGATCATTGGTATTGCTTAGAAATTTATTGGAATAATTGATATAACCAGACTTTCCAGAGCTACCCACATATTGTTTATAAATTTCTATTCTCTTATTCGTATTCTCCAGTATAGTTCCAACACTGGAATATCGCATATCAACATTCATACCCTTGTCAATATTCATACTGTAACCATCTACGTAATTGGTAAAAAAGTCATAGGTTCCTGTGTCCGTTAAGCTGTATTGTCCAGATGTGACTGCAGCGGACTCAGCGAAAGCTGCTTCTGTAGTTCCAAAAATCATTGCAAGTAATACTAATACTGCTAGAATCTTTTTCAAGTTAATCATTCTCCTCTCAAGCTTATGTTTTTCTGTTTTCTTATTTGGGACTGTATTTCGTTGCAATCTTTTCTGCAATCTTTATTCCATCTACTGCCGCAGAAGTTATACCTCCTGCATATCCAGCACCTTCTCCTGCAGGATATAGTCCTTTAAAATTACTTTCCAGATTTTCATCTCTTATAATCCTTACAGGCGAAGAGCTTCTGGTCTCAACAGCTGTTAATATTGAATCTGGTGAATCGAACCCTTTTAATTTTTGTCCTAAAAAAGGCATAGCTTCAAGCATAGCTTTCACAGCAAAATCAGGAAGACAATTTCTTACTTTGTTGCCATTACTGGTCGCTTCTGAAAATTCTTTCCACAAAGATTTTGGTGCAAAATAATTACTTCCACCTTCAATAAACGCTCTTTTTTCATATTTTTCCTGAAATTCCACACCAGCCAATGGATCTTCTGAGCCAAAGTCTGATGTTTTTACATCTACCAAAAGTGCACTGTTTGCATATTTACTATTTCTTGCATGATAACTCATGCCATTAGTAACCACTCCTCCAGTCTGAGAAGAAGCTACAATTACTTCACCTCCCGGGCACATACAAAAGGTATATACTCCTCTGCCATTCTGGCATCTGTGTGATAATTTATAATCCGCTGCACCCAGACCGGTTTCAGCTTTACCATATTGTGCCTGATCTATCATTCTTTGTAAATGTTCAATTCGGACACCTATAGAAAATGGCTTTTGAGTCATAGAAACACCTTTGTGATTTAACATTCTAAAAGTATCCCTTGCACTGTGTCCAACAGCCAAAATTAGATTCTCAGTTTCTATCCATTCACTGCCATTTATTTGCACGGCCTGAACAGCTTCATCTGAAATTCGGATATCCGTTAATCTGGATGCAAACCGAATTTCTCCGCCATTTTCAATAATCTTTTTCCTGATGTTAATAACCACCTGACGAAGTATATCTGTGCCTATATGGGGTTTTTGCTTATATAATATTTCTTCATTGCTGCCTGCGTCAGTCAGTTCCTGGAGTACTTTATAAATTCTGTAGTCTTTTATCTGTGTAGTGAGTTTTCCGTCAGAAAAAGTTCCGGCACCACCTTCCCCAAACTGGACATTGGATTCTTCATTTAAAATGCCTTCCTGCCAGAACTTTTCTACATCTTTGACCCGTTGTTCAATACAGTTTCCTCTTTCCAGAATCAAAGGATTAAAACCCACCTCTGACAATATCAGAGCAGCAAACATTCCACAAGGGCCAAAACCAGCAATAACTGGTCTGTTTTTTATTTTTTTAGTTCCATAAGGTACAAACTTATATTGATCATCCGGGGCTTCTGTTATTTTTAATTTTGAAGCCAGTTTTGATATATCTTCATTTACAGAAAAATCAACAGTATAAACCAATTTGATATTTTTTTTATCTCTTGCATCTATTGACTCTCTTATTATTTTATAATCAGTTACAACAATATTATCCCTGCCAATTTTTTTTGATATTTTTTTGGGAATCATTGATTTATTTTCGTCCAAATTTAATTTAATCTGACTGATTCTATACATTTACTCTCCTATCACCTGATTATGCGAGAGGGAATCTGCTGCACCTCTTCCTGCTTTTATCCCTGTAAGCCATGCATGATGCAGGTTGTACCCACCGCAAGGGCCATCATAATCCAGGATTTCACCAGCAAAATAAATGCCTTCTGCCAGGGTAGATTCCATGGTCTCTGTATTTATTTCATCCAGGGGGATACCACCTCCTGTGCACTGTGCTTCTTTCCAGCCTTTTGCGCCCGTAACAGTATATCTGCTGCTCTTTAACAGCATAGCAATCTCTTCTATGCCTTCATAAGTTATATTCCCTATAGTACTGTTTTTATCTTCCAGTACATCGTCTATTATCTGTTCCCCAAGTTTCATATTTATCACAGAAGCCAGATACATGTGCGCAGGTACTCCTGCCATTAAAAATCTTCTTTCCTTTAAGAACTCAATGACTTCATCCTCTTCCATTTGTGGTAAAAAATCAATCTCTATACTGTAATTTCTAAAAGCGTCATTTAAAAGAACACTTTCATTCTCTTCTAACCTTATATACCGGCTCAGATTAAAAATACATATACCAGATAGTCCATCCTCTGTAAACTGTACTTCTCCCATCTCTTCCGCAACAGGCTTTTCATTTTTTAATAGCGTAACTTTGCCTTTCACTCTTATACCCTTTAAAGATTTTTTTATTCCATCACACTTAACTGGCATAAGAACTGGATGTAGTTTTGAAAGGGTATGTCCAAATGATTTGGCTATCCCGTATCCATCACCAGTTGTTCCGAACTGAGGGGCAGATTTACCCCCGCAGGCAATAATCACTTTTTTACATGGTATAAAAACCTTCTCACCTGCGCAGTCAATATTTATATTAAATTCCTTTGCTTCATTCCTTACGATGCTGATTACACTTAATACCTGGCAGTTGGTAAAAGTAGTAATGTTCAGCTTTTTAGCTTTCCATTTTAATAACTCCACAACTGCAGCCGCCTGTCCACTTTGAGGATACATCCGGCCATCTTCTTCCTCTTTAATCAGAATTCCGCTGTTATTTAAGAAATTTTTTACAACATCAAAACTTTCGCAGGAAATGTTGGTAATATTACATCTACCATTTCCTGTAGCAAGGATTTTTTTACCAATATCTTCTTTTTTTTCTATTATACACACTCTCAGCGTGGGGGTTTTTTCCACAATGCTGATTGCTGCTGCCAGACCAGAGGCACCGCCTCCAATAACGCATATATCATAGAAAATATCATATAATGATTTTGTACTTTTTTGATTGCTACCCATAAATCTACACCTCGTATTTTATATCATAACTTTTTTATTTTACCACAAATAAAAACCTTTTGCCATCTATTAGTTTTCATGTTATTATTATTAGGCTCTTTACAGCAGGCATGAACAGATAAATCAGTTAAGGAGTCTTTTATAATGATTAAATTTATAAAAACCGTTTTTAAACTTTTTATACTTTTTATAATATTAGTTATTGGGGCTTTTGGATATGCCAGATATATCGAGCCCTTTCAGTTAAAATCCGTAGAAATATCTCTGGAAGCTCCCGGATTAAAAATAGACGATCAAAAGAATAAATTAAAAATTGCTGTTTTTTCTGATACTCATTTTAATGATTGGTACACAGTAAAAGATTTTAAAAAAGTCATATCTGCTATTAATAAACAGTCTCCAGATATGGTTTTTTTTGCCGGTGATCTGATTGACAACTACAATTTATACAACGGCAACACGGATGAGATAGCCACCTGCCTTTCAAGAATTAAAGCACCTTCAGGAAAATTTGCTGTATATGGAAATCATGATTATGGCGGTGGTGCTGAATGGGAGTATGAAGGCATTATGAAAAAAGGCGGTTTTACCGTCCTTGCCGGTGACTATTACGCTCTCGACAACTTGAATCTGGCAATCATTGGAATAGATGACATCCTTATAGGTGGCGGTACTCCTTCTATAGCCAGCTGGGGCAGGAAGGACTATTATAATATAGTCCTGTGCCACGAACCTGATGTTGCAGACCAGATTTTGGATTATAATGTCAATCTGATGATATCGGGCCATACTCATGGGGGTCAGATTAATATCCCCGGCTATACAGCAGAGTTTCTTCCCCCTTATGGCGAAAAATATTTAAAAGGTCTATTTGAATTTAAGAACCATAACAACACAAAACTTTACGTAACTTCTGGCGTAGGTATGACCAAACTTCCATTTCGTTTTATGGCGCCGCCAGATGTAACTTTTATCACATTATATGCCAAATAATTCTTACTGAAAAACTCTAGGTTATGCCTAGAGTTTTAATATGCTTTATAAATGGGAGTGTGCCATAATGATTGCATGCTCTGCACTACTGAACACATTCTCTTGGCCTACCATATCTATAATACCCCCCGCTGCATCTCTATAAGTACTTTCGGCTGGACACTGGTAAACATTACTTCTGTCCCCTGTTCATGTAATATATTTATCAGTTCTATCATTCCCTGAACGCCAGATAGATCAATAACAGGTACACCTCTCATGGAAAGGATAAGTACTTTGGTATTTTCAAGCTCTGACAGCTGCGTTATAAGCTTATCCACTACTGCAAAGAAAATGGTTCCCGTTAAATAAGCCACGCTGATTTTATCGGATATTCTTGGTATGTTTATACCGATATGTTCTAATTTCTCCTGGTCAATTTCACTAATAGTTACATCAATATCGGTTAGTCTGACTACAATCAATACTGCAGAAAAAGCTACCCCGATAATAATGGCCTGTGTTAAGTCAAGAACAACAGTAGCTCCCATGGTAATAAAGAATTTTGCCATACCAGATTTAAATTTATGTGAAAATATGTAATGTATGTTTTCCCAGTCGTTCATCCGCCAAGCAGTTACAATAAGCACCCCTGACAGTGCAGAAAGGGGAATGGCTGACATCACTGGTGCCAGAATAAACATAGAAAGCAGTAAAACAACTGAATGCATAATGCTTGTCACTCTGGTTTCACAACCAGCCTTAATCGCCACACTGGTTCTAGCTATGGCGGCAGTTGCTGGCACGCCTCCAAACAGCGGAATCACCATATTCCCAACCCCTTGTGCCATTAGTTCTACATCCCCGTTCAGCTTTTCGTGCTTCATTTTGCCTGCCGATGCCCCGCAAAGGAGACTTTCAATCATAGCCAGGGCTGCAATAGATAATGCGGGAATAAAGAAGTCCCAGAGTTCAACAGATTTTAATGTTTCAAAAGTCAGTCTGTCCTGTAAAAATAGTGTTTTGGGAATTTCTCCTACCACTGCTACATCAAACTTTGCAAAATAATTAAATACTAGTACAAAGATAAGAGAGGCCAGGGAGGATGGAACTTTCTCATTCCATTTCCTGGGCCATATAAGCATAATAATTATAACCATAATACCTATTGCCGCAGTATACGGGTCAGGGTTAAACCCCTTAGTGAAATAGGAGAAAAATTTTGTTATTGCCAGATCTCCACTGGAAGTAACATGAAAAAAGTTATCTAACTGACCTAATGCAATTATCACAGCGATTCCTGAAGTAAACCCAGTTATTACTGATGATGGAATAAAGTAAATCATTCTGCCAAGTTTCAGGATTCCTGCAATCACTAACATAAATCCTGCCAGAAAGCATGCTATTAAAATGCCCTGCATTCCATATTTAGCAGACAGGGTAACCAATATAGCCGTCATGGCTCCAGTCGGCCCTGAAATTTGGAAAGAAGCACCCGAAAGTGCTCCTATAATCATACCACCTATTATTGCTGTAACAAGACCTGCTGCTGCAGTAGCTCCGGATCCGACCCCAAAAGCAATGGCAAGAGGCAGTGCTACCGCAGCAACTGTCATACCTGACATCAAATCCTTTACAAATCTTTTACCATTGTATCCCGCAAATTCTGTTCTTAATTCTGATGCATACGTTTTTGCTAAGTTCATTTCTAATTTTGTGTCTCCTTTTCTCTGTCGCTATGTAAAAGATGATGATGTCTTTTAACATGGGGCATAGAAATACCAAATGTCAATATATTTATTCCCTGAATCAGGAAAAAGACCCCTATTAAAATTCCTAATGCTATCCCTACAAAACTAGCATTCAGGAAAGAAAAAATTCCAGCTATAGTGCTAATTACACCTAAGCCCATAGTCCATCCCCAGGACTTATTTTCCTGTTTTTTCAAAGTCATTGATCCCACAATCCGGTTTGATCCCGAAAACAGCATCCACATACCGAAAAACATCACTATGATTAAGTCTGTTACTAATTGATTAGACAGTACTATACAACCTAAAATTATTCCCACCAGGGCATCAGACAAAACCCATCCCATGCCTTCGGGCCTTTTTTTCATTTTTATAAATGCCCCTGCTACGATAATACCATTTATAAGCATGGCAATGCCTAAAACAAAAGCCAGTGCTGCAAAAGCTACCCCCTGATTAGCTACGCACCAAAGCCCTGTCAGTATCATCATTATCCCTGAAATAATTGTTAAAATTCTCACTAATTACTACCTCCATTCCCTGTACCATTTCATGCTCCATATCTATTGTGCTGGTACTACAATTAATTCGGCCTTGTCTTTAATCTTTTCACTAAATGAGCTGACTAAATTATCTTCCGTTTTTGCCTCTCCTGATTCGCCAAGAACAACATAAGAAATGTCATTCTTATCTACCAGATCCACTAAAGTATCTAAAACGTGATTAGACCTGACCACCGTTAAATTTGCGCCATATTCCAAAGCCTTTTCATATAAATACTCTAAAGCTTCGCCCTCCTGATTATTGCCCAAGAACTTGAACTGGTAATGTGCTACATGGATAATAAATAGCTCACCATCATCATGTCCGAGAAATTCATGTCCATACTTGATTAATCGTTCGCAGGTTTTTTGCTGGGTAACGCAAACCATAACATTTTTCATTAAGAATCCCCCTTTACATCTCCCTAATATAATAAACTTTGGGTTTACTTTTCAATGGACCGTTTAACTTATCAATTATACACTAGAAATTTAAATTTTTCTAGTATAAAATGCAATTAGACGTTTATGCAAAGGAGGGAACTATGGACAGAACCATTATTCATTGTGATATGAATGGTTTTTTTGCATCAGTGGAATTGCTTGCAAGACCAGATTTAAAAAATGTCCCTATGGCGGTAAGCGGGAATCCGGACAGCAGACATGGCATCATTCTGGCTAAAAATGAACTGGCTAAAAAATATGGGGTTGTAACTGCAGAAACCATTTGGTCTGCCAAAAAAAAATGCCCTGACCTGCAGCTGGTCCGTCCCCATCATGATAAATACAAAAAATATTCTCAACTGATTAATGCTGTATATTACCGATATACAGATATGGTTGAGCCTTTTAGCATCGATGAATCCTGGCTGGATGTTTCGGGAAGTCTGAAGCTTTTTGGGAGTGGCGTTCAGATTGCTGACCTGATTCGTGAAACCGTAAAACGAGAATTAGGGCTGACACTGTCTGCGGGTGTTTCATATAATAAGATTTTTGCAAAAATGGGCAGTGATTACAAAAAACCGGATGCCACTACTTTAATAACCCGGGATAATTTTAAAGAGTTGCTCTGGCCTATGGATATTTCAGAAATGTTCTTTGTTGGTTCTGCAACGGCTGCAAAATTAAAACGAACAGGAATCTTAACTATCGGTGACCTGGCTTGTACCAATAAATATGTATTGCAGGGCCTCCTAGGAAAGCAGGGTGGTATGCTTTATGATTATGCCAACGGTCTTGACGAAAGTCCCGTTGCCCATTCTTATGAAAAGCAAAAAATTAAATCAGTTGGAAATGGTATCACTTTCAGACGGAATCTTGCGACAACTGGTGATATACAGACTGCATTAAAAGCACTATCTGACACCGTTTCCAGTCGCTTACGTGCCTATCAGATGAAAGCTTCCGGAATCAAAATAGATATTAAAGATCCTTACTTTAAAACTATTTCAAGGCAGAAACAACTAGAATCCCCAACAAACATTACGGAAGAAATATATAGCTCTGCCTATGCACTTCTAAAAGCTTCCTGGACTCTTGGCAGTCCCATTCGGCTCTTAACGGTAACGGGAATAGGTCTGGTGAATGAAAATGAATCTGAGCAGCTTAGTTTTTTTTCAAAAAATAAAGAAATCCGGGAAAAAAGTACAAGTTTAGATAAAACCATGGATGCGATTCGCAGTAAATTTGGAGGTCAGTCCATAACTTTTGGTGGAATCCTGAAAAATGATTTAGGCATAGATTTGTTAGATGAAAATGAAGAAGAACAAGAAAGGGAGAATTAAATTCTCCCTTATTTTTATTGCTTATTTATTTTTATTGTAAGATTTGCTTCTGTTATCTCTTCCTGCTCCATCTTTGCCTCTGGCAGAATCACGTCTCCTGTCTCTGCCACGGTTTCTGTCAGAATTATATCCATTTCTGCTTTTCTGACGGCTTCCGCCTTTGTTTTTTATTAAATCATTAAATTTATCCCGTTTATTCAGAGTAAAATCATTGTCCAGTTCAGACTCTTCATAATTTCTACTGTCTAAATCGCTGAATTTCATTTTAAACAATGCAGCTGCAATATCCAGAGTAGTTATATCATCGGACTCTTCAAGAATTCTTTCAATGGCTTCTGTATATTTAGAATATCCTCCGGCTGACAGCGCTGCCATCACTTCTTCTGTGGCAGACTGAAGCTTCATGGACTCAATACTTGAAATAGTAGGAGGTTTTGTTCTTGTTATTCTTGACTTTGTATATCTTTCTATATCCTTAAGTTTATAAATATCTCTACCAAATACAAAAGAGTAAGAAACCCCCTTCTTTCCGGCTCTCCCTGTTCTTCCTATTCGATGAACATAATATTCTGAATCACTTGGTATATCATAGTTGAATACAGCCTCTACATCATTTACATCAATGCCCCTTGCTGCAACGTCTGTGGCAATCAGCAGTTCAACCTGCCCTTTTCTGAACTTATTCATTACCCGGTCACGTTCACGCTGTTTCATGTCGCCATGTAATGCTTCTGATGAGTATCCTCTGGCCTGAAGGGAGGTACAAAGTTCATCTACTTTCCATTTTGTATTGCAGAAAACAATGCCCAGTTTTACATTTTTAGCATCTATCAGCCTGCACAGCAGTTCCAGTTTTGAACTTTCTCTTACCTCAATATAATACTGCTCTATTGTATCAATGGTCACTTCTTTCTGTAAAGTCACCACATGCTCCGGATTATTCATATACAAATTTGCGATTTCCAGAATTCCTTTTGGCATGGTTGCCGAAAAAAGCATGGTCTGCCTTTCCGCTGGCAGCTCCGCAAAAATGGTATCTATATCCTCTCTGAAACCCATATTAAGCATTTCATCCGCTTCATCCAGTACAGCCATCTTCAGATTCTGAAATTTCAAGGTATGCCTTCTCATGTGGTCCATGATTCTTCCAGGTGTACCAATAATAATCTGTGGTCTGCCTTTCAGAGCTATGATTTGTCTTTCAATAGACTGTCCCCCATATATCGCTAAAGATTTAATACCTTTTTTATACTTGCAAAGACTTCTGAATTCTTCCGATACCTGAATTGCCAGTTCTCTGGTGGGGCATAAAACAAGTACCTGGACTCCCTGATGTTTCGTGTCAATCATTTCCACTGCTGGGATTCCAAAAGCACAAGTCTTTCCCGTACCAGTCTGTGCCTGCCCAATCACATCATGTCCTTCCATGACTACCGGAATTGCCTTTGACTGTATTGGAGTTGCTTCTTCAAATCCCATAAAGTCCAATGCTTTTTTCATAGCATCCGACAAGTTTAATTCTTTAAAATTTAAGTTTTCCATTTATTTCCTCATTTCGTAATTAATCGCAAAATGCGATACACAATCATATTATTATATTTTTAAATTCTTCCAATGTCAAACTATTTATGTTAATTTATTTTAATTAATTATTATTTTGAGCCGATATATGTGTTATAATTATAATTTAATATTAGTAAACGCTATTTTAAAATAAATTACATTAATAAGGTATTTTGTTATGGTTAAAAAAAATGTCAAACAAAACAAACAATCAGTCTGTCTGGATTTTCGCACTATTGCAGTAAAAATATCTTTTTTTCTGTTTCTTCTTATTATAGGCGAAGCAGCCGTTTTTATGTGTTTCATGAACATAAATAATATGCTGGCTGCAGCTGCCTCTATAGCTGTAGGTATTATTATGGCCGTGACTATTACTAAAATACTTACATCTCCTCTAAAGAAAATGATACTTACAATCAATAAAAGTGATTCTGTCCATCCTATTTCTTTACAGAAAACAAATATCAGGGAACTGGATATGCTTGCCGCAACCATTGAGCGACTCAGCTCAACTACAACCGATACGGTATCCAAAATATCTGATGTATTAGATGTGGCGGGCAGGGCCATGGCCATTTATCAGGTATATGAAGATGCCGGAGAGGTTTATATTACCAGAAATCTCTTTTCTATTTTAGAAGAAACGGACACAACCCTTTACCAGACAGGGTTTATTCCTGCCAATGTATTCAAAGCCAAAATGTCCAGATTTCAACGTTATCTGATTCCTAACCATTCAACAGGAAACAGCAATGTATTTCACCTGGAGCGTGATAATAATTCTTCAAAATGGATCAGGATTACCACTATACAGGGGGACAATAAGGAACTGGGTCTGATCGAGGACATCACTGAGGAAATGCTTAAAAACACAAAAATGGAATTTGAGCGGGATTATGATATTCTTACAAGCCTGTTAAACCGAAGAGCATTTTATGCAAATGTACAGAAATCCTTTTCTAATTCCAGGGAATTGAAAATTGCTGCAATGCTTTCCATTGATTTGGATAATCTAAAATTTATCAATGATAACTGCGGACATGATTATGGAGACGAATACATCCGTTCCATGGCGAATGTAATGAATTTAACCTGCAGACCCAATACGATTCTTTCAAGATTTGGCGGTGACGAGTTTGCTATATTTATGTTTGGATATGAATCAAAAGATGAACTGAGAGCAGAAATAATAAGGCTAAATATTGCTATCAACAATAAAACTTTTAATATGCCTGATGGAACCACTACTCATTTAAGCGCTTCCATAGGTATCTCCTGGTATCCAGAAGACTCTGCCTCCTATACCCAGCTCATTAAATATGCAGACTTTGCCATGTACTCTGTAAAGAAGTCCACCAAAGGAGCTTTTGCAGATTTTGTACTCAGCGATTATGAAAAGGCTTCTTATCTGGTAGGCATGTCTGATTATCTGGGAGAGTTTATAAAGAATAAAATGTTTGAGTATACGTTTCAGCCCATTATCAGTGCTAAAACCGGGGAGATTCATGCTTATGAGGCTTTTATCCGATCTAAGCATCCCTCCATTAAAAATCCTAGGCAATTATTTGAGCTGGCCAAATCCAGAGTTGAGCTTTATGAAATAGAAAGACTCACATGGAATGAAGCACTGACTGCTTTTGAAGCATTAAACGCCAAGCCTTCCACCAAACTATTTATTAACTCCATTTCTGACCAGATTCTTAACAGCCAGGATTTGAGCAGTATCGAAAGGAATTTCTGTCATCTTCTGAAACAAGTTGTAGTTAAAGTTCATGACAATGGTCACACAAATATCGATTACACCAAAGCTAAGCTGGATTTTGTCCGACTCTGGGGAGGAGAAATTGCTATAGGCGATTATGGTACAGACTCCTATGATGAAGAAGCCTTTAGCACCCTTTCACCAAAATATTTAAAAATGGATATTTCCATAACCCAGAACCTTTCACGGGACAAAAACAGATATAAACTGGTGGAAAGTATTGTTACCTTTGCTCACCAGAGGAAAATATCTGTCATTGCAGAAGGTATTGAAAAAACAGAAGATATGTTTGCCTTAACAGATATTGGTGTTGACTACTTACAGGGTTTCCATATCTGCAAACCTGCACCTAACCCCCTTCAAGGCTGGCCATTACTACAGCACAGATTGTAAACTACAATAAGCGGAAATCAGATAAATTAATTATATAGCATAAGAAGGGGCTCTTTTCAAGAGTCCCTTCTTTGTTTTCTTTTACAAAATCCTAATAGCTAATTGACTTTTTCGGACATGAGATTACGCACTTTCCACACTGGATGCAATCTGCATGGTTTATTGCACTGCCTTTATATTTATAAGGAATGATTCCTAATGAACATTGTTTTTCACAGATTTTACAGGATACACAGTCGTCAGATACATGTAGTACCTTTTTATTTTTTCTGAGGACCGATATAAGTGATGCCAGCGTTCCCATAGGACAGAAATGACACCAGGTCCTGTGATTATAAAATAGTGAAAATGTGATACCTATAACTGTGGTTATAACAATCATTCTGTAGAAAACAAAACCGATGCCATAAAGGTCTCCCCAATTATCTCTGACTCCCAGTGTAAACATGGTCATCATGGCTGTTAAAATGAACGCCCGGAAAATGTAAGACTTAAAAAATTCAGGCACTTTCCTTTTATTACTGAATCTGGAAACCACATGATCATAGAAACTACCTCTGGGGCAGATATTGCCACACCAGTACCTGCCTTTAAATATGGCAAGAATAACAGGGGCTGCCATGCAGACACCTGCTGCAACAGCAAATCTAAAATCAAATAAGCTTAAGAATATAAAAATAAGCAATAGTATAAACGAATATTTTTTCCATAATTTCTGAAAGTTTTTTAACATTAGTTCCTCCGGTTTAATTAATCCTATATTGTTATTTCTTTACTAAGTATATCAATATAAATTTTAATATCTGTGACATTATCACATAATTAAACCAGATGCTTGCTATTCTGTATTTTTTTAACAGTCTATTCCCTTTCGTGACATAACGCCCTGACTGTAATAATGCTTAATTTCTTTTATTTCACTTACCAGATCAGCCATATCTATAATTTTTTCCGTAGCATATCTTCCAGTGAGAACCACCTCAGTCTTATCATGTTTAGATTGAACTACTGAAATAATTTCTTCTTCCGAAAGCAAATGGAAATAAAGAGCAATAGTAATTTCGTCCATTACCACAACATCATATTCCCCACTTGAAAGTGCTTTCTGGCAACAGTCCAAACCTGCCTTTGCCCTTTTTCTATCATCTTCATCCGGGTTTCTTCCAACAAGGCAGCCAGTTCCATATTGTTCAATTTTAATTTCCGGAATCAATTCCGTACATTTTGTTTCTTCATAAGCCATACCCTTGATAAATTGTCCTATGTAAACTTTTTTTCCCGACATGGCTGCTCTTAAAGCCAGTCCGAACGCAGCCGTGGTCTTTCCTTTTCCATTTCCCGTATATACCTGAATATATCCTTTTTCCAAAGTACAACCTCCTGTTCTGTATTTGAAAGAACCTCATTTATTAACACATAAGAATTAATCTTCTATATTCTGCTTTCCAATGCCTTTTCGCTGGCATTCTGGACAATACCCATACACGTCCAGTTTATGTCCTGTTATTCTAAAACCCGTGTTATTCTCAAGTACCTTTTCATAATCGTGCAGGGGGCAGTTTTCTATGGAAGTAATTTTTTTGCAGCCCATGCACACAAGGTAATGCTTATGAACTCTGTTATTATATTCAAATAAAGCCTTATTTTCATTTGTAACACTATGCTTCAAAATCAGTTCTTTATCAATTAAAGTCTCCAACGTCCTGTATACGGTGGATATATTAATGGACACATTTTTTTCTTTCAGATCACAGTATATCTGCTCTGCACTAACTGGCTGGCTGGCATCCCTTAAGAACTCCAGAATAGTAGTCCTGTGCTTTGTGTTTTTCAAGCCGCTTTCCTTTAATATATTCTCATCTATTTTATCTTTTTCCATATTTCCCCTCATTCTTGTTATGCTATAGTTTAAATGCTCTCCAGTCTTCCATCCTGAATCTTTTTATGCATATAGCGCACTCCATAACATAAAAGATAGCATAAAACCGATAGGATTACTATAGCTGCCCCAGATGCCATATTTGTAGCATAAGATATCCACAAACCAGCAAAGCAGAAAATATTTCCAAAAATAATTGCATACACCATTCTGTTCTTTAATTTATCCGAAAAATTTTCTGATACGGCAGCCGGTGCCGTCAGCAGAGACAGCACAAGGATAATGCCTACAACACGTATAAGTACCACAACAGTCATTGCCACAAGAATCAGCAGCAGATATTCCAGCAAAGCAGTTCTTATCCCAATAATTGAAGCAAATTCTTCATCAAAAAGATAGGCCTTCCAGTCATTGAATAAGGCAATAATAATAAAAACTACAGCAACAGTCAGTCCCAGCATTAAATAAAGATCCGACTTGGTTACCGACAAAATATTCCCGAAAAGATAAGAAGTCAAATCTGGTGGATACCCTTTCATCAGTGAAATAAACAGAATTCCCAGAGCCATTCCCAGAGACCAGAATAAGGCGATGACAACATCCGAACGGGCTCCCCCTTTTCTCTTAATCAGACCTATTCCTAATGCTGCTCCTACTGAAAAAGCAAAGGCTCCCAGAATTGGTTCAAAACCCAGAAGATAACCAAGTCCCACTCCTCCATAAGAAGTGTGGGCGATTCCTCCACTCATCATCACCAGTTTTTTTTCTACAATAACCACCCCAATAATACCGCAGACTATACTGGACAAAATTCCTGCACAGATAGCATTTTGTAAAAATTCATATTCTGCAATTGCATGTATCAACTTACTTTACCTCCTCACGTTGCAGGCTGTCTTTACGGAATCTGCCTCCCCAGTCAGTTCCACAGGGCATCCATAAAGATTTGTAGAAACTTTTTCTGTAAGTTCAGGTTTTCCATAATAAATTAATTCCTCATTCAGACAAACCAGTTTGCTTACCTGTGAGGATACTGCCAGCAAATCATGACTGACCAGAATGATAGTCATTTCTTTGTTTAATTCTTCAAGAAGTCTGTATATCTGATCTCTTGAACTTACATCAACACTGGCTGTGGGCTCATCCAGAATCAGAATCTTAGGATTCACCGCCAGAGCTCTGGCAATAAGCATTCTTTGGAACTCGCCTCCTGAAAGAGCAGAAATCTGTCTGTCCGCAAGATGCTCTATACCAACCCTTTCCAAGGCCTCATATGCCTTTTCCCTGTCCTCGGATCGGAACTTAAAAAAGGAGATAGTCCCTGATTTAATCTCCCTGTCAATACCACTTCCAGTACCGAAATAGGGAACCGCTTATCCATTGAAGCAAGCTGGGGCACATAGCCCATTAGTTTTCTATTTCTGGTAAGCTTTTTATCGAAAATCTCAATTTTACCGCTGTGAACAGGTATTAGTCCTAAAATAGCTTTTAGGAGAGTAGTCTTTCCTCCTCCATTTGGACCTATTATCCCTACATATTCTCCTTCAGGGATATCCAGACTGACTCCTGAAACTGCCAGTGTCTGCCCATAATACACAGTTACATTTTCTATTTTGACAGCAATCTTATTCACTGCATTACCTCCGCCATTGTTTGTGCCATTTTTTTTAGATTATTAATATAATCTCCTGATAAAGGTTGCAATTTCATGGTTTTTCCACCTATCTCCTCTGCGAAAGCCTCTGACTGGCTGCTGTCTATTTCTTCCTGATAAAAAATAACTTTAATATTTTCTTTTTTAGCAAGATCTATCATTTCTTTTAAATGCTGTATGGTAGATTCCTTTCCCTCTTCTTCTAAGGCATACATCTGCAACCCATAATCTTCTGCAATGTAACCAAATGCAGGATGATACACGATAAATTTCCTGTTCTTTACGGCCTTCAGGGAATCAGATATTTCCTTATCCAGATTGTCCAGCTGCTTTATATAGTTATCTGCATTGGCTTTGTAAATATCTTTATTTCCTTTGTCCAGTCTTCCCATTTCTTCTGCAATGGCCATTACCATAACCTTGGCTCTTTTGGGGGAAAGCCAGATATGTGGATCCCGTTCCCCTGACTCAAAAGTCCTGTCAGGATAAACTTTTGAAACTTTGTCTTCCAGATGAACAATATTTAGATTTCCGGCACTTGGTAATATATTCGCCGCTTCTGTTGGTACACCTATTGTAAAATAAACACTTGCTTTAGAGAATTTTTCCTTTTCCTGTGGTACTGGTTCATAATTTTCAGGACTGCTTCCCGGAGGAACCATAGTAATAACTTCTGCCAAATCTCCGCAAACGGCCTCAACAAAAGTTTTTTCCGGAACAATGGTTACTGCCACAATAGGTTTTGATGGTTTCACGGCCTGTCCTTCTGATTTATCTGCATTGTCCTTCTGACCGGTATTACAACCAGTAAATGCCATTAAACATGCAACAATTATGAAGCATGAAATAAATTTTAAACTTTTTCTTATTTTCATCCTATTCCCCTTAATTAAATTCCTGTACTTCAAAAATTCAGTCCTTTGTATTTTGCAAACGAGTTGCATTTGCATAAATATTATACCCCTAGCTATTTTATATTTCAAGTTAACTTTTAAGATTATCTCCAAAAAAAGGAAAAATAATAAATTGACTTATTTCTTAAGAGGGTGCACATGAAATCTTTTATTCTGTTGTTGCTACCATGAATTTCATTTTTAATTAAATTCCGGTAGGTTTTTGCAAATTTATCCTTAAGTTTTGACACTTTGTTAGCTTTTTTATTGAAATGTCTACCATAAAGTTTCAACTTTCATAAAATACGGTAGCATTTGCCAAAAATGCTACCGTAGATTTTGTTTTTTTATAATTATAAGAGCAAAAAACTTATTCTTATAATTGTGTTGTGGCACTTCGTTAAATTAAAATCTTTAGTCATAAAATCACAGCAAATTGATATTTGTTAAAAACAATAGACCATATTTAGGTTATTCTTCTCCTATTAATAATTCGGTGATCTCAGTTTGGCTGTCTAATCATCCTAATTAGCAAAAAAGGCTGCTGCAAAATATCAGTCATTTTTGCAACAGCCCCTTTGAAAGTTCCTATTTATTTAAACAGCCATATGGAATGTACGTGCAATGACTTCCCTCTGCTGTTCTTTGGATAACTTATAGAAATTAACTGCATACCCTGAAACCCGGATTGTAAGATTAGGATACTGTTCAGGGTGTACATAAGCATCCATGAGCACTTCCCTGTTCAGTACATTAACATTCAGATGATGGGCTCCCTGTGAAAAATATCCTGTCATCAGATCTGTTAAATTACTGATTCGCTGCTCGCTTGTTTTGCCCAGGGCATCAGGCACAATAGTAAAAGTGTTTGAAATTCCATCCCTGCACACATCATAAGATAGCTTTGCCACAGAATTCAGGCTGGCCAGAGCACCATTTTTCTCACGGCCACTCATAGGATTAGCCCCTGGGGCAAGGGGTTCCCCCATTCGCCTTCCATCAGGAGTATTTCCGGTTTTCTTTCCATACATGACATTTGAAGTAATGGTTAAAATGGATAAAGTGTGTACTGCATCTCTGTATAAAGAGTACTCACGCAAAGATTTATAGAATTTTTCCACCTGTTCATAGGCGATTATATCGACTCTGTCGTCATCATTCCCAAACATGGGGAATTCCCCCTCCACGATGAAATCTGTTATTAATCCGCTTTCTTCATCTCTTACACACTTGACCTTTGCATATTTTACGGCGGAAAGAGAATCCGCCAGGCAGCTCATGCCTGCTATTCCAAAGGCCATCAGTCGTCGGACTTCACTATCGTGCAACGCCATCTGGCTTTTTTCATATGCATATCTGTCATGCATAACATGGATAATATTCAAAGCATCAACATAAGTTTTAGCCAGCCATGTTCTGTAAAAATCCATTCTCTCCAGCAGACGGTCATAATCCAGGTATTCCTCTTCCCAGACAGGCATCTTGGGAGCTACCTGAATCTTCTTCAGTTCATCTGCACCGCCATTTACAGCGTAAAGCATTAGTTTAGCCAGATTTGCCCGGGCCCCGAAAAACTGCATGTCTTTCCCTACTCTCATAGCAGATACGCAGCAGGCGATGGCATAATCGTCTCCATATACTGGTCTCATGATGTCATCATTTTCATACTGTAGTGCATCGGTTTCTATGGATACCCTGGCAACGTAATTCTTCCAGTTCTTTGGAAGCTCTTTTGACCATAATACGGTCAAATTAGGCTCTGCACTTGGTTTAAGATTATATAAAGTATGTAACATACGGTAACAGGTTTTTGTGACCATATGCCTGCCATCTTCACCCATTCCTCCTACTGCTTCTGTTATCCACATAGGATCTCCACCAAACAGTTCATTATATTCAGGTGTTCGCAGATGTCTTGCGGCTCTTAATTTCATTACAAAATCATCCATGATCTCCTGTGCTTCTTCTTCCGAAAGAGTTCCTTCTTTTAAATCTCTCTCAAAATATATATCCAGGAAGGTAGACACCCTTCCAAGGCTCATGGCAGCGCCGTTTTGTTCTTTTATGGCTGCAAGATATGCGAAGTATAACCATTGTACAGCTTCTTTGGCAGATTCTGCAGGACGTGAAATATCATATCCGTATTCCATTGCCATAGTTTCCATATCTTTTAAAGCTTTTATCTGATCAGCCAGTTCCTCTAAAACCCGAATATTCTCTGCTGTAACGCTTTCTTGTTCCAGTTCTTCTTTATCAGACTTTTTCATATTTATCAGGAAATCTATTCCATATAAAGCAACTCTTCTATAATCCCTATGATGCGTCCACGGCCATATGCATCGGGAAGTCCTGTAATAATACCCGCTTTTCGTGCTGCAAGAATATCTTTCGTATAAGCATCAAACACAGCATCATTATGTGTCTTATGCTGGCTGAACTGCATTTCTATCTTCTCAGATACTTTTTCTCCATACTCGTCGCAGGCATTGTGCACCATACGCATTCCTCCAAAAGGATTGCATGCCCGTTTCAGAGGCTCATCTGTCTGGAGTCCCACTATAACCTCATCTTCCCTGCATATATAACCAGCTTTAAAAGCAGTCGGCGTTATTACCGTTTTAGTATCAATTGCATATACACCACCTTTTTGCTGTTCCCTGCGAAGGAGCTCATCAAAACGCTCCCTCATACGAAGGGTCCTTGGTGTAGGTTCTGCTAAAAAACTTTCGTCTCCATTATAAGGAATATAGTTTTTCTGAATAAAATCTCTTACATCAATCTTTTCACTCCAACTGCCTTTTTTATAACTCTTCCATTCTTTCATTTTTGCCAACTCCTTTTTTACATTTCCTTATGCCATCAAAAGCAGCTGCCAAAAAATAAAAGGGCAGCACCACTAATATGGCACTGCCCAGACGGTCGGCATTTGATCTGTTTTTGTTTCCCGGTGGTTTAGCCCACCTATTTCCGTCAGTCGCAAAAACAGTTTATATAAAATATATAGCATATAAAAAACATCTTGTCAACAAACATATTTGCCTATCAGACACTAACTTACTGCTTTAAATTTTTCCCAATGAATCCACATTATAAATCATATGTACTACATCCGCCCGGTTCAAATCAGCAAATGCTGTTCTGCCTTCATTAATATAGCCTAACTCCACTGCTTTTACATCCGAAGTCTTATATTCATATCCTTGGGTTATACCTGTAGCCCGCAGCATTACTGTACAAAAATCCAGTTTGTTTGCCTTCTTATTTGATCCATATAAGCCATTACTGATTCCCTTTACAAGCCCTTTGTCATAGCAGTAACCAACATATTGCCTGGCCCATTCCGGCACGTCAGTAAATACACATTTATCTCGATAAAATTGACCATTTGCCTCAAGTTCTGCCATGCCCCTGTGACTCTTGTAAGGATTACTGCCATCTCTGCTCTGGTCAGGCCTTCTTCCAGACGGTATCCCCTGTCATCCCCCGTAAAAAGGTCTTTTTTCTTTAATGCATCTGCTTCATATATCTGATCATTTCTATAAATTGTATGATATACGTTGTCCGCAACTCTTTCATTTGCATCATAGATATCCTTATGTCCTGTTTTTTTATAAAAAGCACTTTTACTTAATAACAGAAAATCTTCTGTAGGTTTTCCTCCAATAGGATCATCAAAAGTGATATCATTATAATACCATTTGCCATCAATTCTACATCTGCTCCACGCATGGTCCACATCATTACCAGATTTGCCTATAATGGTCTCTGCGGGAATGTCCAGTTCATCTAATATACTCTTAAAGGCATATGCATAACCCATGCATACAGCTTCTCCGTGTAAAAGAGGTCCAGTAGAAGACCATAACCACTCCTGGGTCTCTGTATCATAATCTTTAATGTATTCCGTGTTTGTAGTAATATATTTATTTACAAGCCGTACCATTTTCTTTTTTGAATCCGTCTGGCTTTTTATATCTTCAGCAATTTCTTTTGCCTTAACCCGGGCTTTTGCCACATCTGCAGCTTCCAGAACAGTTACGCCGGCTGTTAGTCTGGTAAGATAAACAATACCTGAAGTTCTGTAACCTTTTAGCTGACCTGTGGTTCCTGTTATGGAATAATCTCTGCATTCAGTCAGAAATAAATCTATATTTGAGTTATTTGCATCCGTAGCAAATTCGTCTAAAGCTACATTATCTGACTCTGTGTTCGCTGCCTGTTTTTTACCAGGGGCCACCTTCGACTCCACTTCGGCTTTAAAAGTTTCTTCACCTGACGGGATTCCCTGATTAAGCTGCCTGTCAATCTGATTCGATAATTCTACCCCCATTCTGACATATTCTAAATTGGAATTGTCCTCGTTTGCTGCCAGAGCTACACTTGGATTTCCTCCTGCCATCAGGCAGGAGGATAACATAATTGCCATAATTCTCTTTTTAATCAAAACTGTGCCCACCCTTAATCTTTTGTGAAATTATACTATGTACAGCATATTTTTTCAACCACTGAACGCCTATAAAAAAACTTCGGTACTGTGTATAAATCATTGATTACACACAGTCCAAAGTTTTTTATCCTTTTATTTACTGAACTTTAAATTCCAGCTTTTCCCCATCAGAATCAAGTAATATCTTACTTCCATCCATAATCTGCCCTTTAATAATCATGGCTGCAATTTCCGTTTCAATATGTTTTTGTAAATACCTCTTAACCGGTCTTGCCCCATAAGCAGGAGTATAGCTTTCATCTGCAATTAATCTCTTTGCATCATCAGTCAGTTCAATGGCTATATTTTTATCCTGTAACCTTTCCTTCAGGGAAATCATAGAAATATCTATAATCTTAGTAATCTGATTTTCTGTAAGTGGTGAAAATACAACAATATCATCAATTCTGTTCAGGAACTCAGGTTTAAAATATTTCTTCATTTCATCTGAAACCTGTTCTTTTACCTGATCATCTATGGTTCCGTCCTGATTGATGTTATCAATCAGATATGGACTTCCGATATTTGAAGTCATAATCACTATAGTATTTTTAAAATCAACTGTCCTTCCCTGATTATCCGTTAAGCGTCCATCATCCAGAAGCTGAAGCAAAATATTAAACACATCCGGATGTGCTTTTTCTATTTCATCAAATAGAATAACACTGTACGGTCTTCTTCTGACCGCCTCTGTAAGCTGGCCCCCTCATCATATCCCACATATCCTGGGGGAGCTCCCACTAACCTTGAAACGGAATGTTTCTCCATATATTCTGACATGTCAATCCGAATCATATTTTTTTCCGTATCAAACAAAGCTTCAGAAAGAGACTTGGCCAGTTCGGTCTTACCTACGCCAGTAGGTCCAAGAAAGATAAAGGAACCTATGGGTCTGTTGGCCGGTTTAAGTCCTGCTCTGGCCCTTAAAACAGCCTCCGAGACTACGGTTACTGCTTCTTCCTGTCCAATTACCCTCTTATGAAGGATTTCAGGCAGTTTAAGAAGCTTTTCTCTTTCAGATTCTACCAGACGGCTTACAGGGATTCCTGTCCACCCTGCTACTACTTCAGCAATTTCTTCTTCTGTAACTTCTTCCTTTAATAGCTTTCTTTCTGCCTTTTCTTTTTGGACATTTTCTGCTTCCTGAAGCTTTTTCTCCAGTTCAGGCAGAGTTCCATATTTCAATTTTGCCAGAAGTTCTAAATCATATTTTCTTTCAGCATCTTCTATCTGGTGTCTGACATCTTCAACCTGTTGTTTCACCGCCTTTAAATCTGTAATAGATTTCTTTTCATTTTCCCACTGTGCTCTCATGGAGGCATTTTCTGCCTTTAATTCAGAAAGCTCCTTTTCTAAGTTTTCCAGCCTCTGCATGGAAGCCTTGTCTTTTTCCTTTGAAAGCGCCTGTTTCTCAATCTCAAGCTGCATGATTTTCCTTGAAATTTCATCCAGCTCAGACGGAAGACTATCAATTTCAGTTCTGATTTTTGAAGCCGCTTCATCCATAAGGTCGATAGCTTTGTCTGGTAAAAATCTGTCACTGATGTACCGGTCTGAAAGCGTTGCGCAGGCAATTAACGCACCATCCGTAATTCTTACTCCATGATGTATTTCAAACCGTTCCTTTAGTCCTCTTAAAATGGAAATCGTATCTTCTACAGTTGGCTGATCAACAAGGACTTTCTGGAAACGTCTTTCCAGTGCCGCATCTTTTTCAATATACTTTCTGTACTCATCTAAAGTGGTGGCTCCGATGCAGTGCAGTTCTCCCCGTGCAAGCTTTGGTTTAAGCAGATTACCAGCATCCATGGATCCCTCCGTCTTTCCCGCACCTACTATGTTGTGGATTTCATCTATAAACAGTATAATCCGGCCTTCTGATTTTTCAACTTCATTTAAAACTGCCTTCAGCCTTTCCTCAAACTCTCCTCTGAATTTTGCTCCAGCGATCAGTGCTCCCATATCCAGAGCAAAGATTGTTTTGTCTTTCAACCCTTCAGGCACATCTCCATTTAAAATTCTTTGAGCCAGACCCTCTACAACAGCAGTCTTTCCAACACCAGGTTCACCAATCAGAACCGGATTATTCTTTGTTCTTCTGGATAGAATCTGTATGGCATGGCGGATTTCTGCATCTCTTCCAATGACTGGATCAAGTTTTCCATCCCTTGCCATTTCAACCAGGTCTCTTCCGTACTTGCTTAAAGCTTCATAGTTTTCTTCCGGATTCTGGCTTGTAACTCTCTGGTTGCCTCTTACTTTAGTAAGATTTTGCAGGAATTTTTCTTTTGTTATATCATATTTTTTAAAGATTTTTCCAGAAACCGTTTGCTTTTCTTCAAGCAATGCCAGATAAATGTGTTCCACACTTACATATTCATCTTTAAAGTTTGAAGCAATTTTTTCTGCCTCCATCAAAAGCTTACTCAAACGTTTTGTGGAATAAATGTTATCGTTACCTCCAGCCACTTTAGGCAGTTTATCCAGTTCTTGCCTTATATCTCGTATTATTTCCTCAGGATTTATCCCCATATATTGAATCAGTTTGGGAATAAGACCTTCTTGCTGCTCCATTAAAGCCAGATGTAAATGCTCTCCGTCCAGCTGCTGATGTCCCTCCTGAATTGCGATATTCTGACAATCCATTATTGCCCCTTGTGCATTTTGTGTATATTTATCAAAATTCATTAATCTTCCCTCCCTTAAATGTTTTTTCCTTATGATGTTATCTTATACCAGCAGATTCAAAAAGTAAATACTTTTTTAGCACTCACCAAGCAAGAGTGCTAACAACATCCTGCTAAGTATTGAAATTTCAAGATATTATAAGAAAAAATTTTTTTATAGGGGCACTGATTAATAAGTCTTCAGCTTACATTTTCTTTTCTCAGAATCTTTATAAATATTTCTACAATGTTCGGAGCAAACTGTCCTCCGGAATTACGCACAAGTTCTTCTATTGCTTGTTCTCTGGTAAATGCTTTTCTATACACCCTGTCATTGGTCATTGCATCAAAAGCATCGGCTACTGCCAATATTCTGCAGCATATTGGGATCTGTTCCCCCTCAAGGCCCTTGGGATACCCTTTACCGTCCCAGTGTTCATGATGAAATAAAATATAATCTGAAACCAGTGAAAGCTCCGGAGTGTTCTGAGTGATACGATACCCGATTTCAGAATGTTTTTTCATTTCATTCCATTCTTCCGGGGTTAGGGCACCAGGTTTTTTTAGTATGCTCTGATTTATTCCAACTTTACCTATATCATGTAACAAAGACAACAGGGACAATTCATTCATGGTTTTATCTGTCAGTTTTAACTCCCGGCCAATGGCCTTGCAGTAAAGTGAAAGTCTCCTTGCATGCTCTTCTGTTTCCATGCTCTTTTCATAAAGAGTAGCCAGTAATGTGTTGATAATGGCATTTCTATAACTTCTTCCCTCTAATAGTTTCTGATGGTACATCCATTCTTCTGCCTGACGGATTACACAATCAAGATTCTGATCTTTTCCAGTTCTCTCCGCACACCCTAAGGAAACACTCAGTTGTAAAGTACCTGCCCTTTTCCTCATAAATTTTTCATTTAGTTCTTTAATCATTTTCTCCGCATAATGGATATCTGAATTAGGGAAGAGCAGCAGGAATTCATCTCCCCCCAGCGAGCTGCAATATCATGTGCTCCGCAGGTTTCTTTAAAAACCTCTGATACTTTTTTCAGTAATTCATCCCCAGTCTCATGACCGAAAACGTCATTTGTAATTTTCAGTCCATTTACATCTCCCATGATGACAGAAATAGGGATACTTTTATCCATGTCCAGCCTTAGAATCTCCTCTTCAATAAAACGGCGGTTATATAGCCCGGTGAGAGCATCGTGATAACTTAGAAAAATTATTTTATTCCGTTGGGCCTTTTCCAACCTGATATCTCGAAATACCATAACCACCCCAAAGATTTCCCCATTTTCATTTTTAATTGGCGCAGCACTGTCGGCAATTGTAATCCTTTTCCCCTTTTTATTAATTAAAACGGTATGATTGACAAGGCCAATTATTTTACCTGTCTCCAAAACTTTTTTTATAGGGCTTTCTACAGGTTCGCCCGTCTCTTCGTTTTTCAGTATAAAAACATTTTCAAAATCCATTCCTCCAGCTTCTTCACTGCTCCATCCCACAATCTTCTCTGCCACTTTATTCAAAACTGTTATTTTACCATTGATGTCCGTTGTAATAACACCATCTCCAATTGACCTCAATGTTGTATCAAGCAACTCCTTTTCATGAAACAATCTTTTTCTGTATGTTTCCCGATCCGTTACATCATAAATAATAGAATAAAGCTGAGGTTCTTCCCGTTCTCCAATAGGACAGGAATACACTTCCACAAGCCTGATTTCCCCATTTCTCAAGCGGTGAGGAAAGATAAAATGCTCTTTTTTACGTTCAAAAGCAGACTTCCTTAATTTAGCTGTTTCTAATGCTGGAAGCATGTTAATTTCCTGTATATTCATTCGTAATAATTCCCACTTTTCATACCCATAAAATTCGCATGCTGCAGGATTGGCATCCAGGATTTTCCCAGTAACCGGATCAATAATCAGCATCTTAGCATTATGATCTCTGAACATGGCCTGTAGCCTGTTCAAGGTAGCGAGATGGGTTTGCTGGAGTTCTTTGTATTCCGTTATGTCTTTCCGTGAGACAATGATATATTGGTGTTCTGATGCAATAGCAATGGAGAGACTGGTTAAAAAGTTATACAATTTTCCATTGGTATATAAGGTTTCTTCTGTGATAAGGTTCTTATTTTGTGTGATTGGCCGTAAATAGAATTCGTTGAGATTTTTGCCCACATCTTCACCCCAAACCTCAATTGGCGTTTTACCTACGATGTCGTTGTTCCGCAGGCCTGTTACTTTTTCATGGGCAGCATTTAGAAAGATATAGTAAAAGTTGTCGTTTTTATATTCTGCCATGAACATGGCATCCTGAGTGCTGTTAAACACAAAATCAAGGTTATTTCTTGCATCTTCCAGCTCTTTCTTTTTTTGCACCACTTCGTTCAAAATGGCTTTTTCCTTTGTAATATCTCTTAGAATTACTGCAAACACATCTTTGTCAATCATAAAGGCGTCAAGGTGAAACCATATTTTTTTCTGATTGAAATAAACTTCTTTTTGCTCTGCTTTCTTAAATCTTCTTAATCCGTCATATAAATCATGACAGTCTAAAAGCATCTCTTTAAAAAAACTGTTTACACTTTTACCTGTCAGGTTTTTTTGATTTACTTCAAATGTAGATTCAAAACGGGGATTTAATTCAAGAAAAATGCAGTCAACTACGTTACCTTTTTGATCATAAACAAACTGATTGCAAGATAATGCATAAGGAAACTGGTGGATAAACAGATTTGACAATCTCTCCATCATTTTTAATCATCCTCTCTTTTCTTCATTTGCAAGCCATACATATTCTGTTTTAATCATTATTAACTGGGGTTAACGGTAATGCAATATAAATAGAAATTTTTACCAGATAATTGTTCTATTATTATATTCCTAAGTGCATTTCGTGTCAATAAACAGAGGACAAAGTATATTACATACATTTTTTGTATAAAAAAGGCGAAAATGATTTTCAGTCATTTTCGCCTTTTTAGACTTTATTTAATTAACTTAGTTTCTTTTAAATAGAAAATATACCCATGATTATTTTAAAACAGATTGACACCAATGGGTTCAGCACTATATCTGTAACATTGAGCATGATTAAAACCATTAAAATAAGAAAACCCTTATCATAAATTTGATAGTAAAATGCTTTGCTTCTAAGATTGAACAACTCCGTAGCAATACCAAACCCATCAAGAGGCGGTATAGGCAATAAGTTAAAAATCATCAGTACAAGATTTATCACTATAATGTTTACCAGTATCTTCTGTACAACAACACCCATATAGGAATATGCAATAAATGAGCCTGCAAAAGTAAAAAATAATTTGAAGATTCCAGCAGCTGCAATTGCAATAATAAGGTTCATGACTACACCTGCCACAGATACAATCAGTTCATCCCTTCTTGGATTTTTGAAATTTCTAGAGTCAATCTGAACAGGGATTCCCCATCCAAACCCTGCAACCATAAGGCACAGAAATCCAAAAGGATCCATGTGGGCCATAGGGTTTAATGTGACACGTCCCTGATATTTAGGGGTCATATCCCCCAGCTTATGAGCAGCAATTGCATGGCCAAACTCGTGGAACGACAGACCAATTACAATAGCTGGCAGGGACAATAGCATATTCATCAGCCAATCCAGTGGATTAGAAAATCGCCCGCTGGTAAATGACATCACTGCCATAATAAGTATTAAAATTAAAAAAGTTGGATTTACAAATCTTCGCAAAATATTATCATCCTTTCAATTATCCAAGTACAATTCAAAATTATACTTGAACATTTTATCACAAAATGCCGTTCATGCAAATAGTATATAGTATATGAAATTGTGCAAGGGGTGAATTGAAGTAATATGAAAAGGAAATGTTATTGTATGGATGTGTATACGATCAAACCAGGTGACACACTTTATTCTATTTGTAAAAGCTACGATGTATCTGTCTGTGATCTGATGATGGCAAATAAAATCAGAAATCCATACAATTTAAGAATCGGAACAAAAATCTGCATTCCTAGTGATACAGATCCTACGGAAGCCATGGAACCTACAGAGCCAGCTTGTCAGGGTACATTATACACAGTAGAAAAAGGGGATACCTTATATATGATTGCAAAAATGCACCGGGTCTCGCTAAACGCTATTATGGAGGCAAACCCTGATATTGATCCATATAACTTAAGGGCGGGGATGAAACTCTGTATTCCTAAATAAGAATACCATACTTAACCCAAGGGGCTGTTGCAAAATAGTAAATATGCCTATAGTTTACTATTTTGTAACAGCCCCATCTTTCTAGTGCATCTTATAATATGTCTGTTAAAAGCCGTGCAACTGATTCTTTGAACTTTATTTTTAAGCCTCTTTCCATATAAAGTTTTTTTGTAAGTTCATGGCAGTCTTTCATATCTTTTTCAAAAATTTTCTGCATTTTCCGAGCTTCTTTTTCGTCAAATATAAAGGCATTTGCCTCAAAATTTAATCTGAAACTCCTTACATCAAAATTGGCAGAGCCTATGGATGCCACTTCACCATCTGCCACCATAGTTTTAGCATGGAGGAATCCTTTATCGTATACAAACACTTTTGCCCCCGATTTAATTAATTCTCCCGCGTAAGCGTAAGTAGCCCAGTATACAAACATGTGATCTGGCATACATGGTATCATAAGTCTTACATCTACACCAGACTGTGCAGCCATTTTTAAACATTCCAGTATACTGTTATCCGGTACGAAATACGGAGTCTGAATATAAATATTTTTTGTTGCAGAGGTTATCACTTTCATATAACTACGTTTTATCTGTGATTTTCCTCCGTCGGGTCCGCTGGATACTATCTGGACACCAGTACATCCTTCCTTAATGATATCGCTGTAATATGCCTCAGAAAGAATTAACTTTTCTTTGGATGCGAAACGCCAGTCCATTAAAAATCTAGCGTTAATATCCTGGACACAGCCTCCTAAAACTTTAAGATGAGTATCTCTCCAGTATCCGAATTTTTTCTTCTTGCCCACATATTCTTTGCCAATATTAAATCCCCCAATATATCCTATCTCACCATCAATAACCACAATCTTTCTATGGTTCCTGTAATTTAATTTTAAGTTCAAGAATTTTAGTTTTGGGGGGAAGAAGAAAGATACATGTCCTCCTGCAGACACAAATTCCTTTATACAGGGAGTCCTTCTGGATAGCTGTCTTCCTCCCATAGCGTCGATAAGAAGTCTTACTTCGATTCCCTGTTTAACTTTTTTCGTCAGAGACTTAATCAGTATTCTCCCAATCACATCATTTTTTATAATGAAATACTGGATATTAATTGTATTCTGAGCACCTCGTATGTCATTTAAAAGCTTTCTCAACATATGCTGGCCATCTGTAAGGATTTCAATTTTGTTATCCTGAGTAAAATAGGCCTGCCCATACACCTGATTTAGCCGAATCATATCTTTCCAGTATTTGGCTGATCTTGTAGTAAAAGAATATTCCCCATCTTTCATCTCCTGAATCTGGGTTTGGAGAGAAGTATTTATAATTTCTTCCTCATATCTGGTTAATTGAAAAATTTTCTTTCTGGAAAGGTTCTGGGAAAATAAGAAATAAAACAGAATGCCCACTACTGGCAACAAAAATAGTATCATAATCCATGCTAATGTTGCCGATGGATTCTTTCTTTCCAGGAAAATAATCGTAAATGCAATGACCATATTGACAATAAATAATGCTGCTAAAAAATAGGGTATACTGCTCAGAACAAAATAAAATAAATACAATACGGTCACCCCTTTATTTATTATTATGCCTTATAAAGCCCTTTTCTTCTGCCAGTTTCTGTCCATCTTCGCTTAATACCCATTTAATAAATTCTAATTTCATCATCTGAGTGTCAGTCTGAAAGTCAGTTCCTGCAGTCTTAGTGTCCTCATAACTTGTTGCATTTTTTTCAGTTGTAACAATTGCATAAGTATAAGTAGTCAATGGATATTGAGCATATCCAATGGTTTTTTTATTAGGTTTAACGCCATTAACCGCAATCAATTTAACATCATTACTATTTTTTGACTTTGTCATGTAATAATAATAGGAATAACCGATTGCTCCCTTTTCTGATGAAACTTTCTTAATTAAACCTTCTGTGTCCGAAATCTTCATCTTGTTTGGAGCCTTCATTATCTGCTTTGCTTTAATCACGTATGTATACATACCCTGTTGTCCACCAGTATTTTCATCCCGCTGATATGCAACTATAGGTTCATTTTTACCCCCCAGTTCCTTCCAGTTGGTAATAGTTCCTGAATAAATACCATATAACTGAGGCATGGTTAATTCTTTTACCGGATTATCCTTATTAACTACGAATACAAATCCACCATTTAAAACCGGCACCGATTGCAAAGCTAATCCAGCCTTTTTAGCCATTTTCTTTTCTGCATCTTTTGGCTCAGTAGCAAAAATAACCTGCTGATCCCCTTTAATTAAACTTGTGTAAGCATCCTCAGTATTTGCAGTACTGCAATATTTTTTAGCTTCTTTATCACTTATTTTTAAAAACTTTGTTAACGCAACTGAATAATAATCTTCCACCGAGGAGATTCCACCAATGTTTATGGTTTTACTTTGTTTGACCGCTCCCTCAGTTGTTGTCTGGGTCTTCTTCTCTGTTGCCTTTTTAGCAGCCGTTTCAGACTTACTGGTTTTCTTTTCAGTCTTGCTGGTTTTCTTTGTTGACTCTTGTTTATTCAAAAAAGGAATTTTGCTTGTAACGGCAGAAACTGCATCACCTGTTGCATTCATTAATTTAGGTCCAAACTTAATTCCTGTAAATACAAGTGCTATTACAATCAGCAGAATTAATACAGGGGGCAAAAGTTTCTTTATTTTCTTTTCCCTGTCCAATTTTTTCTGTAAAGGTGTACGTGCTGCCAGTTCAGCTTTTTTCTGCATTTTTTCTGCTTGTATTTTATCCTTTTTTTCCTGTTTCTTTATTTTATTGGCCTCACTTTGCTCCTTTTTCTTTTCTTTCTGTTTAAGCTTCTTCTCTTTTGCTTTTATTTTGTTAGAAGCTTTTTTTTCCTTTTCTTTTTCTTTTTTTGAAGCTGCTTTCTCTTTATTTTTATCAGCCTGTTCTGCCCTTTTAACATCCGCCTCTGCCTTTCGCACTTTGGCATTGGCAGCCTTTTCTACCTTTTTCTTATATTGAATGGCTTTTTGCTCAGGGGTTAACTTGGGCTTTTTGTCCTTCTTTTTTTTACCTATTTTTCCAGAGGTCTCTTCCTCTATGGCATCCTTGCTGTTGTTTGACATCGTGTTACTCTCCAATTATATTAACTGCTGCAAAAATAAGTTTATGACCATCTTCTATTAATTTAGTTTCACATATGTATCCTTCTTTTAAGTTCCACACTTCAGCAGCTGGTTCTTTCTCCTTATTCAGAAATGGTATCTTTGACTTTATACTTTCAGTAATCTTAGCCAGATGTTCAGGGATATTGGCCTTATCCATCAGGGTTGGCCCATATTTTATTCCCCCTAATACTAAACCAACTAAAATAAGCAAAATCATAAGCCTGAATAATATCTTTTTTCTTTTTATTCGCCTGTCAATTTTCTTTTGTAGGGGGTGCGTGCTGCCATTTCAGCTTTCTTCTTCATCTTTTCAGCTTTTTCTTTGGCTTTTTCTTCCCGTTTCTTCGATTTCTTAGCTGCTTTCAGGGCTTTTTTCTTTTCTTTATTCTCGATTTTCTGTTCTTCTTTTTTATTATATCAGCTATCTTTTTTCTTTGATTTTTTCTTTATCTTTTACTTTTTTCTCGGCTGCTTTTTCTTTATTTACTACGGCCTGTTCAGCTCTCTTTATTTTTGCTTCTGCATTTCTGACTTTTGCAGCAGCTGCTTTTTCCACTCTTTGCTTCTTTTTTAAAGCTTTATCGTAAGAAGATGGTTTAGCTTTCGCTTTTTTATCCTTCTTTTTATCTTTCTTTTTATTCTCTTTACTCTCAGAGTTTTCTTCCTCTGTTACATCTTTTGTTGCATCCTTGCTGTTTTTGTTTAACATCATGTTACTCCCTAAAATAAAATGTTCTGTCCACTACTTCCTTTTTAAAGAAAAAAAAGTTCCTATAACACAAATTCCAGTAAATATAATAAAAGACATATGCATTGTCTTTATTAACACCTGAGGTTCTGCTTCAGATAAAGCTGTGGCTCCCATATTGATCCCCACTACAAAAGTTACAATCGCCATACTGGAAGTATGGCCTATGGTCCTCATGGTTGCCAATATAGAAGAGGCCACACTATAATCCTTTTTTCTACGCATGCCATGACTGCATTTGTATTAGGTGATGAAAAAAATGCAAAGCCAACACCAGCTACAACTAAAGCTGTAATAATACTCCATAGTGGGAATTTCTCTGATAAAAAAGAGAAAAACAATAAACATACCGAACACAGTCCCATGCCAAAGGAAGCTAACTTAAATGGCGAAATCCTGTCTGACAATTTCCCCGCATAAGGGGACAGCAACGCCATTATTACTGGCTGTGCCACTAAAATAATACCAGCAGACTGAGAATTATATCCCATGACTACCTGTAAATAAATTGACAATAAATAACTAATAGCAAAAGTTGCCCCATAGTTAAGCAACGCTGCTATATTTGAAAATGTATAAGACAGGTTATCTGAAAATAACCTTAATTCTACAATTGGATTTTTAGTCTTTAATTCGTATTTACCAAATATAATGCCTGCAACAATGCCAATGGGTAACAAAATCTTTGCAAGCATATTGGTGGAAAAAGCAGACAACCCATATAGGAAACAAACAATCATTGTAATGTAAAACACATTTCCTACAAAATCATTATCGGCTTTTTCGGCTTTTTTCTTGTCTGCAGGAAGATTCTTTGCTGCTATGATAAACACTGCAGCACTTACTGCAAAAGTCAGAATAAATATAGAACGCCAGCCAAAATAGTGGTTAAATAATCCTCCTATAACAGGCCCGGCTGAAAGTCCGATATAGGTTGATGCGGTAGAATACCCCAGAACTTTCCCCCTGGAGTTTTCAGGAAATGCACTGATAAGCATTGCTATATTTGTACTGAAAATCATTGCAGCTCCAAAACCCTGAAGTGCTCTTAAGGTTAAGATTATTTTTATATCCCAGGCAAAAGCTGACGCAAGAGAACATAATGCAAAAATAAAAATACCTGCGACTAATACTTTTTTCCTGGACGTGATATCCGCAATTCTGCCAAATGGCACTGAAAATGCTGCTGATGCCAGCATATAGGAGGTAACTATCCACCCCACTAAACAGGCACTGACACTAAATTCTGAACCAATAGCCGGAACAGATAAATTCAATGCACTTCCCGTAAATGTTGTTATAAAAGAGGTTACTATAACCACAATTAACGTGGCTCTTTGTTTTTTATCATATAAAGTATTCATGTTCATATTATGCACTTTTCATAAGAAATAATAAATTAATTTATATATTTCCCTTTAAAATCAGTAATTACCAGTTACAGAATCAATACCTTCCGTATATGCCTTGACAATAGTTCTGGCTGTTTCCTCACCCAGTAGATTGTCCCCTATTTGTGAATAATGCAGATTATCAAACCGCATTTTACCGTTTTCCACGGTGAAATGATCTGATGATCGTGTTGCTATAGCAATATCCTTATTTTCACTGGCCAACTCCTCCTGAGCTTCAGCAGAATTTGGGAAAATGGTCCTAACTTTTATGATAAATCCATATTTAAACCCATAGTCAGGACTGATTAACATTTCATGCAATCTCATATAATCGTTCTTGTATACTCCAATGTCTGTGTCCGGATCGGATTCACCCTGAGCCCAGATATAGCTTTTTATACGGGGTTCGTAACGGCTTTGGAATTTATCGTCATTGATATACCGTTGTATAATCTGCCATACTTTACTTATATATTGATAAGATTCCCCATTAAGAGGCAAAAATGTTTCCATCTTTCTGCCACTTACACCTGCATTTACCATTAAAACCTTTTCGCCAGTCAAATCATATAAGGTTTTACCAAAAGAAGCTTCCAGATTACCACGCTGCATAGCTCCATTTTCATCATTCATGGAGCAGATCTCCACTCCTCCTACCAGTTCACTGTAATGATATGCTGTCCCTGGTTTCGTTACCGTAGCCAGTTCAGGTTCGGCATAGTAATATGAAGCATTACTTTGACCCGTTATGAGATAGATATCCAGGGGTGCCTTTACGGTTCTGCTTATAACCAGTTTTTCATCGTGTTCACCGTCTGTTGCAGTAATAACTGCACCATCATCACTGACACCTACGATTTTCACATTTCCCAGTTTGTCTACCTGTGCCACTTTAGGATTGCTACTGGAAAACTTGTTGGCTGCAATTGTTTTAGGAATAAACTTATACCTGTCATCATATTGCAGTTCAAATCCCAGAGAAGCGTCTTTTATGAAATGTATCACATAATACTGGTTATCAGTATGGACTTTTGCCAGAGCATCTTTACATCCATCAGGAAATACTGCCTGTACTACATCTGCCCCTTTACACTTCAACTGTGGCACCCGGGGTCTTCCCTCCGGCAATCTTACAACCAGACTGTTATCCTCTGCTATTTCTATCCTATAATGATTATCGTCAACTTTTATTAATTCATTAATCTTATTTTCTTCAGACTTACTGCATCCTGTTATAAAAATTACTATAAAAATTAAATTAAGTAATATAAATACTAAACTCTTTGTTCTTCTGCTATTATTCATCCTATTATTCCTTTTTTCTAGTATAAACCAATTTATATTATACCAATTTTCTACAAAACAGTAAAGTCTATAGTAAAACTAATATAAAGTAAAAAAACTATTTCAATCTAACAGATTAAAACAGTTTTTTAATATTCCCTTATATATCTAAAATAACTTTCCAAATAAAGCCTCTTTATCCAGAACGAATATTTCCCCATTGATATGTACCGATTTGGCTACATGGTCAATGCAAGAACTGGAAAATGCAGAATCAAATAAACTTTTTGATTCCACAGTCTGTAAAGATTCAACCGAGTTCACTTCATCTACTAAGAGTCCCATCATTTTATTCTGCTCATTTGAAATCACCACACACATTTCCTTATATCCACTCTTATACAGGTCCTTCATATCATCCATCAGCTGTAATATTTTGGGCATAAGTTCCTGTGATGCCTGGTTCATGAGTTGTTCCTGCTTTTCGCCGCGTTTTTCTGCATCCTGCATATCTTTGCACGCAAAAACTTTTTCTGCTGTAGCATGCAGATTTTTATGAGGTTCATCTATCTTTTTTAAATCAAATAAAATCGACTGATTGTTGCTGTGATAATGATCATACCATTTTCCAAAGGCGCATTTATGGGGGTCTGTAGCCAGTTTAAACTCATCTCCTTCATGTACACACCTTTGCAGTTCCTGAACCCATCTTTCATGATCACCTTTACGCAACTCCATCATTTCACAGAATTCCTCATGTTCCTGCTCAAAAGAAATGACTCCAAGTACATTCCTTAATTCCAAAAGAGGTACCACCGCTCCTCTGAAATCAATTACTCCCCTTACGTAACTGGAATACCCGGCCATCTGTGTGGTTTCCATATCAGCCCTGAATATCCCTAAAACGTTCTGGCAGTTCACAGCAAAATTTTGTTCTCTCAATTTTACAATCAGCCATACATCTTCGTTTTCGTGTTCTTCAACAGGATTTTGTTCTAAAGTCATTTCAGTCTCCTTATTTCATCTTAGTTATATCTTTTTCCTTTTCATTTTATCAATCTATTTTTAAAAGTTCAATATTTTTACATAATTGTTCTTTAGAAAATAATCTGAACCATCTAAAACTGCCCGGTAATTTTGTATCAGACTTGCGCTTTAATATGCTATAATGTTAAAAAGTAAATTCCTTAACAGAAATACTATTTCTAAAGACATTTAAAAAATGAGGTTATGGAAAATGTTTGTAAAAAATATTGAATTTATGGCTAGTATATATGATAAATTAGATGCATTACTGATAACCAACAGAGCCGGAATTGTGGAATACTCCGCAAGATTTGATTTTCAGGATAACAGCATAAAAAATGAAGGTTATACAGGAAAAAACGTCTTGGAAGTTTATCCTTCGCTCTCAGAAGAAACCAGTAGTCACTTTCGTGTTATGAAAACAGGGTGCCCATCGTGGATGAAAGGCAGACACTGACTGATTTAAATGGTCGTTCCTTTACTTTTTTCAGTTCCACCTATCCCATCGAATATAATAACGAAATTATCGGTGCAATTGAAGGCAGCGTGTTGTTGGCTATTGATGGAATACCCCTGAAAAAGGAAAATCCTGCACAGAAAATGCATTCCAGCAAAGGGTTATACTGTCTGGATAATATCATAACAAATAACAGTAGGATGGAACTGCTAAAAGAAAAAGTCAGAAAGGCTGCTGAAAATGACTCTTCAGTCATGATTATAGGTGAAACAGGAACTGGGAAGGAACTGATTGCACAATCCCTTCACACTCATAGCAAGAGGAATGGAAAACCATTTATTTCACAGAATTGCTCTGCCATTCCCATGAATCTTTTGGAAAGCTTGTTATTCGGCGCAGTAAAAGGAAGCTATACCGGTGCAGAAGATCACAAAGGCTTGTTTGAACTGGCGGATCATGGTACCTTATTTCTGGATGAGCTTAATTCCATGGATATTTCCTTACAGGGAAAAATATTAAAAGCAATTGAAGAAAAAAAATTCAGGAGAATTGGAAGTAATAAAGAAAAAACAGTGGACGTAAGGGTTATATCAGCAATGAACCAGGAACCCATTGATCTGATTCAAAGGAATGAATTACGCAGTGATCTGTTTTACCGCCTCGGTGTGATACAAATTCATATTCCACCCCTGCGGGACCGCAGAGAGGATATCCCCTCCTGGCTAAATATTTTATTAATCAGTTTAATCAGGTAAGCAACAGAAATATCACAGGAATAAGCGATATTGTTGAAAAAACATTTATGAATTATGATTGGCCCGGCAATATCAGAGAACTCCGAAATGCTATTGAATATGCTTTCAACTTTATTTCAGGTACAACCATTACTTTAAATGATATTCCAGAATTGATTTTATATAGTAATAAGCATCTAACTAAAGAACCTGGGGACATTATGATAAATTCTGGGCATTTTGACCTGCCTTTAGCCCAGATGGTGGAGGAATATGAAAAGGAAATCATCAGAAATGCTCTGAAGACAGGCGGTAATGTAACCAATGCTGCAAGATTGCTTGGCACCAGCAGACAGGCACTCCAGTATAAAATAATGAAATATCACTTAAATTAAAATTAAAAACAAAATTTTTTGCGTTTTGCAGGCAAAGGATTTTGTTTTTTGCTTTTTTGATTAAAGTTCGTAATTTCTTGTTGAAAAGAAATTAGAAAAAACCTTGTATGTCACAGCAAAACTGGAAAATTATTTAATTATAGCTAGGATGGCACGTGAATTGCACTATTATCTGTTGTACGTACATTAACATTTGCATTTTATAGCTTAATTAAAGAAAAGAGGTGACTATATTGTCTGATAAAGGACAATTAAAAAGGCAGATAACCATGAGGCAGTTATCTAGAATTACTTTAGGTGGTGGTATTGGAACGGGACTGTTTCTGGCCAGCGGGCTTTAATAGGTGGCGCAGGCCCGGGAGGTGCACTGGTTGCATATGCAATCATAGCAGTTATCGTATATTTTTTAATGACCGGATTAGCTGAAATGACTTCCTTTATGCCAGTTTCTGGAGCATATGCAGCACAGGCTACTAAATTTGTAGACCCTGCATTTGGGTTTGCCGTTGGATGGAACAGCTGGTTTGGATGGGCAGTTACAATTGCAGTGGAATTGCAGGCAGGAGCAATCCTTATGGGATTTTGGTTCCCTGCTGTGCCAAGTATTGTGTGGAGCGCATCCCTGTTAGCAGTGTTGCTGACTATTAACCTGATTGGAGCTAAAGGTTATGGTGAAACAGAATACTGGCTGTCATCTATTAAGGTGGGCTCTGTAATCATAATTATCATTGTTGGATTCTTAATGATATTTGGAATTCTGGGTGGTCAGGCCACAGGCACCTATAACCTCACTGTTGGTGAGGCGCCTTTTGTTGGTGGAATTTCTGGGATGTTTTCTGTATTTCTAGTAGCAGGATTTGCTTTCATCGGATCAGAAATGTTTGCAATTACTGCGGGTGAAGTGGAAAATGCAGAACAAAATATACCCAAGGCTGTGAAACAGATTATATGGCGTCTTATTATTTTTTATATTGTAGCTACTTTTGTTTTAAGTACAGTGATTCCTTATGATAATCCAAATTTATTAAATAGTAGTGTTGACAATGTAGCAATAAGTCCATTTACGATCCTTCTGTCAAAATCTGGTATTCCTTTTGCTGCCCATCTTATGAATGCTATTGTACTGGTTGCAGTACTGTCGGTGACAAATTCGGGACTTTTCTTAACTTCCAGAATGCTGTTTGCCATGGCAAATTCACGCAAAGCCCCTAAATTATTTGCAAAGACAAATAACAAAGGAGTACCGGTTGCTGCAATCCTGTGTTCTGCTGTATTCGGGTGCTTATGCTTCCTGAGCTCCTTCGTTGGATCAGGAAAGATTTATTTAACACTGTTGAATATGTCTGCTCTGAATGGGTTTTTAATGTGGCTTGTTATTACAATTTGTTATTACCGATTCAGAAGAGGCTATATCATTCAGGGATATAAACTGGAAAACCTTACTTATACAGCAAAGTGGTTTCCATCAGGTCCGATTTTTGCCATGTGCGCCATTGGCATTATTGTAATCGGCCAGGATATCGTACTCTTTACAGGAGATACCATCGACTGGTTCTCAGTTATTTCAATTAATTTATGTCTGGTATTATTTGTTGTACCATATTTTATTTATAAGATTAAATACAAAACAAAAATGATACCTTTAGATAAAATTGATTATTTAAATAAAGAAAGTGTATTCTAAAATTATAATAAAATGGAGGTAATGAAATGTTAGAAAAAGATCAATTTGCAAAAGACAGTGGAGCATGGTGTAATTTAAATCACCCGGAAATGTCTGAAAAAGAGTCAGACTTAGTTATTTTTGGGATTCCATTTGACAAAGGAGTCAGTTATCGTGCAGGAGCATCAAAAGGGCCTTCCGTGTTAAGGGAAAATACGTTTTGCTCAACCCCATATACCGAGCAATTTGAAAGTTTTGCCCGTTTAAATGTACACGATGCGGGAGACTTCAAGGGCAACAACAGAGACGAACTATTTGAAGAGATTACAGATTATGTATGCCATCTGGTAAAAAATAATATCTTTTTTACTGCTGTGGGAGGAGATCACTCTGTAACCATTCCCATTGAAGCTGGCATAGACAGAGCTTTAGATGAGCAATTCGGCATCATTCATATTGATGCACATTTTGATTTGTGTGACACTCTTAATGGAGATTTCCTCTCCCACGGTTCTGTTGAAAGAAGAGCTTTGGATTTAAAAAATATTTCAGGTACTGATAATTTGTACTTCGTAGGCATACGATCCATTGAACCAGATGAATTCGCATTTAAAGAAAAAAATCATATTAATGTGCAAAGTGCATTCAACTGCCATAAGCTTAGTATTGAAAAAGTTGCAGAGGATGTTGTGGCTAAAATGAGCAAATTTAATAAAGTGTACATAACCCTTGATATTGACTGCCTTGACCCTGCCTTTGCTGCAGGAACTGGAACTCCTCAGTTTGGCGGCCTTTACAGCAGGCAACTCCTTGAATTGCTTGACATTTTATTTAACAAACTCAATATCATTGCATTTGATGTTGTTGAAGTGGCCCCAGAATTGGATCCATCTTTAACTTCCATGTTTGCAGCACGGAGAATCATAACAGAATGCTGGGGACACTATGCAAGAAAAATAGGTAAAATAGGAGAATAAAAATATATCTCCAAAAGCCAGCGTCTCAGGATGCTGGCTTTAATTATGTTTTGATTTAAAAATTTGCCAAATAACATATTGACGTTTTTCGATTTAATGCATATAATAACCATATAATTGATACAAATGAGGGGTGGATGAATTGGGTAACGTATACCAGGAAAATGCAAAGGTATTTAAAGCTTTTTGCGATGAAAACCGTTTAATGATATTAGAGTTATTGCAAAGTGGTGAAAAGTGTGCCTGCAGATTACTGGAGGATTTACATATCAGCCAGTCAACCCTATCCCACCATATGCGTATTTTATGTGATTCAGGGATTGTGCAGGGCCGTAAGGAAGGCAAATGGATACACTATTCCATCAATATCCAAGGTAGTGAACATGCAAAGTACTACTGAATCAACTTACTAAAATAAATGGAAATAGCAGTGATTGCTGTTGATAGTAAGGCCATCTTTTTATGATGGCTTTTCATCAAAACAACATATCGATAATTTTAGAAATATCAATGTATAAAAGAGGGGATTTTATGAAAATAATTGAAAGTATCTGGCTTTTTTTTCAGAATCAAATACTGGGAATGAAATGGATTAACAGCCTTATAGGGAAAGGCCTTTCTGCTTTAGGCTTTGACCTTGACAAAACATTAGGTGGCAGTTTGCAGTTTTTTATTTATGATACGATTAAGATTTTTATCTTATTATCGATTCTTATTTACATCATTTCATATATTCAGAGCTACTTTCCACCAGAGCGTACTAAAAGGATTATAAGTCGGTTTCATGGAATTACAGCAAATATGCTTGCTGCTTTACTTGGTACCATAACTCCTTTCTGCTCCTGTTCTTCCATTCCTCTTTTTATTGGGTTTAGCAGTGCAGGACTTCCTGTTGGAGTTACATTTTCCTTTCTCATTTCTTCACCAATGGTTGATCTTGGTTCACTGGTTTTACTTATGAGCATATTTGGAACCAGAATTGCTCTCGCTTATGTGGTAATTGGACTTATCATTGCTGTAATCGGAGGCACACTCATTGAAAAATTTGGCATGGATAAATATGTGGAGGAGTTTATTAAATCTGCCGGAAATGTAGACATTGACAGCCCAGAACTCACAAAAAAGGAACGTCGTATATATGCTAAAGAACAAGTTCTAGCAACTGTAAAAAAAGTAGCCCCATATATTTTCATTGGCGTAGGTATTGGAGCTGTCATTCATAATGCTATTCCTCAGGTATGGATTGAAACGATACTTGGCAGCAATAATCCGTTTTCTGTTATTCTGGCTACTATTGTAGGAATTCCAATGTATGCGGATATTTTTGGAACCATTCCAGTGGCAGAAAGCTTGTTTGCAAAAGGTGCCGGCCTGGGAACAATTCTTTCATTTATGATGGCGGTTACTACATTATCATTACCATCTATGATTATGCTTCGTAAAGCAGTAAAACCTAAGTTGCTGCTGGTATTTGTAAGCATTGTATCAGTTGGTATTATTCTTAATGGTTATTTCTTTAATGCATTTTCATTTTTATTTGTTTAAGGAGGATTTAATGATGGGATTGTTTGGTTTTGGTAAAAACAAGGAAGTTAAAAATAATTGTGATTGTGGTTGCTCTTCTGACAGGCACAAAGTATCTGCAGAAGATAGCAGCTGTTGCTGTGGTGGTGATTGCAATGCAGAAACAATGGCTGCCGCAGAAATCAAAAAAACAGCAGGTTCATCTGTTAAGGTTCTTGGCAGCGGATGTGCAAAATGTAATCAGCTCGAAACTGCAACAAAGGAGGCTCTTGAAGAACTTGGCATGGATACTTCCATTGACCATGTGACTGACTTTGTACAAATTGCTTCATATGGAGTAATGACTACCCCTGCCCTTGTAATAGACGGAAAGGTGGTGTCCTTTGGAAAGGTGTTAAAAAAGGATGATGTTATTAATATTTTAAAGAAGGTCAGAGTTTAACGAAGAACCGTGCAGTAACAGATGAGTCAGGAAGTGATTATTCATATTACAAAAAAGCATAGGCCATATAAAATGGATATATGCTTTTTTTGTTTTGTTGGCTGTTATTACTTTCTCTTTAAATTCCCAATTGATTTAGTAATTATGATTTCATTTGTTTACTTTTTCCTAAATATAGAGTATCCTATTTGAAAAATATACGATTTAGGAGGCTTTTAAATATGGATTTGTATACAAAAGTTGACGAGAAGTTGAAAGAATTAGGGATTACTTTTGAAATAGTGGAACATGAACCTGCATTAACTACAGAACAAGCAGACAGCTTTATCGAAGGAATTGAAGGTGTTAGAACAAAAACAATGTTTTTAACAAATAAGAAGAAAACAGCCTTCTATCTTCTAATTATGGATGATAAGAAAAGACTAGATATGAATCAGTTTAAGGAAATTGTAGGCGAAAAGCAGGTCAAAATGGCATCTTCAGATAGCTTATTTCAAAAAATGATGCTTCCTCCTGGAGTTGTCTCACCATTTGGCCTTCAAAACAACGAAGACCATGATATAAAGGTATATTTTGATAAGGAAATAATGCCAGAGAAAAGAATGAGTTTCCACCCAAATACAAATAAAAAAACAATTTTCATTGAATCTCCAGATCTAGTAAAGTATTTAAAAGCTATTGGTTACGAAGCAAATATTATCCAACTGAATGCTCCTGAAGATGTTGATTGAGAATAAATAATTAAATCCCAAAAGCATATTCCTTTTTAAAAGGAGTACGCTTTTTATAATGGTTATTATAAATTTTACCATCCATTAAAAATTATAAACAATAATAAAAAAGATACTATATCCGTAAATACAGTATCTTTTTAGGATTTAACCTATATAAATAATAACGTGCTTTTTTTAGTGGTTATAATATTATGCAAATAAAGTAGTCTTTTCCTTCATCACTGATTTTCTGAAGGGACTTCTGCACTTTACCTCTGATGTGGTCAGGAACATTTGACAATTTATTCTCCATCTGTTCTGTAACCATTTCCTGCAGGGATTTTCCGAATATATTAGTTTCCCAGATTTTTGATGGTTCACTTTCAAATTCAGTAAGTAAGTATTTGACCAGGTCTTCAGACTGCTTTTCTGTTCCCACAATCGGAGAAATTTCCGTTGAAATATTAGTTTTAATAATATGAAGGGACGGTGCTTTTGCTCTCAGACAAACACCATATTTGTTTCCTTGCTTAAATATCTCCGGTTCATCCAGAACCATTTCTGACAGTTTAGGCTGAACGATTCCGTATCCGCTTTCTTCCACCTGTACCATGGCATCTTTCAATTTATCATATGCCTTTTTAGAAGCTGCAAACTCTTTCAAAAGTTCAAAGAATTCATAGTCATTTTTAACTGGCTGTTCCATCATCTCTTCAACAACTTTATAGAACAGACCACTTACCATTTCAACCTGGACATCTATATCTCCAGTTCCAAGATCCATATTTGTAATGGTAATTCCTGAAATCAACTGTCCATCTTCCAGGGTACCAATGGACTGTTTTACCTGTTCAACATTATCCAGTTCCTTAATCCAATCCTTAATTCCAGATATAATTGCCGCTTTAATCCAATGCTCTTTCGTAAGTCCTTCCACAAATCCTGGGAAATAGAAATTAATCTGTGAAGCCGGGAATTGCATCAATGCGTCTGTAAGAATCTCCTTTACAGTAGCTTCACTCATTTTAGCACAGTTTACTGCTCTGGCATGCACATTAAACTTGTTTTTTAGTTTTTCCACTACTTCACTGGCTGCTTTACCTGATGGTTCAGTACTGTTTACAATTACAACAAACGGTTTTTTCAGTTCCTTTAGCTCTCTTATAATCCGTTCTTCTGCCCCCAGATAGGCTTCTCTGTCTATATCTCCTATAGTTCCATCTGTTGTTACAGCAATACCTATAGTCGAATGGTCCCGTATTACTTTTCTGGTTCCTACCTCTGCTGCTTCTTCAAAAGGCATTTTATTAGCACTCCAAGGGTACTTACCATGCGTGCTTTACCTTCTTCAATATGCCCAAGTGCTCCAGGTACCATATATCCAACACAGTCTACCATACGCATCTTAAAATTCATGTTTCCTTCCAACTGAAAAGGAACTGCCTCCGCAGGTACAAACTTAGGTTCTGTAGTTGTAATGGTTTTACCAGCACCACTCTGTGGCAATTCATCTTGCAACCGCTCTTTTACATATGTGTTATCAATGTTAGGCACTACAAGCAAATCCATGAATCTTTTAATGAAAGTTGATTTACCGGTTCTGACAGGACCTACAATGCCAACATAAATGTCGCCCTGCGTCCTTTCCCAAATACTTTCATATATGTTCAAATTCTCCATAAAAAATACCCCTTCCGTACAATACTGATACAATATATGAGAGGGGTATCCAAGTTATTCTATTTTATTTTGTGATTCCTTCCATTCCCATTACTTTTTTAGCTTATCTTATATTTCTAATTCTTCCTTTTTGCTGTGAACCTTATTTAAAGCAATAAGCCCTAAAAATTCCTGAATAATGTTGGCTGCTAAAAATGAGGTGATTTGATTAGGGTCATAGGCAGGAATCACTTCAACCAGGTCAAATCCAACAAAGTTTATTTTTTTAGTCTCCCTGAGCAAATATAAGGTTTCACTACTTGTAAACCCACAAACTTCCATGGTTCCTGTCCCCGGTGCATATGCTGGATCAACAAAATCAATATCAAAAGTTAAAAAAGCTTTTTTCTCTCCAACTCTTTCTCTAATCTGTTTTCCCACACTTTCAAGCCCCTGCTCTCGTATCATATCTGCAGTAATCACTTTAAATCCGATATCTTTAAATGTTTTAAAGTTACTTCTTATTCCAACTTGTATAGAATGGCTTGTATCAATCAGCCCCTCTTCCCATGCCCGCCTGAAGGAAGTGGCATGACTGTACTTTTCCCCCAGATAAGAATCAATCGTGTCCATATGTGCATCAAATTGTACAAGCGCAACAGGTCCATGTTTTTTTGCCACTGCTCTTAGTTCAGCTAATGTAATAGAATGATCTCCCCCTATTGAAATTGGTATCACATTATCATCCACGATAGGTTGCATCCCTTGCTCTATTTTTTCATAAGATTCTTCTATATATCCCGGTACAATATTAATATCTCCTAAATCAACCCCTGATAGTATATCTGGTATATTTAATCCGAAACCTGAATGATAAGACCTGATAGTCACTGACATATCCCTTATAGCTGCTGGTGCAAATCTGGAGCCTGTCCGAAAAGTGCTGGCAGTATCAAAGGGAATTCCAATAATCGCAAAATCAACGTCCTTTGTTGTCTGTATGTTTGGCAATCTCATGAAAGTCTTAATTCCTGTAAAACGAGGCCCATTTAAAGAGCTGATGGGCTTATAACAAACCATTTGTTACCTCCTATCCTATTTTTCTATGAAATATAACATCCTTTTTTTCTGTACTTTTATGAAGCAGTTTCTGCATGACTGGTCCGCTTATTAATGTAGTAATAACTGCCATAGTTATTAATGCCACAAAAATTTCTTCGTTAATAAAGTGGTATTCGAAAGCAACCGATGCTAAAATAATTTCCATTGCCCCCCGCACGTTCATAGCAAATGCCACAATTAAAGAATTTATAAAAGAAATCCTGCAAATCCTTGCACCAATAAAAGCTCCGCTTACTTTACCTATACAAGCTACAGATAAAACTATAATTATCAAGAACCAATTTAAGTTAGAAATAAAATTTATCTTAAGACCCACTGAGACAAAATAAATTGGCACAAAAAAACTATTGGTAAACTTTCTTATGCTATCGAATCCTTCTACAGACTTTGGATCTAATCTGAGAGTGAAAACGGATCCTATTAAAAATGCTCCAAACATAGCATTAATACCTAAAAACTGGCTGATTGCAGATGCAAATAGTATTAACATAACCAGGGCTGCTGTGCAATGACTCTTTGTCGGAAAAACTTTTATAAAACCTGACAGTCTTTCAGGCTTGCTTATATAATAAACAACACCAATAAGCAGAATGAAGCACAAAATCAATCCAATCGTACAGCTCATGCTTTTGGAAACACATAAATCAGAATTCATATCTCTTAAAATAAGGGAAAACAGAACCCAGCCTAAAAAGTCATTAATAGTCGCTGCTGACAAGATCAAATTACCTAATTTGGTATTTAATAGTTCCAAATGCATTAATATCCTTGCAATCACCGGAAGGGCTGATATGGAAACGGCTATACCTATGAAAAGAGTAAGCTTGTCCCTGTTTATTAGTTGTAGACCCCATATATCTGGAAAAATTCTTACAACTCCAATCCCCATAAAAAAAGGGATTAGTATACTAAACAGGCTAATAGTAACTACATTTCTTATCTGTTTTTTTAATAAAACCAGATTCATCTCCAGTCCCACGGTAAACAGGAAAAAAATTTGTCCCAATTTGATAATTGTTTCTAACCCAATGGAGCATTTACTACTGGATAAAAATAAATAACTGTAGCAGAAAGGGAAAATGCTGCCTAAAATTGTGGGACCCAATATAATTCCTCCAAGAAGCTCACCCACTACAGTTGGAAAACCCAGCTTGTCCGTTATTTTTGTACACGTCAGTGCAGTAAGAATCATTATGCAAATCTGCAAGCAAAGTCTTATAATATTGCTCTCATTCAAAATAGTTCACCTGTTAAAGTCCTTTCTGCAGGAATACTCATATAAGCTTCTTCACAGAAGCCCAAATAAGTCCCAGTTTATTTACAATACCTTTCTCTGCAACAAAAAGACTAATTATCAATAAGATACCACCTAAATAAGCTTTCACAGTTAAGCTTTCACCCAGAAACAGGTTAGCTGCAACAGCATTATATGCTGGTTCAAAAGCAAAGATAATTCCAACATATTCAGGGGTCGTATATTGCTGTGCTTTCATTTGAACGATAAACGCGCAGGCAGTATTTAAAATTCCATATGCTAGCAACGCCTCCCAGGCAATCTGGGTTTGAGGAAATTCCAGATGACCCGTAAAAGCAGTAACGATGAAAGACAATAAAGCAACCACGCCAATCTGAATGATACCTATTGCAATGGCATCAACCTTTTCAATGACTTTATCCGTATACATAATTTGAAAAGCAATAAAAAGGGCGCATAAGAGGCATAGGGCATCACCAGTATTTAAGCTCATACCAGCGCTGAAGGTCAGTAATGCTACACCAACCACTGCCATAATGCAGCTGACAATTATATTTAATTCAGGTTTCTGCTTAAATAAAACAAAAGAAATAATGGGAATCATTATAACAGATAAACTAACTAAAAAACCCGCATTTGATGCAGATGTCTTATATCCTCCAAATGTTGCACCCAGATAAGCAACAAATAAAATGAGACCAATTATGATTCCGTGTTTTATTGTTTCAAAATCCAGATTTCTGAATTTCTTAATAAACACAACAAATGGAATGATAAAACCAATTCCGAAACGTAATGTCATTAAGCTCATTTCATTTATTTCTTCTGCGCATACCTTTAGCCAAACAAAAGAAAATCCCCATATAAAGACAATTATCATTAGCGACAGATTTGCTATTCCCTTTTTTCCAATCATTTAATTGCCTCCTCTATCTTATTGAATAAACTAATTTACCATCAATAAATGTACTCACTACGTTACTTCTTGCATCCATTGGGTCCCCGTCAAAAACCAGGATATCCGCATCCTTTCCCAGAGACAAACTTCCCACTTTATGGTCAATGCCTGCTATCTCTGCAGGGTAAATGGTAACCGCCTTTAATGCTTCTTTTTCTGGCAATCCATATCGGGAAGCAACGATAGCGCTTAAAAGCAAAAAGTTTACAGGCATACATGGGTGATCACTCATAATAGCAAATTTCAAACCGGCATCATAGAAAGCTTTAGGAGTAAAAACAGACTGGTTTTTAAGCTCATCTTTTCCTCTGGCTATTAATAAGGGACCAACAACAATGGGAACTTCAGCATCTTTTAACTGCTGGGCAACCCGAAGTCCTTCTGTGCAATGTTCCAATGAAATAGCAATATTAAATTCTTTAGCTATTCGCAGGGCTGTACATATGTCATCTGATCTATGTGCATGAATTTTCAAAGGTAACTTCTTATCCATTACTGAAAGCAAGCTTTCTAAACGAAAATCATATAAAGTGTCATCCTTTTCTTTCTTTTTTTTATATATCTTGGTTTCTATTAAAGTCTGCCTTAGTAAGGCTGCAATACCCATCCTGGTAGCTGGTGCTTTATCCTTAGCTCTGTACATATTTTTAGTGTTTTCTCCAAGAGCGGCTTTAACGGCTACAGTCTTTTTTATAATCATCTGATCAACACAATCCCCAGGTGAAGTCTTAATTGCAGTACATTGTCCTCCTATGACGTTGGCACTTCCAGGGCAGACAACCACAGATGTCACTCCGGAACTTCTGGCGTCCTCAAAGCCTCTGTCAAAGATATTGATGGCATCTAAAACATGTAGCTGTGGCTGTATTGCTCCACAAATTTCATTTGAGTCACTGTTGCTTTTCGAAGCAGAATCGTTTATCATTCCCAAATGAGTGTGACAGTCTACAAGACCAGGCAGCAGATACTTCCCTTTTACATCAATTGTATTGACAACATCATAATCATATTCCTTCATATCGCCAATATTCATAATTTTTCCATTCTCTACAATAATGAAACCATCTTTAAAGTCTTCACCATCCATCGTTAAAATATGACCATTTACAATTGAATTCATTACATTACACCTTCCCTTTACACTTCTACGAACATAATAATTTTCCAATCGTTTCAGCGGGGTTAATACCAGTTGCATCATATAATCCTCGGAAAAGTGGACAGATGTTAACTTCCAGAACATTGTACCCTTCATCACTGTCAATGATATCTACCCCTGCCACGTCTGCATCGATTGCTTTTGCTGCCTGAATAGCTAACTCTGCAAGTTCGCAATTCATTTTCATTTTCCGTGCAGTTCCTCCGTTACAAATGTTTGTCTTCCAGTTATTTTCTGAGGCTTCCCTGCGTATGCTCCCAATCACCTCGTTTCCAACAACAAAAACCCTGTAATCAAAATAGCCTTTTTCGTCTTTTTTATGTATAAACTCCTGTATATAAAATGGTACATTACAATTTGACAAAACTGTAATGATTTCAACAGCTTCTTCAAAACAACAGGCTCTGCTGACTCCCTCTCCTCTGCCCCCGGATATAGGCTTAAAAACGATTGGATATTTAAAATCTTTGATCTGATCAATAATATCCTTAGCATGGTTCGTGTATGAACATATGGTCTTGGGATGGCGAATATTCATCTTTGCTAAAAGCATACTTGTATACCACTTGTTTTGCCCATATTGAATAGCCCGAGAATTATTTATAACCTTTTCCCCTCGTAGCTCCAAATCTTTTAAAATAATAAGCCCACTTTGAAGAACTGGCCTTTCAACCCGCCCAAGAATGGACTTATACCTTGCTTCCTTCTGATATATCTCTTCCAGATTCAATATAGTCTTTCTTGGATCAATAAGGTCTGCTTCATACCCGTTCCGCTCTATTGATGCCAGTATCTGACCCATTTCCCAATGATCATAATTCATGCTGACGATTCCAATTTTCCTGCTCATTTATCTTTCACCTATCCTCTCATAACTGATTTGTGAGTCAATTTCCTCCACAATCTTTTCTGACAGAACCCTGATGTTTTCCACATAACCAGGAGAAAGTACCAGATAATTGTTATCTACCTTGAAATCCAGTTTGTCCATGCCTTCCTCACAATTCATTTTCCGAATGGCATACCTGTGTTTGCAGATTTGATCAGATACTACAATTAAATCCACTCCATTTTGTGCAATATTAGTGATAAGACTTTTCTCCTCGTTCTCACCCACAGGCATGCCCGATCTTCTACCCTCAATTCCTGCCATTACTCCATCGTATACCATCGTACGAATGTCAAAATAATATTGATTTGAATCACTTGATTGAAATTTGGCAGCTTCTATTTTCTGCTGCACGATATATCCACCCTCAACCAGAGAAATCTCATTAATCTTTCTATAAATTTCCTCTTTCTTCTCTTGGTATTTTATCAGGAGAAAACCTTTTCCCCCATAAAGACAGTTTGGTTTTACAATGCAATCTTCCTTCTTTTTTTGAAAAAAGAATATACAATCCAGAATTTCTTTTCTGCTAGTTGCCTTATAAGTTTCCGGCACACGCAGGATTGGGAAAGAGCTTTCCAGAGACCTGACGATATTTAAAATTTTAAACTTATCATTGGCAACATTTCTGACATACAGGTCATTTATTGTGTTTAAGGATAAATTTAATGGCGGAAAGCTGAAATTACGTCTGTAGATTAAATCCGGCTTCATGCCTGTGTCTTTTACCAAGAGTTGCCCATCATTAATAAGGAACTCTTCCGGTGTATATATTTCTGCAGAAAACCCATTATCATTCAAGAGTGCTTTAATGTATTGGATTTCATTTTCTATACCACTCTCTTGTCCCTTTTTTTTACAAATAATTGCTATATGCTTTCCTTCATTTATATTTCTTCTAAAGCAGGATAGAAAGATTTTGCTATGTTGCTTATTAAGGTCTGTTATTGTATTTCCAGATGCTCTGTCTCTTTCAACAATTTCTCTTTTTTTTTCTATAAAATATGGTGCAAATGTATTATCATTAACTTCAAGGAAGTTAAAAAAACCGTTCTGATCAATCATATAATCCACTGAAGCATATTTAAAAAAACGAATATACTTTTTCTCCATATTCTTTGTCTCCTTTTTTACAAAGTTAATATCCATTTGGCTGATAAACGTCCACACTTAAAGGGGTTCCCTTTTCTTTTTCGTTTATTAGAACCAGATCCATAGCAATATCTTCATTGTTTGTAAGATAAACTCTTGTTTTGTGATAGTAGTCTTTCATCTCTTTCAGGTACCGCCCCAGCATCATGTCCTTTACCTTATCATCATTATTTATGCTGATATATTTTGCATTCAGATTAAAAACGGATGCGGGCCTCCAAACTCTTGCAAATATGCCATTATCCTTGTTCTCAAATCCAGTCTGTGCCAGAGGACTGCCAAGTTTTAACACAAAAGAATGTCTCAGGGTAAGCATAGGTTTTACAAATCGGTTTTTCCCATTCTTTTCGATTAGTTTAATGGACATTGCCAGATCCTCAATACTTTCTGTTGGATAATTGTGAAACATAAGCGTTTTGCTGATGATTCCATTTGTTGCAGCCTGATGATAAATACGCTGAGCATCTCTGATATTTGTACCTTTACACATTGAATCCAGAACCTTCTGTGAACCTGTCTCCTGCCCCCATTCAACAGCTCTGCATCCTGACTTATACATCTGCCTGAAAATATCTGTATTATACCCTTCATCAAGCCTGCTCATTTGCATCCATCGGACATTTAAAGATCGTTTGAGGATTTCTGCAGCTATTTGCTGATCATATTCTGGGGAAATGGCTTCATCTACAAATATAAATAAGTTGGTATTGTATTTTTGTGATTGTTTCTCCATCTCGTCAATTACTTTGGATACTTCTTTCTGTCTAAACTTTAATCCATAGGAATTCCAGTGCATGCAAAACTGACATTTTGACCATTCACAACCTTTAGAAGTCAGTAATTGAATAGCAGGTGTCAGATATAAATCCATAGGGAATCCTTCGTAATCAGCTTCATCCCATTCCTCGGAACATTGTTCAAATAACTCATTTATCTTGATTCCCTCTCTGGTTCTGTAAATCAAAGCAGGAATGTCTGTATAGTCCTGATCCTCTGTCTTAAGTTTATTGATGAGTTTTCCAATTGTATACTCCCCTTCTGCATAGGAAGCAAAATCAATAGCCTTATTTTCTTCCAGATACTTGTCTTTATTTAGAGAAACATCTGATCCCCCCACAAGAATATATCCATCATATTTTTCTCTGAGTTTCTCCATAAACCACAAGCTGAAGGTTCTTTGAACTTCCATAATTGATATTCCTACCATGAAAGGAGAATTAAATATAATTTTATCAATAATTACTTTATATTTATTTTTTAGGTATTCTTCCACCTGATTTTTTTCAAAAAAACTGCAATAATAAACAGTTGTTTTAAAATATAATTTTAATTCTCCACTGATTGAAAAAATCAATTGACAAATATCAGCTTCCTTATGCTCTTTAAAAAAATCAAAATTTCGTTGCTGCATTTTCTCTTTTATTTTCTCCACACTAAAAAAACCATACTTTTTCTTTACATCCCGAAGAAGAGTGTAAAATGCTTTTAAGGTGAGATAAGTTTCCCTGTTATTGAAATTTGTACTCAAAAAAATTGGAATAATAGTCTCATATAGCTGACTTAAGTTGTATTTTGTAAGCAGTTCGTTTTGAAAAACCATATTGTAGTCATGTTGTTTTACCGTGTATCCGTGTTTTTTTAAGTTTGAAGTTAAAACCGGTAAACTCAAGGAAGGTCGGTCAATAGCACGTACTGGCAGGGATAATAATTCAATATCTAATTTTTCCATTAAATAATCCTCCTCTTTTACACTACTTAATTTTACATTGGCAGTTCCATAAGATTTTTTGCACTGCATGTTTTCACGTTGAGAAGCCCGCATCCGGTACAACACCTAACCTGCTCACAGCTGATACAATCATTGTCCTTATGGAAGGTTTCTTCAAAGCCTGCATAATAGCAGAAAGTGTTTTGATCATTCTTTACTTTAAATTCATATACTCCTGCACCACAACTATTTAAAATGACACAGGAAGCCCCCCTTAGGCTGCTGTATTCTTTCTCCTTCAGCAGAAATGTAACTAATCCACACATCACATCTAAAATATCAAATATATTTTCATTCTCATGAATATGCTCAACAAGCTTTCGTTTTTCTTCACTACTCAGTTCTAATCGTGGATGTACCTGAATAATTGGTCTTTTTACATCATCAGCAGTATTATAGGTATATAACAATCTTCCTAATAGCAGAATATCCTCCAGGTAGGAAATATCCTCCTCAAGAAGCAGAATTGCATTTACATCCAGATAATGCTTCATACATATTTTTTCCTTCTCATATATAAGCTTTGCATTTTGTCTCAGGGAATCAACATTCCCCTTTCTCTCAAGATGCTTCTCCGTTAAGGTGATAAAGATTTTAATACCTGGTCTATACAAATCTACATCCTGGATGACTCCTGCTAATCGTTCATTTAAATACGAATATGGTATAAATACAGAGATTAATGGATAACTTTTTTCATAACCCACCTTCATTAGCTGCAGTTCTTTTATTAGTTCCGTCAGATTCTCCTCCAGCCTGTCGTATTCCTCCTTTATGACCAGCTTAATCTGCAAGACGGAGCACTCAATTGGACTGCCTAAAAGTTTCCTGATCTGGGCTATAGTTTTACTTACTGATAGCTCCTGATCCACTTCTATCCAAAAACGCTTAGACAGGCTGCATTCCGCATTTATAAACTTCACATTACTCATTATCATTTCTCCCCTCTTTCAAATCACATAACAATAAATCAAACGTTACATTTTCATTAAATGCTATAAAAATACGGTGTGTATCACAATATTTTTTCATTCTTTTCAAATAAACCCCAATTATCTGCTTTTTTTCAATATCAGAGTTATTTCTTGTGAGATACTTTGCATTAATACTGTATTCTGAATTTGGATACCATACCTTATCAAAGTACTTTAGCTGGCCATTCTCCTGAAACACCTGATCATAAAGGGGTGACCCTACCTGCAGAACCAGTTGTTGTTTCAGCGTCAGCATTGGTATTGCAAAACCACAATGAACATTTTTCTCAACAAAACAGATAGTTTTTATTACATCTTCAACGGATTCACCAGGATAATTATGCCATGTCAATATTTTGTTTTTAATACCAGCAAGAGCTGCATAAATAAGTATTTCCTGCGCTTTAGCCACGGTGATTCCCTTGTTCATTTTTTCAAGTACTTTATCAGAGGCCGATTCCAGTCCCCATTCTATTACCCGTGCACCTCCTTTATAAAATTGTTCTAATGTCTCCCGATCAAACTCATCATCCAGTCTGCCAAATGCCATCCATAAAAAGGGCAGCTTTTCTTCCTGAATGATTTTGGATATTTCAACACCCTGATGCCTGGTCATTGTTTCATCTGCAAAATGAAAAATTTTAATTTTATATTTCGCATACATAAATTTCATTTCAGCCACAATATCCCGTGCATTCCTTTTGTTATAGTCTTCTTTGAAAGAAGTTCTGTGAGCGCAGAAACTGCACTTTTTCCACGGGCAGTTTGTAGATCCCATGATAGGAAATACAGGTGCAAGATACTTGTCCAAAGGAAGCCCGTCATAATCAGGAAAAGAAAAGGAATAATTATCTGCCAGATATTTTTGATTTTTATTTGAAATAATTTTCCCAGATGAATCTCTATAAACTAGACGAGGTATATTTTCTAAACTATCCTTGCCTTTTAATGACTTAACCAATTGAAGTAAAGCTTCTTCGCCTTCACCAGAAATAACAAAATCAATATACTGATTATTTTTTAGAAATAATTCCTGAAATTTTGTTGGCTGAGAACCTCCGAATACAATGCTTCCTGTAAATTTAAATGTGGACTTTATTTCATTTGACAGCCATAAGGAGAAACTGTTCTGTGTAGTAATAACAGAAAAGCCTATGATTAGTGGATTAATTGTAATGATACGGGTAATTTCTTGTGTTATTAGATTTTGCAACTTTTTACTGAATATAAATTGTGAAGATGTGTTAAAGATATAAGGAACGATTGAAAACAAGAAATCAAGATGTTTAGATATCCGAAATATTATTTTAGCGTCTTCCATAAAGCTTTCATCAAGCAGTTTTTTATTTCTCCTTGCCTGTAAATCTTTTTTTACTTTTTCTAATTTTTTAAACCCATTTTCCTGCCTGACATTACTTAATAATTGGTAAAACTCTCTTACTTGAATGTAATCATCTTTACAATGAAAATTTTCCATCAGCAGCAGCGGTAATGTTTCCGTATACAGTTCCCAAAGATAAGGTTCAGTCAGTACTTCATCTTTAATCAATAGATTTAGATCCGTCTGTATGACATCCACATGATGTGCTCTGAGAAATCCAGTTAATTGTGGTAATGCTAACGCAGGATAATCGATTACTTTACTGCAGCAGGAAAGCAATAAAATGTCTGTATTTTTTTTCAAATTTTATACACTCCTTTCTCTTTAAAAAAACAGATTACACTTCCTATAACTTTTCTTCTCAACAATAAAGATGTCTTTATGTACAAAACGATTTATATTTTTTTTAAAGAATACTGTAAAACTTCAATCTATTACGTCTAAATCCCTGTAAATATGCCTGTATTCTTCAAGCGCCCTGTGTAGGCGTGATTTTACCGTACTAACTTTTAAATCCAGATTCTGAGATATTTCCCGTGGTTTTATATTCATCACATATCTCATCCATATTAATCGTTGGGATTCCGCTTCTAATGTGCGGAAGGCTCGTATGACCAAATCATATTCGTATTTTAATATGACAAAATCCAGCGTATCTCTGGAAGTACCTATAAATTCGGTATTTTTCCCATAATCATCGCTATACAGTTTGCAGGTGCAGCTTCGTTGTGCTTTGCGATAGTATTGCATTGCAACACTATATGCAATTTTTCTTATCCATGGTTCAGCACTTTCAATATTTTTTAGCTGTTTCATTTTTTCTAATACAATAAACCATGTTTCCTGCTCTAAATCGTCCACCAGCCATGAATCGCCTGTAATTTTATATAAGTATTTGTGAATCATACTTGTATGAATAGAGAAACTATTCAGGAATAATTCGTTTCTTGTTTCAATACTTTCTACCATTTTGTATATCCCTCCTAACAACACAAAATCCTTATCATCACAAAGAAGACATTAATCTTCTATTTCTTTATTATGTAGATGCAATAAATTAGAAATCGTTGCAAAAAAATATATTTTTACAATAATTTGTGACTTTTTTGATGCATTTTGACGACGAACCCCAAATAATCATATTACTTTTTTAAAAGAAATTTTAAAAATATTTCTACACAGCAAAATACCCCTTTCACATACTGCACGGTACGTGAAAGGGGTATTCCGGTTATTCTATTTTATTTTGTGATTTCTACTATTCCATGGATTTTTTTACCTCATCCATAAGCTTCTGCATCTGTGGCAGTGCTCCAGTGATTGTATCATAGGATACACAGTAAGCCATTCTTACATAGCCAGGGCATGCAAAAGAACTTCCCGGCACAATCAGGACCCTCTGCTCTTTAGCCATCTCACAGAACTCTGCTTCATCCTCAATAGGTGATTTAACAAACAAGTAAAAAGCACCTTCCGGTTTGATGCACTCATAGCCCATTTGGATCAGTCCGTTATATAAGGTTTCCCGGTTCTTGTTGTAAACATTTACATCCACAGAAGAATTAATGCATCTTGCAACCGCCCTTTGCATGATTGATGGCGCATTTACATACCCAAGGATTCTATTTGCTGTGGTTGCAGCACTTACTATGTTTTCAAAATCAGAAAGTTCATCTGGCATAACCAGATATCCAATTCTTTCTCCTGGGAGAGACAGGGATTTACTGTAAGAATATCCTACGATGGTATTCTTATAGTATTTGGTAATATAGGGAACTACTGCCCGTCGTAAGCCAGTTCTCTATAAGGTTCATCTGCAATCAGATAAATATCTGTTCCAAATTCTTTTTCTTTCGAAGTTAAAATGCCAGCAATTTTCTTTATAGTGTCTTCTGAATAAATCACTCCGGTGGGATTGTTTGGGGAGTTAATGATGATTGCTTTAGTCTTTGGTGTAATGTTTTCTTCCAGCTTATTTAAATCCGGCTGGAAGGTAGGGATATTGGGTGGAATAACTACAAGTTCTGCACCATAATTTGCCGCATAGCTTCTATATTCGCCAAAATAAGGGGCAAAGGTAATCACTTCATCTTGAGGATCAATGAGAGTCTTCAGGGTTACATTCAGGCCTCCTGCAGCTCCCACAGTCATCAATATATTTTTTTCAGTGAATTGTGTCCCATGAAGTTTATTTAAATGTTGCGCTATAGTATTCCTTACATCTTCATAACCGGCATTATTCATGTACCCATGAACAAATGTGGGTTCTTCAGACTCCAAAATATCAATCAGAGACTGCTTTATTTCATCAGGTGGTTCCACATTGGGATTTCCCAAACTAAAATCATATACATTTTCCTTTCCATATATCTTAGCCAGCCTGGCCCCTTCTTCAAACATCGCCCTGATAGCAGAACTTCCCTTTACATATCCTTCCATACTCTTTGCAATCATTTCTTATAACCTCCTTTTACGGGTGCACATATTCTTTAGCCTCTTCCTGCCCGTTAACAAGTCTTAAGGCTCCTAAAGCCAACGCTTCCATTTCAAATTCTCCCGGAACTACTTCCACAGGGGCAATAAATTTCACTCTTTCTGATATCAGATGAATTAACTCTTTAGAATAAGCCATACCGCCTGTTAATATAATGCAGTCATAGTTTCCACAAAGAACAGCCGACAATTTTCCTATTGCCTTAGCAATCTGATAGGCCTGTGCCTGAAACAGAAGTTCTGCCTGCTGATTTTCATCAGCAATCATATCCATAACATCTCTTAAATCCTGAGTTCCCAAATAAGCTTTCAGGCCTCCATTGCCCCTTAATTTTTTTATCATTTGTTTTTTTGTATATTTACCGGAATAACATAAATCTACCATATAAAGCATGGGGATGCTCCCGGCTCTTTCCGGTGCAAAAGGGCCTTCATCATCTCGTATACAATCAACTATTTTCCCTTTGTGATGTACACTCAGGCTGATGCCTCCCCCCAGATGCGCCGCTATAATATTCATGTCTTCATATTTTTTGCCATACTTTTCTGCTATTTTCTTTGATACAGCTCTCATGTTCAGCACATGGCATATACTTTGTTTTCTGACTTCCGGCAAGCCTGTTATCTTGGCAACTTCTTCTAATTCATCAGAAGTGACAGAATCATAAATATATGCAGGAATACCTAAAGGCAATGCAATATCATGAGCAAGCAGAGCTCCCAGGTTTGAAGCGTGAGGGGAAGCAAGCCCTTCATGGAAAGTATCCAGCATGGCTTTATTCACTACATAGCCCCCAGCTTTCATATTTGGCAGCATACCACCTCTTCCAACTATGGCAGCCAGATTACTTACATCTATATTCTCTTCCTTAAGCACAGACATTATTAAATTTTTTCTGAATTCAAACTGATCCAGAACATCATCAAATACCTCCAGCTCTTTAGCTGTATGGGATATTGACTTTTCAAATACTTTAATTTCATCTTCATACAAAGCAATTTTAGTGGATGTTGATCCCGGGTTAATAGCTAAAATTCTGTAACTCATACTCTTCTTCCTCCTTTTTACTCGGACGCCGCAGCTGCCAATACGATGGAAAAATACTTTTCTTCCGAACTGGCGCCTCTGGATACGAGGACAATAGGAACTTTTGCTCCTACAATAATCCCTGCCATTCTGGCTCCTGCGCTGTAAATCAGTGACTTAGCCAGAATGTTGCCGGTTGTCATGTCAGGTGTCAGAAGAATATCAGTATCCTCTGTTACAGGGCTTTCATACCCCTTTATTTTTGCGGCTTCTTTGCTTATCATTAAATCGTAAGAAATCGGTCCTTCAACGATGCAACCCTTTAGGGTCCCTTCCTGATTCATCTTTTTCAGGTCTGCTGCATCAACCGATTCCCTGAACTTAGGATTTACTGTTTCCGTTGCTGTAAGTACTGCAACCTTTGGTGTTTCGTACCCTAATTTTTTCAATACACTTACTGCATTTTCGGTGATTTTCACTTTCTGCTGCAAGTCCGGATAAGGAACCATACCTCCGTCTGTAATAACAATCAGCTTATGAAAGCCGGGTACTTCAAACACGCCCACATGAGACAGGACTTCAGATTCCTTTACTCCATGCTCTGTATTCACTACCTGTTTCAGCAAATCCGCTGTCTGGATTTTACCTTTCATGATAAATTCTGCTTTTCTTTTGTGAACCATTTCAACTGCCAGCCAGGCAGCTTCCATATCATCCTTTATATCAATAATTTCTGCTTCCAGAAAAGAAAAACCTTCTTTTTTAATAATGCTTTGAATTCTGGTCTTATCCCCAATTAAAACTGGCATTATAATTCCATTTTCGTAAGCCCTATTAATTCCTTCCAATGTATGCTCATCATGAGCAGCCACTACCACTACTTTTCTCTTTTGAGGATTCTTCTGAACAATTTGAATTAACTCATCAAAATTTTTCATTAAATCATCTCCTCAAATTCAAATGCTGAAAAACTCTTTACCATCTAAATGTTCTATATAGAGTTTTTCCAATTTTTTAAAGATTATAGCCTGTATCAAAGGCTTTTAGATTCAGTTCTTCAAAACCTTTTTTTACATTATTTTGAATAGCCTTCTTCCAATCTACTCCTTCTACATTCATTGCTTTTACTAATGCTCCCAGTAAAACAATATTCATAGCTTTACTGTTTCCAAGGTTCTCTGCAATTTCAGCAGCCTTTATAACCAGAACAGCAACATTTTCAGACAGTTCTTCTAAAATCCCCTGAGGATACTCTGCCTGGCCCATTAAAATAGGTACAGAAGGAATTTCAAAGTCATTTATTACCATCTTTCCGTCTTTTCTCAGATATTCAATCCACCTCAGTGCTTCCATTTTTTCAAAGGCTACGATAACATCAGCTTCACCTTTTCCAACGATAGGTGAGTATACTTTTTTTCCATATCGGATTTGTGTACTTACATTTCCGCCTCGCTGTGACATTCCGTGAATTTCTGACATTTTTACATCATATCCGGCTTCAACCAGACCCTCTGACAGGATTTTGCTGGCTAAAATAGTGCCCTGTCCGCCAACACCTACTAATAGAATATTTTTCACTTCACTCATGCCTATACCTCCTCAATTGCGTTAAATGGACAAACCTGTTTGCAGACAGCACAGCCTGTGCAGGATACCTTATCGATTTCAATGTTATCCCCTGAATGGATAGCAGGACATCCAACCCCTACACACAACTTACATTTTTTGCACTTATCCTGATTAATTGAACATTTTTTTGGAGATAAATCAAATTCCTTTTTATCCTGCGGACTAAACTTCTTTAATATACACGGCCATTTTGTAATAATAACTGTAGGTTCATCCTTAGCCATGGCTTCATCCAGAGCTTTATTTACTTCATCAAGTTTATTTGGATTTACGATATAAATATTTTCTTCTTTCATACCAATAGCCTGACAAAGTTTTGGAATGTCTACTTCTTCCGTTCCTTCGCCCATGAGAGTATATCCTGTACCAGGATTCTGCTGATGTCCTGTCATACCAGTGATACGATTATCCAATATAACAGAAGTATTACATCCTTTGTTATAAACTACATCCATCAGACTGTTAATGCCTGAATGGAAAAATGTTGAATCACCAATTACAGATACTACCTTTAAATCATGATTCCCTGTTTTCCTTAATGCCTGGGCAGCCCCATGTCCTGAGCTGATACTTCCCCCCATGCAGAAACAAGTATCAATAGCAGAAAGTGGAGGTGCGGAGCCTAGTGTATAACAGCCAATGTCTCCAGTGATCATTACATTCTTTTTCTTGCTCAACGCATAGAAGAAGCCTCGGTGAGGGCATCCTGCACAAAGGGTAGGTGGTCTTACAACAGCCTCCTGACTTACTTTAATACCTTCTTCTCTTTCACCAAAAACAGCTTTTCTGACGATATCAGGATTCAGCTCATCATATTCAGGTATCACTTCCTTGCCTATAAATTGGATTCCTGCCATCTTTAGGTGATTTTCTATGTATGGGTCCATTTCTTCTATGACATAAATCTTTTTTACCTTACCAGCAAATTGTTTAATAAGATCCATAGGCATAGGGAAAGTCATTCCTAATTTCAAATAGGAAACTTCGTCCCCGAAAACTTCTCTGGCATATTGATAAGAGACTCCTGAAGTAATAATACCAATTTCATCTCCGTTGTATTCCGGTTTGTTTATTTCTGCAGTATTTGCATAAGCTTCCATAGCTTTCAGCCTCTGCACCAGATTTTTTCTCATGACTTTTCCATTAGCAGGAGTTGCCACAAATTTCTTAATGTTTTTTTCGTATGGAATAACTGGCATTTCCACTCGATCACCCAGCTCAACCAGACCCTTGCTGTGACAGACTCTGGTAGTCATCCTCAGTAAAACTGGTGTATCAAATATTTCTGAAAGCTCAAGGCCTAATCGCATAAAATCTTTCGATTCCTGACTATCAGACGGTTCCAGCATCAAAACTCTTGCAGCTGCTGCATAGTTTCGATTATCCTGTTCATTTTGAGAACTGTGCATGCCCGGATCGTCTGCTGAGACTAATACGCATCCACCGGTCACTCCTGTATAAGCAAATGTAAACAACGGATCTGCAGCAACATTTACTCCAACATGCTTCATAGCCGCCATAGATCTGACTCCAGCAACAGAAGCTCCAATAGCTGCTTCCATGGCAACTTTTTCATTGGGAGCCCATTCGCAATAAATATCATCCTTATAGTTTACTATGTTTTCCAGTATTTCGGTACTTGGAGTTCCCGGATAAGCAGATGCAAAAACAAGTCCGCCCTCATAGGCTCCTCTTGCAACTGCTTCATTTCCTGTCATAATGGTTTTCATAATCAGCCTCCTTAAAAATTTGAAAGTTAAGTCTGCATAATTATAATCTAATTATAGCAAATCCTAAATTTTCTTATTATATAATATACGTTCTGATTTTCAAATACAACCCTACTCAAATAGTTGTGTGAAATTTTAGAAAAATGTATATTCAAACATATTTTTTTGTATTTTTGTGTGGTTATTCACAAAATATATATTTAAAAAAATTCCCCTCTCATGGATACTGACTAGTATATGAAAAGGGGTCTTTTTATTTAACTAATCGTCTTAAGCTTCAATGATACCCTTCAAATTAAATTGTTTTCCCTGAGTTATTTTCACATTAACAATCTGTCCTACCAGTTCTTCACTTCCCGGGAAGTTTACAAGTTTTCCCGATTCAGTCCTTCCTGCCAGGGTATCTTCACCCTTCTTACTGGTGCTTGGCCCTTCTACCAAAACCTTCTGAATAGTTCCTTCATAGGTTTTATTTATTTCCCCTGAGATCTCATTGATTCTTTCCAGAAGCCTGTTAAACCTGTCATGCTTCACTTCCTCCGGAACCTGTTCCTCATAATTCTCTGCGGGAGTTCCTTTTCGGATGGAGTAAATAAAAGTAAAAGCAGAATCGTATCTGACTTTTTCAATTAAATCCATGGTTTCCATGAAATCTTCTTCTGTTTCTCCAGGGAATCCCACAATTAAATCCGTGGTAATGGCCATGTCTGGTACGGCAGTTCTTAGTTTATCAATAAGCACTAAGTAATCTGCTTTAGTATATTTGCGGTTCATTCTCTTAAGTATGTTATCACTTCCTGCTTGTACCGGAAGATGTATGGAATTACAAAGCTTGTCACAATCTTTGAATGCCTGAATCAGTTTATCTGACAAATCTTTTGGATGAGAAGTCATAAACTTCATTCTTTCCAGGCCTTCTATTTCATTTAGAGCATAAATCAAATCAGCGAAGTCCATACCATTTTCTTCAGAAGCACAATATCCGTCCTCATATTTGCTTACCCCATAGGAGTTTACATTCTGACCAAGCAAGGTGATTTCTTTGGCTCCTGTTGCAACCAGTTCTTTTACCTCTTTAATGATTTCTTCAGGTCTTCTGCTTCTTTCCCTGCCTCTGGTGTATGGAACAATGCAATAAGTGCAGAAGTTGTTACATCCATACATGATATTAACTAATGCCTTAAAATCATAAAGCCTCTTAGCAGGCAAGCCCTCAACAATGGCTCCCCCATCCTGCCAGACGTCCACAATTTTCTTTCTTTCATTGATAACATTATCAAGTAACTGGGGAAACTGGTGGATATTGTGAGTTCCAAATACCAAGTCTACCCATGGATATTTACTTTTCACCTGGTCAATGATATGCTGCTGCTGCATCATGCATCCGCACACACAGGCAACAAACTCCGGGTTTGCTTCTTTTATCTTCTTCAATTGTCCTAATGTACCAAAAAATCTATTGTCTGCATTTTCTCTGACACTGCAGGTATTTATTATAACAATGTCCGCATTATTTTTTTCTTCTTCTGGTTCAAAACCTTTTTCATTCAGCATTCCAGCCATGGTTTCAGAGTCATGCTCATTCATCTGACAGCCGAAAGTGATGATGTGATATTTTCTCTTATTGTTATCTTTACTCAAAAGTAACTCCTCCAAAACGTTAATTATTGTATTATATCACTAAAAAGCATATATTTTCAAGTGGTGAGATTGTATACAATGGATTAACTTAATGAAATTGCCCTATTTAATTCTTTTTGTTAAAAGTGAAATAATCAGTCACTTTTTTACCTTGTTTTACATAGTATGTACTAAGAAACATAAGGAGGTGCTATTATGTGTCATCCTTGTTGCTGGTGGTGTTGTTTCTGCGGATGCAACTGTAATCGCTGCTGTAGATGCTGTTGCTGCAGGTGCCGTAGGTGCTGTTGCAGATGCTGCAGGTGCTGCAGATAGTATAGGCCAGGCAAATATAAATATAACGCCCACATAACTGTGGGCGATTTTTTATTTATTATTCATTTGACTTTCGGTTAAGAAAGTATTGGCTTATCAAAAAAAATACACCCCGAAATCAGATATTTTATCTAATCTGAGGTGTAGTTGATTAAAAGAGTATGCATGCTGCTATAATGTGCGGCTTCTGTCATTAACTTAAGTTAGTCACTTAATCAAATCAAACTTTAATTTCAATCCACTCTAATCATTTCCATAAACTTCTTTATGGGCTTTTGCTTTACACTGTTCAACATAAACATTGTAAGCCTGAAATGCATCATTATAAGAAGCATTGTTCATGTCTAATAAGTATTCACGCATAATTTTATTTTCATCATCAAGGCTGTATTTTTCATGGATGTACTGAATGGATAGTGTGTTATATTTAGCCTGTTTTTCTTCTGCTGTTTGCGGTGCATGAGTATCCTTAGACCATTCACCATTTTTGTAAATATCACCTATGCCAAAGCTATCAGATTGCTCTACTATAATGTACTGTTCACCTAACATATTAACTGCCATTTGCATGCTTTCAAAAACCGCTATGTTTTCACATATTTTTGTCTGTTTATCAATTAATGCTATATTCATACATACCTCCTACGCATAGTATCCGATAACTACAACACCTGAACCTCCTGTGCCACCAGCACCACCTAAAGCACTTGACACATTAGAATTTGATACTCCACCACCTCCACCAGCACCGCCTCCTGTAGTAGCAGTCCCGTTAGCCCCAGGTGAAGCAGGAGTATAGGCAGAGCCAGCACCGCCATTGCCAGCATTGGAGTTACCACCAAGACCACCAGTAGTACCCCCGTGACTACCGCCTCCGCCTCCGCCTCCACCAAAAACTCTTCCATAAAATGTTGGATAATCTTTCTGGGTATTTATTCCTGGATTTCTGTCTGAACTGCCACCACCTCCTGTAAAATTGGCAGAACTACCTCCGTTCGCACCTGGAAGTGAAGCGTTACTTGAGCCTACACCACCGCCTCCGTTTCCGTTTCCTCCGTTACCATTTGCATAGCCACCTTTTCCACCGTAAACGGTAAAATAGCCAAATGATGTATTGCCCCCATCACTGCCATTAGAGGCCATGTAACTTGAAAAACTACCGAAACCGCCAGGATTGCCGGCAGTTCCTCCAGCTCCAACCACAACATTAAAACTTTGACCTGGAGTAACTGGAATCTTTGGGAAGAAGTAGCATTCACCGCCGCCCCCACCTCCACCGGCTTGGCCATAGCTACCTCCACCTCCGCCTCCACCTCCGCCACACAAGAATACATCGATAACGTTAACTCCTGCAGGAACCGTATAAGTGCCTGATGATGCTAAAACTGTTAAGTCTTTTTGTATGTTTTTTATACGTTGCAGAGTTTTGTCTACACTAGCATCAGTTGAGGATATCCCATATAAGTTTCTAGTGGTTTCAGTGATATAAACATTTTCAGCCGATTTATTTGTTTTAATTTGGTTTTGTAAGTTCATATCCGTTTGACTACGTATCTGTTCCTCTGAAGTAATTCGTGTACTTAATGCTTCATCTGCATCTGTGCGCCTATCCGTTTCCCAGCTTAATGATTTATTTATCTGAGTAACATTCTCTTTATTTTCATTTATCGCTTCTGCAACTGTTTTAGAATCGGTACTAGACATTTGTATTTTAGTTGCATCCGTAATTGGAGTTCCTATGTACATTTTACTTAAATTTTTGTCATTTATTTTGATAGACATTTCTACCTCCTTCTTAATTTTCATTTATTCCAATAAAAATCAATCGTCTTACATTAATCCCAAATCAGATAGTTTCTTTTCAATAAGTGTAAGCTGTCCCATGGTAACCATCAATCTTTCTTCAGTTACTTCTGGTTCTGTAGAAGTTGCAGGAGTAATTATCACTGGCTCCATTTTCATACCAACTCTCAGGGAGTAGTTGTCATAGACATGCTCTGTTGGAGTTTCCACTGTCTTACCAGCTGTATCTGTAGTCATTGCAGTATCTTTTACTGTAATCTTCTTGGTTTTATCTGCATCTGCAAACAAACTATCTAATTGATCAAAAGGATAATCTCCCTTCTTGAAAACAAATTCAAGGCTGTCCCTGTTTGTTCCTTGGAAATATGTATTTTTTCCATTTATACATATAATATTTAACTCTGTATTATCATTTAATTTAATTGATTTACTCATAATTTAACACCTCTTCCTTATTAACTTAGCTTAATTGTCTTTATGTATATGGTTGATTGTGAATTTAATGCCGCATATGACTCAAAGCCTAAATAATATTGACCAGTAATTGCAGATATATCTAGTATCATAGTGATTGTTCGTACAGTAGTGTTGTCTGAGATGTATGCAAGTTTTACTGGGGTTATTTTTGCTATAGTAGTTCCGGCTCCCACATCTTTGCTATTTAACAAGGCAAATCCAAAGTCTGTACGGCCACTCTGAACAACTGCATCAAAAGTAACACTTAAAGAATTAAATGCTGTTACATCTACTTTATTTGCAGTGCCGATTTCAATTTCATTACCATCACTACCTGAACTATACCAGTTACTTACAAGCGTCATATATGAAGTATCTAATGCTAATGAGCCAACTTCACTATGGCGTACATAATACAGTCCCCAACCACCAGTTTTATCAATGTAGGTATTACCTGCATCATACAGCTCACCTGCCCATTTTTTAAACACTTTTCGATTAACTCCACCAACACTCCTATACTGCTCTTTTATTTCTCTATTTACACCACTAATGCCCCTAAATTGTTGTTTAATCTCACGGTTTACACCGCCTACACCTCTATATATTGTCATAGTTAATCACCTCACTATGCATATACTTGGTGCTGGCAGCCTTCAGCAAGAGCAGATGATGGGGCAGCGGTTGAAACTGTGATGTTATGCTCGCCATAAATTTTGTATTCACCTACACTGTATCTACCAACACGTATTAAATCATGCAAAGCAGTAGATGTAGGATTTATTAGCATATATCCATAATCAATTTCCGAAAGATAGTTTCTAAACAATGCTTGGCGATTAGCATTAAAGAATTGAGTAATTTGAGTAGTAATAATATCTTTTACGCTTAAACCACCAATCAATGTTCCCCCAGTTATAGGTAGTGGTGAATGTGGAACCCATGTAATTACTGAATTAGCTAGTCCATTATCGCCAACGAAATAACCAAGTTCTAAAGCACTTATATTTACAACGCTTGCAGCACCATTCTTCTTACGTTTCCACGAGCCATCCGTATCTAAATATGCATTTACTACAATACGAACTCCATCAATAGTACGACATATAGTAGCACCATCAAATTCTATCTGTTCTGATTCAGTCTTTCCCACTGGTATTCCCGGAGTCTTTAATACTCCTGTCATCTGCACGCTGCCATCTTTTTTTAGTAACGAGCTTTCTATCCCAGCAATCGACTTTGCATTCTGACTTGCTTTGGTATCTACAGCATCTATGGCCTTTTCAACATTTTTTTCTGCTGTAAGCCCCAGCTTAGCTGATAGAGTTTCACTGATAGCCACATTACCTGCACTGGAATCATATGAGTCGACAATCCCATAGAGTTTATTGGCATCCACTGTTCCCGCTTTCTGCATGTCCTTATATTGGTTTTCCGTCACTACGGTTATTCCTGCACCATCGGCAGCTTCATTGATTGCCTGTACCAAAGTTTCTTTATGTTCTGTGGTAAGGGTCGTTAAATCTCCGATTTTTCCATTTAGTATTTTCCCCTGAGCTGCAGCTAGCGCTTTTTTTGAATCATCTGAGAACAAACTGTTCACTGGCAGTATTTGCTCGTCTATGACATCCATGTTTTTATTGAGAACGTTTATATCTGCAAGCTCATTTTCAGCAGGCTTTACTAAATTATAATTTTTTGTATTAGTTGCCATTAAATCACCTCTCTTGTTTTCAATGCTTCCCAAGTTCCTTTTTTTATCTGTGACCAGGCTGCCGCTTTTACTTCGCCCCAGGTTGTGTAGGTATATTCTAAGCTATACGTCATATGGGCAGGCTTTATTGCATCGATAGTACTTTTAAATGTCTGCACATTCTTAGGAATGCCCCTTACACTTACAAATTTAACAACGAAGGAATAATTCGCATTATCTTCAATCACTTCAATTTCAGCATTTGTATAAGCCTTAGCAGTATTTTTAATCATCTCAATGGTACAGTTTCCTGTCCCCCGCAACTTGGATTTTATAAATTCTCTGCGCTCATCATAAGGTTTGGAAAAGTCTGTGTTGATATTCAGTTCCTTTTCCCATGCCTCTAGCCCCCAGGTTGCTGTATCAATAAACATCTGATCCTGTAAATCTGAAATGGCGTTATTATTGGTATTTAATTCATTTTCATAGACCTTTAACAAGGAAGAAAATATTTTACTTTTACCATAATAACCTGGTAGATATTTCAATAGCATCAGGACAACACCACCATTCCCACTACAGGCAGTTCAACATCCGTCAAAGTAATATTTACTGTACCTTTGTTTACCTGTAGATTTGAATAGTCCGTTACACCTGAAACACCATACAACAAACTCCCTATCTTGGCATAGCTGACATACTTATGTGTCAGAGCAATCTCTTTGAAATATTCGGTCAGTACCTTTTCAAATTCGCTTTTAACCTGCCCCAGTTCTATACCATTTGCCAAAACCACGGAAGCGGTTACATCAATAGCTTTTTCCTGGACACTTTCAACGGTTACCGTAGCACCTACAGGTCTTTGGGTTTCAATATATTCTGCTGCATCTTTAATTAACTTTGCATCGGCTGCTCTTTTATTGCGATTGCAAATGACTACCTTAACAGTTCCTGCCCCATTCCAGGTAGGAAATACCTTTGCACTTCCTACACCTGTTACAGATTTAGCCCACTGTTCATAATGTGCAGCATTTCCTGAGGTGGCAGGCGTGTTAATTTTCTCATAGTAGCGCTGTCTTAAGCTTTCATCCGTCTCTGTGTCATATCCCCCCCGGCAGGTGCTGAGTTTGTCACAGAATGAATACCTTCGATGGTTATGGGGAAGTATTTAATGGTATTTGCCGCCACATTCCCCACCGTTCCATTTTCGCTGCACTCTACGATCACTTCAGCACTGCCGCTTTCGTTTAGTATTACACTTTCTCTGGTTTGAAAATTTATCAGCTCCGTTGCTACCAGGCTGCCTTTTGCCATTGTTGCTCCCTTAGTCCCAGTCAGGGTCACCTGTCCCACTGCTTTAGTAGCTGGTTTCCGTATTATCCCAAGTTCCCCGCATTTTAAGTCTAGATAGCTTCCACTGGCTGTAGCAGCAAAGGCATTGTTTAAAATGGAATCCTGTCCTATATATGATTGTTCAAGTTCTATGGCAACAGGAGATATGGCATCAAAAAAGAAACTGCCTTCTGATTTATCAAAATCATTACTTATTCCTGCAAGCATTCTTGTTCTCAATTCTTCTTTTGTTAGACTCATATGGTTATTTCACCTCCTGTCGTTCCGTAAATTGTTTCTGCTGTAAAACTGCAATTAAGCGTTCTTCCATTTTTCTTGAAATTAAAAGTATGTACTGCTGTAATGTCTACATTTTTCAGAAGGGCTTCTTTAATTTCCCGCTCTATTTCTATTTCTGCAAAAACTGCGGGGTAATCACCACTTATGAAATCCTTAAGACTAACCCCATACTCTCCTGATTCGTAAATCTTAAACCGATTTTTTTCAGTGAAAAGGATTTTTTTAATCCAGACCTTTACAGCCTCAATACCTTCACATTCCACTACTTTTCCGTCAACCACAGTAAAATCGCCACTGTCAAAATCAAATAGGAATGATTTCCCCATTTTAGTCCGTGCATTCTCCTGTGTTGTTATAAATTCTTTTACTTCTGGAAACATTAAATATCACCCACTTTATCTATTACGAAATAAGTTGAATTATCTCTGGTTGGGATAACAATCACCCGATTGCCTTTCTGAAGCAAGTCCTCAACAGAGTGCACATGTTCACCATGAGTTTCGATACTGGCACTAGTAGTTACATAAGTATTTATTAAATGTTTAGCAAGAACCAGTCTGGATTTATCCAAAATAAATCCATTTACTGTTATTTTTATATCCGGCAATTCTGTCAGAACTTTTCCAACACAGATGTCTTGTACAGAAGGGTTCTCTCTGGATTTAAACAGGATTGCCAGTTCCGTTAATGCATCCATTTTATACCTCCTCCAGTTGCAGACTTGTGGTATGTATTTTACCTATACTGTGCCGTGCAGACTTAATCTTATACTTTCCTACTAAATTAGTAACTGGTTCATTTAATACTAATATTCTCCCAGCTCTTAAATCAAAATGTCCCAATACTTCAACACTTCCTTCAAATGAAACTTTACATAATTCCTTTAATTTGTTCTGAGCAATATTTCTTCCCTGTGCAATATCCTTGTCTTCCATGCTGATGGTTTCACGTAATAATCCATATCTTTTTACCATCCAATCACTTTTAGCTTCCGCAATTGTTTTAATCTTTTCATCTGTTCCCACATAAATTACTATGCTGTTTTTCATATCTTCCATGCTCGCTTTTTTTGAAGGATTACTTATGGTTTCGTTGATATCCACCATAGGCAGGTTGTCTGCGACTTTTACTTTTACATTTATCTGAAGTTCTGTATCTTTAAAGATCCAGAGTTTTCCTTCATTCATCTCCATAACATACTTCACACCTGTAGCATTGGTCACTTCTTCAATAATATCCTTAAGTACCTGAGCAACCTCTTTATCATAATAAATCTTTTTTATTATAGTAGGCATATCTGCCACTGTTCCCACGGTTACCCCCAGTTCCAGGAGAAGTGATTTTATTGCAGCATCTGCTCGGACTCCATTGAATTGTTTGATTATTTTTGACTTATTTAGATAAAATGCGAAATCAAAACAGGTAAAGGATTGCGTTTTTTCACTTCTGGATTTAGAAATAATTATGCCTATGAAGACTTCTTTTTTCCCTTCATCAAATAATTTAACAAAGTCACCAGTATCCACACTAAAGTTTGGATAATATTGCATGTCAGAATAAGCAATTTCAAAGTCCAACTGATCCCCTAAAGTATCCAGACTACTATTTAAAGTCACATTTCCTACCATAGAACTAATATCATACTCTTCTACAGAACCAATATCATGCTTTTTCACTGTTAAAATCATTTTTTTTCACCTGTATAAATCTGAATTCCTTAAACTCTATGGAATAATTAATATCTTTTTTCCCTGCTTTCTGACCATATTCAAAAGACTCAATGGTAACTGGCATATTGATTGGTGTTTCAGAAATAATCAATCTGAAAGGAATCCTCCTATCTCGCATCATTTCTATTTCTTTTACGAATTCCCATCCAAACATAGAGCAATTCTTTGAGTAAATCACTTTTTGTGCTGGAAATATACTGGAAAAACTTAAGGTTTTAAGACCCATCGTTCCAATGAGGGTAATCTCTTTTGTGCTTATGGTCTGATAAGACTCATTTTGACTGGGGGATTGAATGGTGAATTCCGGAGGAAGTACTGGAATCTGAATGACCTTTTCTCTGTTATTAATACTTAAAAATATATCCATATTTCCTCCTATAAATTTGCAAGTGCCAGTTTTAACTTGGGAACAATTTCATTAACCACTTCGTTTGCGGTTACACCTTTCGTGGTGATGTATATGTTTCCAATACTTACGCTTCCACTATTCATCATCCGCTCACTCTTATCAGCTGGAATGACTCTTGAGCCATTCGGTAAATCTACAATTTCACCGCCACGCTCGTTGATATAAGTCAATCCACCTTTCCAATAGGATGTTCCTAATGCTTTATGGGCTTTGGTACCCTTCTGTACAGTACCGGAGTGAGGCTCTGCATTAGTGCCCTGTTTTCCTTTAGTTTCTTTATGCCCTTTCTCACCTGTACCCTTTGATGACTCATCATACTCTTGAATTAATTTAGTCACACCTTTAATTGGATGCCTTAGGAATTCAATTATGGCCCCCCAGTGTTCTCGAATACCAGAGGCCATATTTTTAAAAAATCCAACCACAGAATCTTTTATATTTTTAAACTTTGAAAATAAAGCTTTACCTAAACTGGCTGCCGCAGCTTTTATTTTATCCCAGTACACAATTAGTCCTACTATTGCAGCAATCAGTAAGCCTATACCCACTATAATCCAGATTATTGGGCATCCTAAAAGTGTAAGATTAAAGAGACTTTGTGCCACTGTCAGAATTCCCATGATAGTAATAACAGTAGTAATAACTGCTGCAACTAAATTTATAATTCCTATTAGTCCCGCAATTGCACCTATAAAACCTATTACAAATATTATGCCATCTTGATGTTTACTGATGAACTGAGCAATGTTCTGAAAAAATGTGGAGACTTTTTCGATTCCAGTGACTATGGCCTTAGCTATTGAATCTATAACGCCTTTAATCATTGGTTGATTATCAGAAAACCATTTTGCAAACTTAGCTAAATAAGGTAAAAGCATTGTTCCTATCTGTTCTTTTAAGTCTCCAAATAGATTTTGTGCCCGCTGAATAGCGCCCACGTCTGTTCCTGCTATTTTGGCGTTAGCCTCTCCCACATTGTTACTAATTATTTTTGCAAGCATTGCAGCTCGTTCTTCCTTAGTCCCGTATCTTATTACTCTGCCCTCAGCTTCGCTAAAAGCTAAACCTGCGGCTTTCAGCCCTTCAGTTTGCCCATTTAATCCTTCTCCCATTAAATCGGCTACTTCAACTGCATCGTCAGAAGTACCATTAAGCCCTTTTTGTGCAACTAAAAGGTTATTCATTGCAGGAATTAAGGATTTTATATTTTTGGTATTTCCTGCATAGCTAGCCAGTTGCTGTGCTCCTGCCATCTGAACCTCATCACTGACTACACCATTTTGCTGTTGAGCAGAAGTAAGCTTTAAAATTGAATCAATCTGCTCTTTTGTGGCTTTATTCTTTAACTTTAATGTATTAGCAAAACTTAATTCCGTTGCTTGCTGAGCCTGTGCTGCACTTATACTTTCTTTTGCAAAGCCAGCAACATCTCCAGCATGATCTTTTATAAAGCCTTTAACCTTTCCAAATGCTGATTTTGAATTACCTTTCTTTTCTCCATCTTTATCATCAGAAGTAGTATTTTTATACTTATTCTTTATGTTTTTTATATCGCTTGTAACCTGACTCAAAGTTTTGCTTATTTTCCCTTTAACGTTTACAGTGGTAGTTATCGTTTTATTCTTTAACTTATTTATTTTTAAGATGACTTCACCCAGAGTTTTGCTTATTCTGTCTTTAACATTCACTGTAGTAGTTATCGTTTTATTCTTTAACTTATTCGCTTTTACAATAACTTCATTCAGGGTTTTGGTTATCTTGTCTTTGACATTCACTGTGGTTGTTATGGTCTTATTCTTTAATTTATTAACCTTGGCTATTATCTGATCTAATTGCTTAATTGTTTTCTCGCTTACTTTTATACCTGAATCACCACTTTGTTGAGGCATTTTTATCCCTCCTTTGCTTTTTATTTTCCAAATAAGGCCTGATATTTTTCACTTTCTTCTCGCCAATACTTTTCTTTTGCAATTCCATACATTACCCTCTCATAAGGATCTGCATTGATGAGTTCTTCAAGTGATATACCTCTTGCCAGGAAGAAGGTTACTATTTCATATAAGTAATCATCTTCCTTTATGAGTTTTTTATTTCTTCACCTACATTGGCAATCCCTGAAAACTCAAAAAGCTCTTCACCAATAGTTAAAATTTCCGATAAATCAAAAATGGCATCTACTGTATCATAAGGATCTTTTATTTCCAGTTCTTTTTGCAATTCTCCATCCTGTAACGTTTCGCAGGTTCTGTAAATTAATTTTTTATATGCTGTGGTAATGGTCCTTGTATCAGCAGTTGTACCAATATCATCCATTACACTAAGCATTACTTCATCACTGGGCTTTTTAAAGATCAGAGATTTGCCAATTGACTTCACTTCAATCTCTTTAAATTTATGCAAGCTTTCTTCTTTTTGCTTTTTCTTTGCAATCAAATCCTTAAATGTTGCTTTTTTCATGTTTCCCTCCAATTAAGGCTCTAACTTTATTAACTCATTAAATTAGAGCCTTTTACAAAATTTATCAGATTGTTCTAAATTGTTTCCAGTACATCATAGTCACTGAATTTGAAAGGTATTTCTTCCTCAACCAGTGCTTTGCCCTCAATCTTGGCAAGCATCATTTCTGTAATGATCACATTACCCAGTGAAACTCTTTCTGACTTTCCCGTTGAATTATCCTTTAGCTGAGTAACTATATTAATATCTGGTAATTCTCCTGTTTTGTAAGTGTTCTTTACCAGACTTAAAACAGTACTGTCGATTTTATGCAGTACCAGAGTACCTTCACCAGCCCACCCTGTATAGGCGTGGTGTGTTGTGTAATCTCCCACAAAATTTACTTCTTCAAAATTGCCTGTGATTTTAGCCTCAATACTTTTTACCTGTGCTAATAGTTTACCGTTAAGCCACACATTTCCATTACATCCGCTTAAAACTCTATTCTGATTAATCATAAAGCCACCTCCTATGCTAAATTAATATTAAACTGCAGATTTTCCATGGCACCAAGAATCTTTATATCTCCATACAGATATACTGTTCTCTTATATGCGTTGTTTTTTACCTGCTGTTCTGTCCAAGTTTCTGCTTCTGACTTGCCTGTTCCTACCCAGGCTAATCTCTGTGATTCCACATCCACATCTACTTTATTTTCATAGCTGCTGTCCAGAATGTCCTGATTTGCAAGCTGTTTAAAATAACTGTTTACGGAACTGATCAGAAGGATCTGATTGTCATAATTGTTTTTGTAGTTTCCCAGGTACTCATGCTTAAATACACTTGAGATGTCATCCTGAATTAAATCCATGGCCTCTACAACATCTATGTATTTCATATCTTCTGTTGCAGTCTTCCCATCCGTTGTTGTCATGGAATTAACACCCAGAGCAATCTGAACACTGTCGAGATCATTTATTAAAACAAATTTACCTGCGCCCACTGCTGCCTGATTATCTGCCACTTCTTCAACCTTTGTCAGATTTGCACACTTAAAGTATGTAGTTCCTCTTTTTACATTGCAGCTTGCTAAAATACCAATTAATGAAGGGCAATATTTTTCTCCTGATACTTTTCCTCTTGTATCAGCAAAGGTTACTGAATCATTGCTGAAATTTACTAAATGCTTGCAATCTGTAACGGCAGCCTTATATACAACAGCTTTGTAAGTCTTTTCTTCCTGCTCCTTGGACTTAATCCAGCTAGCAAGAGTAGTCCATTCTTCAGCCACACCGCTGGCAATAGTAATCCAGCCTGTTTTTACATTCTTCTCAATCATGGCAAGAGCGTCTGCAATTTTTCCACCAGTTTTGTCTACTCTTACTACAACCACTTTATTTAGTGAAAAATTGAAAATATCCTTGATATACTGGAAATTTTCGTCTGAATATTTTACTTTATCCTTTTCTACTGAAAGAATGGAACTATATTCCTTTACTCCAATGGTTTTATCTGTATCGTCTTTTACGATTAGTACAGCTATTCCTCTTTCACTACGTTCAATTAGTGAACCGGCAAGCTGCTTAAATGTTACTTCAATGTTAGGTAATTTAATCATTTACTTCCTCCTTAAATTTTAAACTTTCCATAGTCTCACTGGAATCCGTGTCTGGCATTAACTCCGCTATATACAATTCAAAACTGATTTTTAAGTTTCCGTCTTTTAAGTCGGAATCCAGGTTCAAAACAGGTATGTAAATATTTTCTACATACATATCTTCCAGCAGGATAGTTTCAAGTAGTTCCTGCATTTTGCTGTTATCTGTTTTACATTTGTACATATCTTTAGCAAAGAAAGTTACATTAATAGTAAAAGTTTTTTCTCTGCAATTTGAGTTCAGCTTTACAACTTTCAAGTTCTCAACAGCTACTTTTATGCTAGGCCTTATTAAACTCTCAGTGTTATCCTCAAATATCAAGGGTACACTTTCAAATTCAGTTCCGGCCATTGCCTTTTTCATTTTTTCATTTATAGCTGTATTGATTTGTAATATTGTTAATATATTAATCCACCTCCTTACCACACTCCTCTTTCCATAGATTACTAGCAATCTTCTGTACATTTATAAGGTTAACATACTAATTTCGGGATTTTCGGCGACTTAAGCCAGTAAAAAGTTTTTTTAGCACTTATTATAAGAAGCCCCTTTTCCAAATAAAAAGGCGGTATTTCATAAGTCATAAATCCATGACTTTAAATACCGCCTTCCATGCCCTGTTCTAGTTAGGCCTGTTATATGTAAGCGCCCTCGGGCTGTCACTTGTTCCTTCCGTAGTTGGGTCTACCAATACGCCCAGTGTTACTAAAAGGTTTAATATCACACTAATAGCCTGTATAATCTCATCCTGTGAAACAGGTATCGTGATACCCAGTATTCCAAGAATCTGATATACTAAAGTAACGATACATGCCATCAATGCTGCAAATGTCGTTTTATTTTTTATTCTGAGTTTCCAGTTAATCTTCATAATAATGCTCACTTTCCTTTATTTCATCTATCCTGCGATGAGCTGATTTTACAGACTGCTCCACTACAACCATTCGCTCTATCAGCCCATTATGTTTATCCTGCTTTTTCTCAAGATTATTCAATTTTGTGAGGACTACACCTCCAAAGCTGCCAAGTGATACAGCATATACAATCATCTGTATCCAAAATTCTGTCCCCATATATCAGCCCCTACTTTATTATTAACATTCAAATTTACTCATTATCAGGATATATTTCCCGGATATAGGACTTTGCCATGACTATTAATACAGATAACTCGTTTGCTATCTCAGAACCCTCTGCTGAATACATCATCCATTTCTTATTTGCTTCATTGACTGTAAGAGCTTCCTCTTTCCACAAGATTAATGGGGTTTGATCCGCTTTGTATCGCATAGTCTCATAAGCATGCTCCCGTCTTTGCTGTGGAAGTTCTGCGGGAATACATTCTTTCTTACTCCAAATACCATCTTTGTATATGTCACCTATACCATAATTCTCTGTTTGTTCTGCTATAATATATTGCTCTCCAAACAGCTCTACGGCTTTTTGTATATCTTCAAATACAGCTATGTTTTCACAGCTATTTGTTTCTTTATTAATTAATGCTATATTCATTTTTTCACCTCCAATATCCTATCATTATAACTTCGCTACTTCCATTTCCGCCAGCACCGACAACTTCAGGAGATTGCCATCTTGATGCGCCACCTCCGCCGCCTCCGCCACGATTAGGCAATGCATTATAACCATCTGGATGATCCCAGTAACCCCCAGGGCCACTACCACTGCCACCAAAATTGCTCTGTGGATATTGGGCTGATCGCCTGCAAAGTTACCATTACCTCCACCTGACCCATAAAAGAGATTGTCAAGGGGTATCTATAGTCCCTTTTTCTTCCAGATTGTCCAAATACTTTTCTGCCCAGTGTGTCTCCTTTTTCTCCATCTTTGTTTCCTCTTCATTCCAGGATATTCCTAAATACTGTAATATTCCTTTGGCATCTGCATCCGAGCACTTTTCTCTGAATGCATCTTCCTTCAATTTTACAAGTTCTTCTCTGTTAGTATAAAATCCATGTTCAACCAGAACTGCCGGGCACACTGTTTTCACAACAATGCCTGCTACAACCTTTGCATCTTTAAGTCCTCTGTCCCGGAGTATCTACACCATGTCTTTCTAAATGTCCTTTACTTCTGGTTGCTACATCATAATTAAATTCATATTCAAAGAATGTTTGATTAAAACTTCTTTTTCTGGGAGTCAAACTGCAATGTTCCCAATTTATGCAAACTTTCATATTTTCTATTCCTCATTAATATTTGTTTTATAAGCTTAGCACCAAAATAATTAACATAGTAATATCATTATACTTTCGTTTATACAGTTAAACTTACCCTCTACGTTTCTATAAAAAATATATATTATTAATTTTACAGGTAACATTATGTGAGTATCCTGAACTTTTGCCTCCTGATGATTTAATTTCTAAATATACATCTACAAAATCGTAATCTCTAACACTAGCAGGCATGGGCAAAACTAAACTTTGATTAATAACATTTGAGTTAAACTCCTTTGACTCTGCATGGGAGATATTAATTACTTGTCCCGCAACCAGCAATTTTAGATTTGCCTCCAATTTCATCCATGGACCTGACATAGAATCTCCAGTTATACTTGAATCAAATTGTATGTTTATACTTGAATTTTGACTTAACAAATTAAGCATAAAAGGTTTAACGCAGTAACATGTTTTCGAGTCGTTAGAACTTCCTGGATTCCATCCTCCACTCTTTAATTCGAAGGCACTGGTTAACACTTTTTCATTTTTGTCTGTAAAAAAGTATGTTACAACATCAAATAGTCTTTCTCCAGATTGAAAAAAGTTCCAATGTTTATATACTTTAATTAATTTATTAAGGATAGAGTCTACATTTCCTGCATTATATGCTGCTAACGTATCTATTGATGCTCCTACCTTATTTAAAATTATCTGCAATGCCTTCTCCACATTCCCACTATCCGCCGACAGTCCATATAAGTTTCTTACTGTTTCGGAGATTTTTATTTCTGCTGCCTGCACATCTGTTCTCGGTGCCTGATTCAAAAGCACATTGCTGATATGTTCGGCACGTTCATCGGTTACACTGGCTATGACAGACTGATTGGCATTAATCCTTACCTGTGCCAGCGGTATCTGGTAAATATCCTCTGTCTGCATGATATCTACGGGTTTTGGATCAGCTGCTGGGATTCCCTTTAACACTCTTATGTAAATATTTCTTTCTGCAATATTTAACTCTGCCACTACCCTGTCTATTCGTGGATTTTGTGTACCCACATCAAATTCAAGAGTCTGCTCATTTTCAAGGAATCCGGTTCTGCCGTTAATGATGATTCCTCCCGGCTTCACTACACAGCTCATGGCAGAAAGGTTTACAACCTGCAACTCATTAGTCAGCAGATCTGAACCTTGTACCAATATCCCATTGGAAAAATAGGCTCTGACCAAATCAGCCAGATCTTTAGAATGAGCCACTCTGTCGTATTCTTCCTGACCTGTTTTCGGATTTGTTATCACTTCAGAATCAAAAGGCATTGCCTTCAGACTAAAATTATTCATATCATTTTGCCCCCTTTGTTACTAATTTCATTGTTTCATAAATATCCGGAATATCTTCTCCCAGCTTCACAGACAGCTTGTACCCGTTTACATCCCAGCTTTCTGTGGCACTTGAGATTCTTAAGTTTACTGAAAAACCAATATTTTCATCAGCGCAATTCACAATATCTCCTAAATAAAAGTCCTTGCCAAATTGCCTGTTACTCAATAAATACAATTCACAGTCCACCACTTCATTTGCAACCATTTTTCTCAGGGCTGCCTTTGCAGCAGATTCAAGCATAGCAATGTAACTGGTTTCCGGCAGTGTAACATCATCAATCTTGCTTGGGATTTGCCCTGACAAATCTAAGAACCGTTCCTTTCTCATGGTGCCCGTCTCGTTTCCAATGCTTATAGTGATGTCTTTTCCATCACCTTTAACATAAATATAGTTGCATACATTAGTAATGCTTTTGGTGTACTGCACTTCAAGCAGATTATCCCGGTCTCTGCTTAAAACCATAGGTGGAACATTGTTCTCCACGAATTCAATAATCTGAACCTTATAATTCCAGCCATTATCATAATAGATATTTTCTTTGCACCAGTTAATCCCCGGCTCTTTACCTGGGCCAAAGGTGGCCGTAAGGTCAATTATGGCAGCATATTCCGTATAAACTGCAATATTTTCTTCTTCCGGAAGTTCTCCCTGTGCCAGACAGAATTGGTATTGGTCAGACATCTTCGGAACATAAAGAGCGTTAAATCTCTGCATGCCATTAGTTTTTCCAACAGAAAGGGTATGCCCCCCTTCTGCATCTGAGAATCCATATCCCAATACAGAATCTGTAGGATTGTCACAAAAAATATCCAGAAAATATACATGCTGATTGTTGAGACTTACCTCCTGATAGAGGTAGCCTGCCTTTCGATAAAAATACACCCACTCAAATTTGGTTTTCTCCTCATCTAAATAGTTTTTGTATCGGTCTTTCAGCTTGGTTTTTTTGAACTTTCCCTTTTCACAAGACAAAATATCCATACCCAGATAATTAGTACCACCGTCTATCTGTTGCCAACCTTTTAAGTCACGGTCAAATTGTCCATTTGTTAGAATATCAACAGCTTTGTGTGTTTCTATAAAGGTTTTGGTATTTTTTTCTTCTGTCCTGTTTACGCCTTTATAGGTATCAAAGATGAATTTCTTTTCCTCTTCATCCATTCTGAGATTAAAGCCAATCATTGCCTTCTGACAAATTTTTTTAATTTCTTCCAAAAGTAATTCATTAGCTCCTGCATAGCTGTCTACACCTTCATCTGCCTCTGCACGAGTACCCAAAGCTAAATTGGGAACTTTTCTCCCAACTTCACTGCATGACACTGCATTATCGTTTACCAACTTTTGAACCATTTCAGCTGGCTGTATAGATTCAAAAGCATAGCTGCCTAAAGCTACTCTTCTTTCCAGGAGAACTTCTGTCATCCTTCCTTTAATTACAAGAGATTCAATACCTTCATCGTCAATGACGGTATTGATGAATTCAACAAGACCGCTATGCCTATTGTCCTGTGGGTTCTGAATGATACGGTCCGTCAGAAGTAAATCAAAATTTTCCATTCCGCAATGTAGTTCAAAGGAACCCACATCGTTGTAAACCGTTGTCCAGCTGAAAAAAGTGTATACGTCAACGATACCCACTCTCTCAAGCAGCTGATTTAAAACAAAGATATCCATTATTCCTCCACCTCCAGATATAAAGGTGTAAATTTTATAACATTATTCAAATTAGATTCATTTCTTGCTGCAGAAATTAAAATATCATTGGCTCCAGTGTTTAACGACAGACTCATGGTTGATTTTCTGGTCACATTATTTAAAATATCCGTCCTGCTGTTCCCACGGATGAATGAAGCGTACTTGTTCCCCGATATAGTTGAAACTTCAACGATATCACCTTTTTCCATATTTATAATTACTTCTATGAATTTACCGGTTATGTTATTTGTGATTTTGGGATTTTTTACTTCCCCCTCATCCGCAATAAACCGCACCAGAAATCCTGTTTCTATGTCTCCGTCATTGACTATGTTCTGAATAGAATCCTGTGATATCTGCCCAAAGCAAATACCTTTTGATGCAGGTATAATCATGGGAAAAATCGGTACGGACCGGGCACTTGAATAATAGACAACCTCTTCGTTCCTTCTCTTAAAAACAGGCTCAAATGCCGTGCATTGAATCAGAAACTCACAGAAGTTACTTCCATTTCTCAACCGTTCATTGGAATAAGATACTGAAGCATTTGCCCGGACAGATATTTTATAGTTTCCACATTCTATAATCAGCGTATGATTAGGATTGATTATCCTGTTCAGTTCTCTCTTTTTTAA